>JAATGH010000430.1 GCA_015654745.1 Enterobacterales bacterium
ATAATACCGGCCGCCGCCGTAATGCCTATTTTGGCGAAGGTCAGCACAAAGGGGCTACCACCGTGGTCAATTTGGTTCCAGGGGAAGATCGTGACGATGACAAAGATCGCGCCGACGTAAAAAATCAGGATACGCCACAAAATATTGCTGATGGCGCGTCTGAGGGTAACCTGTGGATTTGTCGCCTCGCCCGCGGTAATACCGACCAGCTCGACCCCTTGATAGGAGGCGACCACAATACATAATGCAAATAACAGCCCCCGCCACCCGCCGGCAAAAAAGCCGCCATGCGCGGTCAGATTGCCCAAGCCGACCGCATGGCCATGGTTACCGATGCCAAAGAATATAATGCCCAGTCCAACCACGATCATCACCACAATGGTGGTGATTTTGATCATGGCAAACCAAAACTCAATTTCGCCATAGAGGCGAACCGCCGCCAAATTGGCCAGCGCGACCAGCCCCACGGCGACCAGCGCCGGGATCCATTGGGGTAACTCGGGAAACCAATACTGGACATAGACCCCGATGGCGGTGATCTCTGAAATCCCTACCGCCATCCACATAAACCAGTAACTCCAGGCGGTAAGGTACCCATAAAATGGGCTCATATACCGATGGGCATACACGGCAAAGGAACCCGCCACCGGCTCTAAATAAAGCATCTCGCCCATCGAGCGCATAATAAAAAACACAAACAGCCCGGCGATGATATACGCCAGCAATACCGACGGCCCAGCCCATTGGAGGGTACTGGCCGCCCCCATGAACAGCCCGACGCCAATGGTTCCGCCCAAGGCTATCAGCTCGATATGCCGTGCTTTAAGGCCGCGTTGTAATTCCCGCTGTGGTTTCACTCTTTTCCCTCGATTGATACGTGCCGGCTTCCCCGCCATAACGGGTCAACAATCATTAATTGCAAGGGAAAGGAGATTACCGCATTTTTTATCGCAAAACATGCTTCTCGTCAGGGTTACTTAGCGCTTTTTTTAGCCCGGCGCTATCAAAACGTTCGCAATACATCGGCTGGCCACGCTGGAAACGCCATCCCTCAGCCAAGGACCCGGCATCCACTACGTCAAATCCGAATTGTTCAGTCAATTCCGCCGCCAGCGCTTTTGCCGCGGCATCATCCCCACAGATGGGCAACGCGCGCCGGTCGGACGCCCCAGCGGGCCGACCATCATGTTCAAGGTCGTTGACCCGAATCGAGTTAAATGCCTTGACCACCCTAGCGCCGTTCAGGTGTCGTGCCAGCAGTTCGCTGGTGGTGGTCAATGAAAGATCCAATTCGGCGATATGTCCATCGCGCTCGGAGTAATAGTTATTGGCATCCAGGACGACTTTACCTGCCAATGGCGCCACGGGAATTTCCCGATAGTGGCCAAACGGCACCGCTACCACGACCACCTCACCGAACTGTGCCGCCTGCAAGGAGGTACCGGTTAAGCACCCTAAGGACGCCACCAGGCTCAGCAAGGTCTGCGGGCCACGGGAATTACTCACCATCACCTCATGTCCGCTCGCGAGCGCCAATTTTGCAATAGCTCGCCCGATAAATCCCGCACCGATGATGCCAATTTTCATAATATTCTACTCCGGTTGATCAAGGTGCCGATTTGGCACCGGCCCATCCTACATTAACAACCAATCAGTGATAAATAAGCGAATTATGGTTAATATAAAAACCATGAGTTGTGAATCAAAAGAGGTGTGGGATGGATCGACTGGAAAGCATGGCGGTGTTTATTAAGGTGGCCGACTGCGGATCGTTGGCCGCTGCCGCCCGTGCGCTGGATATTTCCGCGCAAATGGTCGGCAAGCATCTTGTATTCCTGGAAAATAGACTTGGGGCGCGGTTATTGAACCGTACCACCCGCCGGCAAAGCCTGACCGAAATCGGCACTGTCTTTTATCAACGTTGCAAAATAGTCCTGGCCGAGGCGGAATTGGCAGAAGCGGTTACCCGGCAACTGAGCGTTGAACCTCGCGGTACACTGCGCATTACCGCGCCGGTATCCTTCGGAGCCTATGCCCTCACGCCGATGATCAACCGCTATCAACGCGCTTATCCCCAAGTTAGGGTAGATTTAACCCTCACCGACCGCATCACGGACGTAGTGGATGAAGGATATGAGGCGGTAATCCGCATCGGCACGCTCAAGGATTCCAGCCTGATTGCCCGTGAACTGGCACCCTATCGGCTGCTAGCCTGCGCGTCGCCCGGTTATCTTGCCCGCAAGGGCACTCCCGAGCAGGTTAGCGATTTATCCCACCATGACTGTCTGGGTTATCGCTACTGGTCGCGTCCTAGCGTGCGTGAATGGCGTTTTAGCAAACAAGGTAAGGAACAATCCATCGCCATCGACAGTCAATTGCAAATTAACGACATTTCCGCCCTATTGACCGCCGCCCTGAACGACGGCGGCATAATACTTGGCGCGGAAGTGGTCATGCGCCCTTACCTGGCCTGCGGCCAGCTTCTGCGAGTCTTGCCGGAATACGAGTCACCGTCCCGGCCATTGCATATTCTTTTTCCGGCGCATCATTATTTAACGCCGAAATTGCGTAGCTTTGTCGATTATGTGGTGATGGAATTTGGCCCCCAAACCGTGACTGACCATACACGCTAAAGCCAGTGCTATTCCCCGGCTTTTCTGCCGCCGCCTCGGCTATTGCGCCCCCCTTTTTCACCGGCTTCGGCGGCGCGCTGCGGATCATGTTTAAAATTGCCGCCGCTGCGCTGGCCCCCTTTTTTACCTGCTCTGGATGCTTTTTCACGATCTTCGGCGAAATTTCCCGCGCCACCACGATGTGCTGTCATATTATGACCTCCAATACTGCAATAAAAATCTTTCTCAAGGCAGAAATAACCCCGTCAAACCACAATAGATCGCATGACGCCATACTGAATTTCAGCCTATTCACTGACTCGAAAGTGTCTTGGTTAAATCCATCGACTACTCATTTATACCCATATACCCATCATGCTTCGAGCCGCAGGTGCGTTGCCGGCACTCGTTTAACCGAATCACTTTTTTGTGTAAGCTCATCGGAATGCGCTCGTTTGCCGCCTTCCTGCAACTTGAATTAAGGATATATACAATTAATAAATAAGCAGGCGATAATATTAAGGCTAGTTCCTCACGTCATTCTGACAAGCCATATTCACACCTTGATACAATATCAATGAAGGAAATCCTCATTGTGACAGGCGATATAAATCATGGCGCAGTGATAGCCCCTTATTAAGGCGATAAAAAATAGGGCTTCGCGGCGTGGCTATAATGATATTCTTATAGCCACGGACCACGGATAATTAATCGGCAGGCTATGAGTGTGACTTACCATCGCTTTCATCGTCACGCTGACCACCACCACCACCAAGGCACCCGCCACCAGCCCCAATACCATATCGGTACCACCGTTCACCAGGGTGCCGCCAATGCCTGGGCGGTTGCCGCCCATACGATCAATCAGGCCGTGGACCCATGGCAGGCCGTGGGCCAGAATGCCTCCGCCCACCAGAAACATGGCAATCGTCCCAATCGCCGATAAGGCCTTCATTAATACCGGCGCGGCGTTTACCACGCCTCGCCCAAGGGCGCGCAGCAAGCCATACGCCGATCCCGGGCCCTGGAGTTTGCTCAGATATAAGCCAAGGTCATCCAGTTTGACGATGGCCGCGACGACACCATAGACCCCAACGGTCATAGCCACCGCGATCAGCACCATGACCGCCACCTGCGTAAGCAACGGCGTGCCGGCCACGATGCCTAACGAGATAACGATGATTTCCGCCGACAGAATAAAATCAGTGCGTACCGCGCCTTTTACTTTTTTATCCTCCAACGCGACGACATCTGCGTCGTTAGGGACCTCCGCTACGCTGTTACGCGGCTGTGGTTTTTCGATTTTAGCCGCAACGTTATTCAGCGGCAGGCCACGCGTTCCCACTTTCAGTTTATAGCGCCGCCAACTCTCGATCAGCTTCTCAACGCCCTCGTAGCAAAGATAACCGCCGCCCAACATCAATAATGGCTGAATGGCCCATGGAATAAATGCGCTGATGGCCAGCGCCAGCGGCACCAGGATCGCCTTGTTGACTAACGAGCCCCGCGCCACTTTCCAGACCACCGGCAATTCGCGATCGGCCTTTACCCCCGAGACCTGCTCGGCGTTCAGGGCCAAGTCATCGCTAAGCACGCTGGCGGTTTTCCGCGCCGCCACCTTGCTCATGGCCGCCACATCGTCCAGTATCGAGGCAATATCATCTAGCAGTGCGAGTAGACTGGTTCCGGCCATAGTGACATCCTTATGTTGTGTTTTTTTGGTGAAAGCCCGTTATGATTAAAGCAAGCTATTACCTAAATGTAACTTATCACATAAATCATTTTGGAGAATTCCATGTCTACCGATCTACATGTTGTTGCGGTAATCGAAGGGAAACCAGGTAGCGCCGAAGCCATCAAGGCCGTGGTTAAACCCTGTATCGAAGCGACACGCAAGGAACAGGGCTGCCTGAAATATAACCTGCATCAGGATCAGGCGCGCCCAGATCATTTTATTTTTGTTGAACATTGGGCTAGTAAGGAGATTCTGGAAAAGCATGGCAAGACGCCACACCTAAAGGCGCTGGTCGACGGGCTCGCCGATCTGACGGTTAAACCACTGGAAGTATCCGTTCTCAACAACCTGTTTTAACAATACGGCCTTCGCCTGAGGTAAGCCTCTGGCCGGGTCAATATGGACGCGGGCCGCTTAGCTATTTGCCGCCCGCCTGTAGCCTGACCATTCAGAGAAATTTCCGTAGCCAGTCAATCTGGCAATCGGCAACCTGGTTGAGATGTTTGCCGGTAAAAATATCATAATGTCGGGCACCCGGCTGAATATGACATTTTTTTTCAGCGCCAATTTCATTGTAGAGCGCCAGCCCGTAATCCAGCGGAATGACCTTATCCTGCTCGGCAAACACCATCAATGTCGGTTGGGTCACCCGGGCGGCAGCGTTTATCGGTTTATACCCAATCGCTTCCCAGACCGTCAGGTAAGGGATTTTTATCGCCAAGGCGGTAAATGTCTTCATCTGCCGGTCGAAGAAAACCCGTGATTCTTCATCGGTCATCACTTTGACGATGGGCACGAACAGCTCCCGATTAGACTGTTTTTTCTTGGCGGCCATGCGCGCCATGGTCGCCATAAAACGCCGTTTTTCCTCAGTGCCCATATCGCCGGTAACCAGTTGCTCCCCATCGGCGAAGGCTAACTGGCTGATGATACATTTCACCTCCGCTCGACGCGCGGCGACCTCAACTACATGACATCCGCCAAGTGAGGTCCCCCATAGCGCGATGCGCCGGGGGTCAATGTCGGGCTGAATTTTACACCAGTCAAATACGGTAATAATATCGTCAATCTGTTCTTCGGGCACGATACGGCCTATTTCCCCCTCGCTATCACCGTAACCCCGATAGTCAAAGGTCACGGCGATATAACCCGCATCAACAAAGTGCCGGACAAAACCAGGCAGCAGTACATCCTGAATACAGCAAAATCCATGGCATAGCAGGATCGTCGGACGGGGGACCGGGGCGCTTTTATCAGAGCCACGATGGATCCTTATAGATAACTTGATGTTTTCATCGGTTGTTGTTTTAATTTCTACGTAGTGTTGTTGAGTATCCATCATCTATTCTCCTTATAAGACTACCCATGCAAGGCTCGGTTATCGCGTTAATAAACGGTATAAAAACCAACAAGGCTCATTACCGTTTTATTTCGGTATCATGATGGGCATCTGTTAATTTACAAACCAAGCTAATAGTTTTTATTATACTAATACGATTATCATGTTAATTATTATTGATAAAAAACTCAGTTATGCATAATTAACGCTTAGGGCGTCCATCTGGTGAGAAATGTGCATAAAACCATAAAATACTCCTCTTACGTTTTTTTAAAAGAAAAATCTAATTAACTCAGGGTTATTTTTATCGATACCTCTAATAGTCAGACAGTGTATGACGGCATTCACGCGTTTATCAATAAGTTAACCATACGAAAATTTAATTTCATATTTAATTATTAATACGATTTCGAATTACGGCTCCGCAATTCTTTTGGTTCAAGTCGGTCTGGGGGACGAAGCTAATCAAGCACATTATTTTGTCATATCGATATCTTAACGCAAAGGGAAGCACGCTCAAACTAAATAATCTGGTAATAATAAAAATAACATATTTATCAAGGTTAATGAATAATAGAAAATGTTATTTTTTTGTCAAAGTCTTTATCCTGTTTTTTTCGTCGACGTCCATCCGGCTAAAGACAAGGAATTCGTGGTAAAGGCTGCTATGGCTAAGGTGGGCAGATAGGGGCGGACGGCCGCAGTCACAGCCAGGGCCTGAGCCCTACTGTTGGTTGAAATAATAAGTAAATTGGCTCATCGGCATCGGTCTGGCAAAATAGTAGCCTTGTTGGTACGCGACACACTTAGCCAACAGGTAATCTCTTTGACGCACATTCTCCACACCTTCGGCAATCAGTTTCATATTGAGCTTATTAGCCAAATCTATCACGACGTCAACAATAATCCGGGTGGTCGTCTCTTCTTCAATCATCGCCACGAACGACTGGTCAATTTTAAGGAAATCGATTTTCAATTTGCTGAGGTAGGCGAGCCCCGAGTAGCCAGTACCAAAGTCATCGATAGCAATCCCAATGCCCAACCGCTGCAAGGCATTCATTACGCTAAGGGTAGTATCGTTAATCTCTATAAGCTGTCGTTCGGTCAACTCCAATACCAGCTTAATATTTTTAGCCTGCACGGCAGCGAGAAATGCTTCGCAATCCGCGACGATGCGCAGATCGGAAAGATGCACAGCCGAAATATTGATCGCCACGTAAAAAAAATCCAATAGCTGCACCGGGCTAGTAGAAAGCACCGTCGCTACCCGTTGCATCAGCTGCTGGGTTAGAGGAATGATAAGCCCTGACTCCTCCGCCAAAGGAATAAATACATCGGGCGAAACCGAGCCGTCGGCGGGATGCTGCCAGCGGGTCAAGATTTCCACGCCGACACAGGTATTGTTGGTGGCATCCATCACCGGCTGGAAGTAAGGCTCGAACTCATTGCGTTTGAGCGCCAGCGCCATATTGGAGCGAATAGAACTTGCGGCCTTAAGCCATTTGCGAATCAGCAATGACATTACAACACAAACGATTACCGACAGCATCATGACCAATCCATAGGTGTTGGTCAGATATTGCAGGAATTGCCGGAAAGAGATGCTAATATGGATTTGGTAAGGATATGTCGCAGAACTGCGGCTAACCGAAATAAAGCTTTTTAGCCTCGAAGAGGTGGGCATCAGCTTGCCGGTCGATGTCAGATATAAATCCTTTATCGTCATATTAGTATTATTATTAACATCGACAAAATTTAATAGATAGAGCATGTATTGCGTGTCAACCACCACCGCCACGCCACCGTCCCCCTGGTTTTTATATAGGACGATTACCGCCTGGCCGGGGAACAGCGCGGTTCCGGTACGAAACCCTATTTCTGGTACCCGCGTCTGAGGCGGCGTCTCGTGGCGTACTGTCTCAATAGGTTGCGGCAACGGGATGGGGGCGCAATACACACGGCCCTGATATATCAAGTTCACCGTGCGCACCAGCGAATGCTTCATGCCCATCATCCGCAACTGATCCACAACCGCACCACAGGGCCGCCCCAAAAGAGTCAAGGCCTCGGACGCAGTGTCATTGGCATCGCTCAACACAATATCAATAAACTCAATAGTATTATCGACCTCGTGTACAGCACGATTTTTCAGCATTTGTTGTGCGAAAAGACTGATGATGCCAATGGAAAAAATAAAACAGCACAAAGGGATCACGACCCAAAATAGCGAGCGATGCTTTTCGGCTATGAAGGCCAGGATTCTGTTTTTCATTGTGGTGGGCATGCTACGTTCCCTACTCATAACCCCTGGCTTGAAGAAAAAGATTAGCGGGGCATCCATATATGCTAATCCCCATGGTATTTATTTTATACATTTTGCCCCTTAGCCTTCAAACCGCGGGCGCGCAGGCTACACACGTACATCGACCGGAGTGAGCGCCGGATCCACTCGCTGGCCACCTCTCCGCAGCTTAAACTTTAATGGGTCGTCAGGCTATGTGCGGTGTCCCGCGTCACATACCGGCTAAGACAGCCATAGGATGCCCTTGTTTGCCGCCTTTCTACAACGCAAAATCTATCCTCTAGGAGTATACACTGCGATAATTGTTTAATGTTTATTTTTTCGCCCCCTCGTGGTTAAACACAGGAAGTGTTAACATTATTAATAGTGGTTGAAAATTAAAAATAATAATGGCGCACTCTTACCACAGTAGTATTATTACTACTTTATTTATTATTTTTATTTTAGACTTGTGTTGTCAATGTTATTGATTAAATCATTATATAGTAACTTAAAATTAACCTAATTTATAAAATGAATTATGCTAATACACCATAAACAATTCGAGTTGCAGGAAGGCGCCAAGCAAAAGCATTCCCATGAACTTATTCAAGTAAATGATTCGGGTAAACGCGCGCAGGCAACGTACCTACGGCGCGAAGGATGGCGGGTATCGTGATGTTAAGCTCGTGGATATTTCGCCACTATCAATGATTTTTTAAATGAACGTGCCTGATTAGCCGCTAGTTAAGCGAATACAGCAGAATAACGTTGGAATGCCAACATTATCCATAAGTTACGGAAAGTCGGTGTTATAATAAAAATATGCGATTTAGGTGCGTGCTTATGCATGCAAAAAAAATAATTACGTTTAAGCACGTCTAAAGCCAGTTGCGGATTAATAACCGCCGCGCCTTCTTTTATGCGTAACGTTCGCCAATTCTCATTATACGTGAACCGGTGTAATCTTTGGGATAGGCAGAGGGAAAATCCATGGGGATATAGCTATAATAAAACGTCATGGGCATGGCCGAAACCCCCTGCTACGCCATATTGAAAATGTGGGAACCAAGCATGATCCGCCTTCGCCAAGCTTACCCTAGCACAAGCGTTTGGCCTGTGGTTATTCTAGCGTTATGGATAAGGAGTTGCCGCGGTTAACGTGATTAGCCTAGATCAGCCACATAGACCTAGGCCAAACGTTTTGCTCCTGTCAGCGCCATGCGCGCTTATCATAACATGATGATAAGAATAGTGTTTAGACATAACCACGACTGTCGTTCTAAAAGTTACGGTCATTAAATATTGATGGCGGCATACGATAAGGCTAAAGATAGAGCGGCCATTTTTTTAGATAAACGCTTTCGCAATAATGATATCGGCGGACATACCTTATCAGAGCGTCCTGACTTTCTTCATCCACCCCAAGCCGTAGCAAATAGACCGGCTCTTGCCTTTCAGATGAACCTATACTCTCGATAACAATATTCCAACCACTTCGTTTCAAGATGGTATACATCCCTTTACTGCATACCGTCATTATCGCACTTTTATTAAGCGCTCGCGCATAATTTACCATACCGAGAAATAACAGGTGACAAAAGGGTAATTTAGTATTGGTTAACTGCTTTACGCGTGCTTTATCGACAAAAAAACGGCTGGATTCAAGCAACGTTTCATCCTCAGGTGCCTGGTAATCAAAAAACGCTTTAAAGGGACCGGTTATCATATTAGGATAGTTCATACTGATAAACCGATTACTGCAAACAATATGACCGTTATAACAACCTAGTAAATAATCAGTATTTACATTATCATATTGATCAAATTCCCGATTACCAACGCAAGATACTTGCCAATCAAGGCGGTCCTTAAAGGTTTTTTTCCTTAAAAAATATAACTCATCGAGCTTATCACTGATAATATCCTGGTGTTTAACACTGATTAAATTAAACATACACCACCTTCATCCATTATTAATTGAAATCTTCCGTTTCTTAAAAACTTAAAGACAATTCATGGTATCAGCTAGAAAAAGCCGAAACAACCTATACTAAAGTCTAGGTCAATAGCTATACTTTACGTCAGCTTTATATGCTTTCATTTAAAGTGTATTGTCTATACGTTACGTTTTTCATAAAGTTAATCCCATTACAAATCGCCACAAGAGGATATATGAGCAATCGTTTTTGTGTCATTCTTAATCAAGGGAATAATATCTTAACCATCTCGAAACAATCCCATGACCAATTGTATGCGCTTCGTCAGGGACATTTACTGGTCGGAGAAAATACTCCTTATAAATTTTTTAGCCAAGAGGATGAATCTTGGCATATCATTGGACACATTGACAATCTACCGTTGTTAAATTACCTATTATTCAGCTATTACCCTTCCGCTGGCCACTTGATTAGCGAGGAAATAATATGCCTGGCGATAAAGCGTTATGGAATGAAAATCATCGAGCTGTTAAAGGGCGATTTTTGTGTTATTTATGAAGATGCGGAAGGCAATCTTACCGTTGTCACCGAGGATGACAGCTCCCGGTTGGTTATGGCCGCGACGGGGAGCACCGTCGAGGACGTTGCCGACGAGGAAGCCGCCCTTGACCGGCACGGAGCCGGAATGGGGCGGATCGACACGCTGTCCAACGGGTATTCAAGGGAATATGCCTATCTGGGTGGCAGGCGTCGCGATTTGGTGCCATCATGTCGATGTCCGGAAGGGGAATTCAATAATCAGCGGCGAATATCCATTACACGTTGGCAGGATAATAATCTGCAGTTTATCCAGAGTTTTCGCTGTCCACTATATTCCGCTTTAAAGGAAGATAACGTGGAAGAACGCGGCGATAGTAGGGCTCAGGAAGGTAGATACTCGCTTTAAGCCATGCGCTGATACGCTATTACCACACAACCGAACATTCGATTTCTAAATATCATTAAAATAAATTGAATATTAATATATTTAGATATGATTTTACGATCATATCTATATCTTAATGTTTTTATTAAGAATAAATAATTATTACATTTAATCATTATTAGACAAATCAGGGAAATCGACTAGGCTTATCCCTTGTAGAGTGAGTCAATAAATAAAGGGAGACAATAATGGCCGATTTTGATCAATATACGATGCGCAACCCCGTGACCCAATATACGCGGGACGAGTTTCCCAAACAGGTCCAAACCGCCCCGGGATTGCAATCAGAAATGACGCCGGTCCCGGATTGTGGTGAAACGACGTATCGGGGAAGCGGGCGGCTTACCGGGCGTAAGGCATTGATCACCGGTGCAGATTCCGGTATCGGGCGAGCAGCCGCCATTGCGTATGCCCGTGAAGGCGCGGATATTGCCCTCTCCTATCATCCCGATGAACAAAAAGACGCTGACCAGGTAGCCGAACTGGTGAAAGAGGCGGGAAGAAAAGTTGTCCTTCTTCCCGGGGATTTAAGTGATGAATCGGTGAATGTGAAAGTGGTGCAAGATGCCGTGAACCATTTGGGCGGACTTGATATTCTGGCGCTGGTGGCCGGCAAACAGGTTGCAGTGGAAGATATCGCCGATCTGACCACAGATCAGTTTCGGAAGACCTTTGAAACAAACGTCTTTGCATTATTCTGGATGACCAAGGCCGCGTTGCCGTTTCTGCCCGCTGGCGCCTCGATTATCACCACCTCCTCCATACAGGCCTACCAGCCCAGTCCCTCCTTATTGGACTACGCGGCCACTAAAGCGGCTATATTGACCTATACCAGGGCGCTGGCAAAACAGGTCGCGGCCAAGGGCATCAGGGTTAACTGCGTGGCGCCAGGCCCTATTTGGACCGTACTGCAGGTCACCGGCGGACAACCCTCTGACGCAGTGCCTTCATTCGGATCACAAACGCCGCTGGGCCGTGCCGGCCAGCCGGCGGAACTGGCGCCGATCTATGTCTATCTGGCCTCGCAGGAATCCAGTTATGTCACCGCGGAAGTGCATGGCGTTACCGGCGGCAACCATTTAGGTTAACCCCCAAAACCAGCCCAGCCCGAGACCCGCATTGGCAGGTAGACGTCCCCCGATTGCGGGTCGGGGATGAGGCGACACGCACGAACCATGACGCGATACCGCCCGCCCTCTGGCTGCCGCGACCCCATTTAATTTTGCCCTGAGTGCTCCACGCCGACCAGACCGACTTTGAAATAACCCGCCTTGCGCAGATTATCCATCACCGACATCAACGTTTCGTAATCCACTGTTTTATCGGCCTGGAAAAAAATGGTCGTGTCTTTATTGCCCTGGGTCTGCTGATTAAGCGTCTCAGCCAACGTTTGCAACGTAATAGGCTGCTCGCCGATGAACAACTGCTTATCGCCTTTTACCGACAGATATAAGGGTTTATCCGGCCGCGGCTGCGCGGGAGCGGAAGAGTTGGGCAGATCCACCCGAATATCCACCGTCGCCAGAGGAGCCGCCACCATAAAAATAATGAGCAGTACCAGCATCACATCGATGAACGGCGTCACGTTGATGTCATGCATTTCGCTGTCGCTGTCGATATCCTCGTTAAAGTGCATTGCCATCTTTCAGCCTATCCGATATTTAGCAACGCCTTGTGCCGGGCGGTTATCGGCGCTGGCGGCAAGATCCAGATCGCGGCTCAGCAATAGCAACACCTGCGCGGCGCAATCGCCGACCATGGCCTTGTAACCAGCAATGCTTCGAGCAAAGATATTATAAATCACTACGGCGGGAATCGCCGCGAACAGACCGATAGCGGTGGCCAGCAGTGCCTCGGCAATACCGGGAGCCACTACCGCCAGGTTGGTGGTCTGAGTGTGGGCAATGCCGATAAAGCTATTCATGATGCCCCATACCGTCCCAAAGAGTCCGATGAAGGGTGAAATGGCACCGATAGTCGCCAGAAAACCATTGCCTTTGCCCATAGCGCGGCTGGTTGCCGCGACGCTGCGTTCCAGGCGAAATGCCGCGCGCTCCTTAATGCCATTATTGTCGGACGACTCGGCGGACAACTCCAGTTCATTCTGCGTCTGGGACAATAGACGTCCGCCAATGCTGTCGCGGGAAAAAGCAGCCGAGGCGGCAAGTGCCTCATCCAGGCTTCGCACATCCTTTAGTTCTTCCAGCTCGCGACGCAGACGGCGTTTGGCCGACATTATTTCCGCGCTTTTGCCGAAAAACAGCGTCCAGGTAATGATGGAGGCAACCAATAGACCGATCATAACGGTTTTCACCACGACATCAGCATGCTGGTACATTCCCAGGACCGATAAATCCATTTGCGCCAACTGCTGTTGCCCCGGAGTGGCGGGCAGAGCCTGCGGCAAAATTTGCGGTGCGTTATCACCTTGCGGGACGGAGGCGGCGGGTGCGGCAACGGATATACCGGCCAGTCCAGCCACCAACAACATTGCCGTTATCACCCTGCGCAGCAAAACGGACACCTTAACCAAACGTCCAAGCGCCGGGTGCAAAAACGCCTGAACAAGTTTTAAAACAACCATCTTCACGCCGTGCCTCCACCTGATTCTTACAGAAAAATAAGCCTGGGAGAATGATAACAAACAGGACGGGAATTGATAGTGGTTCTCATTATTATTTGTACTCCGGTCAAGATTGTTTCGACTCTCGTAACGGTTTAATTAATTTTATGACCAATCATTGCACTACCAGCAAAACGCCTGCCGTTTGCGCACATTCATGCTAACGTAGCATAGTCCATTGGCGTGACGCGCCCGGGGCCCAGGGAACTTCATAGCAAATACATAGAGTAAAAGGCTTAGCGTAAATAATGACGAAAAAAAAAATAGAAACCACATTGATCACCGCCGGCAGGGATAAAAAATACACTCAGGGTTCAGTCAATGCGGTTATCCAACGGGCTTCCTCAATAGTTTTCGATTCGGTCCAGGCGAAAAAACAAGCCACCGCCCAACGGGCCCACGGCGAATTATTCTACGGGCGACGCGGCACCTTAACCCATTTCTCCTTCCAGCAAGCCATGGTGGAACTGGAAGGCGGGGCCGGTTGCGCACTCTATCCCTGCGGCGCCGCGGCCGTTACCAATGCGATTCTATCTTTTGTCGGAGCCGGGGATCATATCCTGGTCACCGGTTCAGTATATGAACCCACCACGGATTTTTGTCGTCACATTCTGGGCAAGCTGAACGTGGTCACCACATGGTTTGATCCGTTGATAGGCGCGGGGATCGCGGCGCTGATTCAGGATAATACCAAAGTGGTGTTCCTGGAATCGCCCGGTTCGATCACGATGGAAGTCCAAGATATCCCGGCGATAGTAAAAGCCGTACGCGCGATCAATCCTGAAATTGTCATAATGTTGGATAATACTTGGGCGGCGGGAATTTTGCTGCCGGCGCTCGCGTTGGGCGTGGATATTTCGATCCAGGCGGGAACCAAATATATCATCGGCCATTCCGATGCGATGTTGGGTACGGCGGTAGCCAACGCCCGCTGCTGGGACCAGCTGCGCGAGCAATCCTATCTGATGGGGCAGATGGTGGATGCCGATACGGCCTATATGGCCGGTCGCGGGCTGCGTACCCTGGGCGTACGCCTTAAGCAACATGAGCAGAACGGCCTGCGGGTTGCCCATTGGCTGGCGCAGCGCCCAGAAGTGGCGGTGGTGAACCATCCTGCGTTGCCAGATAGCAAAGGTCATGCGTTTTTTGTGCGTGATTTTACCGGTGCCAGTGGTTTATTCTCCTTTATATTAAAGCAACGGCTGACGCCAATACAGCTGGAACAGTATCTTGATCATTTCCAGCATTTCAGTATGGCGTACTCCTGGGGTGGCTTCGAATCGCTGATTTTAGCTAACCAACCCGAGGAAATCGCGGCAATCCGTCCCGCCGGCGGCGTGGATTTCACCGGCACCCTGGTGAGAATTCATGTCGGTCTGGAAAATGTCGACGATCTGATAGCCGATCTGGCCGCGGGCTTTGATCGCATCAACGGGCGGTAGAATCGCTGATCGCGGTAATTGAGGCTAAAATAAAAAGAATATTTTTCATTTGCGTCAGCGATCGGGGACAGCCCAAATTTTTGGCGCTAAGCTGTCAATAAAATAAGAGAAGCAGGTTGAAATGAGCGTATTACATGAGATTGTCCGCGCGCTTTGGCAACAAGATTTTGCCGCATTGGCCAATCCACGGGTAATTGGGACCGTTTATTGTGTGATGTTCATTACGCTGTTCCTGGAGAATGGGCTGTTACCCGCCTCTTTTTTACCGGGCGACAGCCTGCTATTACTGTCGGGTGCCATGGTTGCAAAAGGAGTAATGGCTTTTTTCCCCACACTGGTGATTCTGACGGTGGCAGCCAGCCTGGGCTGCTGGTTCAGCTATTTGCAGGGACGTTGGCTGGGTGACACGCGGATCGTCAGGGGCTGGCTGTTGCATCTGCCAGCCCACTACCACCAGCGTGCCTATGCAATGTTTAACCGTCATGGGTTGATGGCGCTGCTGGTCGGCCGCTTCTTGGCGTTTATCCGTACGCTCCTGCCGACCATGGCCGGTATCTCCGGGCTAAGTAACACCCGCTTTCAATTGTTTAATTGGTCAAGCGCGCTGATATGGGTAGGCACCCTGCTCACCCTGGGCTTTTCCATCAGCCATGTGCCGCTGGTGAAACATCATGAGGATCAGGTCATGATGATTCTGATGATATTGCCGCTGGTGCTGCTGTGTAGTGGCCTGTTGGGCACCCTACTTCTGCTGTTTCGCCGGCGCAAAGTCAAGAACGCCGCGTAAACACCCCGTCGAGTAAGTGTGAACGCGCACTTTACATCAACCGCTTTACCAGCATCTATTATACTACTAGCTGTAGAATTGGAGCCGGTAGCAGCCGGCGGACGGATATCGAGGAGACAAGATGACGACGCAACCTTTCGTAATTCTAAACGATGGATACAGCATGCCGCAGCTGGGGCTTGGCGTTTGGCAAGCCAGCAACCAGGAGGTTTTGACGGCGGTCCGTGAAGCGCTTAACGTTGGCTACCGTTCCATTGATACCGCGGCCATCTATAAGAATGAAACCGGCGTGGGCGAGGCGCTGCAGCAGACCGATCTTAAGCGACAAGAGCTGTTTATCACCACCAAGCTGTGGAATGCCGATCAGACCGTGGCGCCTAAAGCCCTGGAGGAAAGTTTAAACAAGTTGCAATTGGAATATGTCGATCTCTATTTGATGCACTGGCCGGTCCCTTCCCAGAATACCTATGTCCAAGCGTGGCGCGATATGGTCAAGCTAAAGGAAGAGGGGCTGGCAAAAAGCATCGGCGTTTGCAATTTCCATGTACCCCATCTGCAGCGGCTATTGGATGAAACCGGCGTCACGCCCGTCATTAACCAGATTGAACTGCATCCATTACTGCAACAGCGCGAACTGCGGCAGTGGAACGCCGCCCATAATATTCACACCGAATCCTGGAGTCCGCTGGCCCAGGGAGGTAAGGGCGTATTTGATCAGAAAGTCATACGCGCACTAGCGGAGAAATATGGCAAGAGCCCGGCCCAGATCGTCATTCGCTGGCACCTCGACTCCGGCTTGGTTGTGATCCCGAAATCGGTTACGCCGGCGCGGATTAAAAAGAATTTTGCGGTGCTGGACTTTCGGCTGGAACAAAATGAACTGGACGCCATCGCTAAACTCGACAGCGGCAAGCGCCTAGGACCGAATCCAGAAAATTTTGTTAAACCCTAAACCGCTCGCCACGCCGGGGACCCGGTCGCCGGCGCAAATCACCTATTCAGCTGGCGCGTACGGTAAACTGGCCGGTAGAACCGCGATCGGCCATTTCCAACGTCTGGCTATAATAAAGAAATGGAAAATGATCGCTCGCCACCTGGGGAAACCACACCATAAGCTGTACCTCGGTGTCCACCCATACCGTATCCTTCCACCCCTGATCTTCCGGTAGCGGCATGTTGCCATTGACCCGCTTAACTAAAAACGCCACACCCTGTATATGAAATGATTGCGGCGTCTAGGCACGGACAATCCAGCGTTCAAAACTGCCCTGCCGCGCTTCGAAATCCGTGCGATTCATACTCCACATCGCGCCGTTGATCTCCGGGCGGCTGCCAAGGCGAAGCTCACGCGTGCGGCTGATATTACCATCGATAAACTGATCCGACAGCAGGCGCATCGGCAGATTATCGGTGACCAGCGGCAACAGGCCGGTAGGTTTAAGGGTTAACACCACAGTGGAAATCAGTATGGTGGAAGGTTCAAAAAAACCGCGCACCCGATCCATAATCCCCGCGGCCACCCCGGCGGTAATGTCGACTTCCTCTCCTTTGGACATATCAATCAGGATCTCGCGACGCTCGCCGGGAGCCAAGGAGAGCAGGCTAACCGGAACCGGAGCCGGTAAAAAGCCCTGATCGCCCGCCACGACCTGCATGTTGCGCCCATCGCTTAATTGCAACAGGTAGCGGCGGGAGTTTGACGCGTTGAGCAACCGTAAACGCACCCAGCCGCGCGACACTTCAACATAGGGACTTTGCGCGCCGTTAGTCAACAACGTATCGCCAACAAACCCGCCGCTGGCCGGCGGGTTATAGATTGGCGTACCAAAATTATCCAACCGTTTGTCCTGGATAATCACGGGAAAATCATCTACCCCGTAGTGATTGGGCAGCGGGGAGTTTTTGCTCACCTCATCCTCCACCAGCCACAGCCCCGCCAGACCATTATAAATATGGGGCGCCATGCGGTTGGGCGTATTTGCGTGATACCAGCAGGTCGCCGCGGGCTGACGAATCGGAATCACGGGCGACCAGTCCACGTTGGCCGACATCATGCGCGCCGCGCCGCCCATCAAGGTCCCAGGCACCTGCAAACCACTGACGGTCATGGATACCGGTTCATTGATCCGATTGTTGTAGATGAGCTTAACGTCGTCGCCATTGTAGACCCGCACGGTCGGACCAAGATAACCCCCGTTAATACCCCAGGTGGCGGCGCGCCGGCCGGGAATAAACTCCCAGTGCGCCGGTTGCAGGGTAAGGAATAGGGGTTGACCACGACGTGATTCCAGCAGCGGAGGAATAGGTAAGGCGGTGGGTTGGCCGTTAGCCTGTGCCCTCAGCGGTATTGTGCCGGCGCATAACGCAATGCCCGATGCCTGAATAAACTGACGTCGACTGAGTGACATATCTGCTTCTGCTCCGTAAAAACCCTAAAAATCTGCTACGACCTGACGCCCGTTTATCGATGGGTGAGCCCCACTACTGCTCAAGCCCAGTTTGCGCCACACCCTCACGCCTGGCCACTTCCGCATCCAGCTCCACCAGCCTGGCCGCCATGATGGCGCGACAATGCTCAGCCAGCTCACGCACCCGATCGCGGCTATAAGGCGTCGTATCCACCGGCGGCAACACCTCCACGATCACCAGGCCATTCGACCAGCGGTTAAGCCTAATTTTATTCGATGTATTGGACACGCAAATCGGGACCACCGGCACGCCGGCGGCGATGGCGGCGTAAAAGGCCCCCATTTTAAATGGCAGCAGCCCACGTCCACGGCTACGGGTGCCTTCGGGAAACATCCAGATGGAAACATTTTTCTTTTTGATCTGCCTGACGATTTCAGAGATGGTGCCATGGGCACGAGAGCGGTTCTCACGATCGATCAGCAAATTACCCGTTAACCAATAAAGTTGGCCAAAAAAAGGTATCCATAACAGACTTTTTTTCCCCACGGTGACAGTGCGTGGCTGCACCATGCTGGCCGCCGTCACCATGTCATAATTGTTTTGATGATTAGCAATATAAATACAGTTTTGCCGGGTCACGAGAGCGGAGGGAGAACGAAGCTCAACTTTCAGCCCCAGCAGCGGGGCCATCCGGCCAAACATACGGCCGAAGGTGGCGACGTGTCGGGGATTTCTAGGGCTGAAAAGACAATAAATCAAACCAAATACGCAGATACAAATAGAAAGCAGCACCACCACAATGGTACGAATTATCGCTAACATAAATAACCTCTTAACCCTCAGCCGCCGCTAGTATACCGGCTTAATAACAAAATACACGGTTATTCCCGATGCGGCGCGGATATCACTTAACCAAAATCGCGCGTCGATTTTACCCTGGCCAGACGGTGCCCGGAACGCTGATGGTCCCGGGCGTGCTGCTTATTGAACCGGCGGCACCGTTTCATCGTTTATCACCGCCAGCGGATCGTCCACTTCCACCCGATCGACACGCTGCAGGCCACGAGGCAACAATGTTCCCTTGCGGCCACGTTCAGCACGGAACTTCTGTAGCTCTTCCGGACGCAGCGTCAGCTTGCGCTTACCGACAAATAACGTCACCGAAGCCCGGTTGGACAGCAATAACATCCAGGCCAAACGATCGTTCCCCGCGGCAGCATCCGCGGCGGAGATGGAAATAATCTTATTTCCCTTGCCCTTGGACAACTGCGGCAAATCGCCGACCGGGAACAACAGCAACCGCCCCGCCTCGCTTATCACCAGCAGCAATTGCTCGATATCGTCATGAACCCAAAGCGGCGCCATGACCCGCGCATTCTCCGGCAACGTCAGCATCGCCTTGCCGGCCCGGTTGCGGGCGACCAAATCATCAAAGGTGCAAACAAAACCATAACCAGCGTCGGAAGCGAGCAATAATTTCTGATCGTCAGCCGCGGTAAGCATCTGCCCCACCGTCGCGCCCGGCGGCATCGTCAATTTACCGGTTAGCGGCTCGCCCTGCCCCCTGGCGGAGGGCAGCGTAGCCGGTTCCAGCGCATAGCTGCGGCCGGTGGAGTCAATAAACACCACCGGCTGATTGCTTTTACCGCGGATGGAGGACAGAAAATTATCGCCGGATTTGTAATTCAACGCGCTCGGGTCGATCTCATGGCCTTTGGCACTGCGCACCCAGCCCATGGTGGAAAGAACGATAGTCACCGGTTCCGAAGGCGTCAACTCGTTCTCACTCAATGCCTTTGCTTCACCACGCTCCACCAGCGGCGAACGACGAGGATCGCCATAGGTGGCGATATCCGCCTCGATTTCTTTTTTCAGCAAATTGCTCAGCTTACGTTCGGACGCCAGAATCCCCTGTAGCTTATCGCGCTCTTTTTCCAACTCAGCCTGTTCACCACGGATTTTCATCTCTTCAAGTTTGGCGAGGTGACGCAGTTTTAACTCCAGAATAGCATCGGCCTGGGTGTCGCTCAGCGCAAAACGCTCGATCAAGTCCCGCTTCGGCTCATCCGCGGTGCGAATAATATGAATCACTTCATCAAGATTGAGATAGGCAACCAGCAACCCTTCCAGAATATGCAGGCGACGCAGGATTTTTTCCAGCCGATAGTTCAGGCGGCGCCGTACCGTATCTCGGCGATACACTAACCATTCGGTGAGAATTTCCAGCAGGTTTTTCACCGACGGGCGGGCATCCAGCCCAATCATGTTCATGTTAATGCGATAGCTGCGCTCCAAATCGGTGGTAGCGAACAAATGGTGCATCACCTGCTCCAGATCCACCCGATTGGAACGCGGCACCACCACCAGGCGGGTCGGGTTCTCATGATCGGACTCATCGCGCAGATCTTCCACCATCGGCAACTTTTTCGCCCGCATCTGGGCGGCAATCTGCTCAAGCACCTTGGCGCCGGAAACCTGATGAGGCAAGGCGGTAATCACCGCCTCGCCGTCCTCGATTTTCCACAAGGCCCGCATGCGCACCGAACCACGCCCGGTCTGATAGATTTTACGAATATCCTCGCTGGGGGTAATAATTTCCGCCTCGGTGGGAAAATCCGGCCCTTTAACATAATTGAGCAGTTCATCCAGAGGCGTCGCGGGGTTTTGCAATAACGCAATTATCGCCGCGCCAATCTCACCAATGTTATGGGGCGGTATATCCGTCGCCATGCCTACCGCGATGCCGGTAGTGCCGTTCAACAGAATATTGGGCAATCGCGCAGGCAGGGTTTTCGGCTCCTGCAACGTACCGTCAAAATTAGGAGCATAATCCACCGTGCCCTGGCCCAACTCGCCTAACAGCAGTTCCGCATATTTAGACAGCCGGGATTCCGTATAACGCATGGCGGCAAAAGACTTCGGATCGTCTGGCGCCCCCCAGTTCCCTTGTCCATCCACCAGCGGATAGCGATAGGAAAAAGGCTGGGCCATCAATACCATCGCCTCATAACACGCACTATCGCCATGGGGATGATATTTACCTAACACGTCACCTACGGTACGGGCGGATTTCTTATACTTGGCGTTGGCATTGAGCCCCAGTTCGGACATCGCATAGACGATACGCCGTTGAACCGGTTTCAGACCATCGCCAATAAAGGGCAGCGCCCGATCCATAATGACGTACATGGAATAGTTCAGGTACGCGCTCTCGGTAAATTTATGCAGCGCCAGGCGTTCGGCACCGTCATGAGCCAAATCACTCATTGATCATTCTTTCCTCTCACCGCGGCGTGGTCTGATGCATAGCCACGCCCTTTGGTTGGTGTTAATAGCCCATGATACTACCTTATCCGCCCCCCGGCTGTCACAGGGGTTAATCACCAGGGTTTATTGCGCCAGACGCAAAAATGTTCTGCGGCGCGGGGACTGTTTCCTCAGCGGAGCGAAGACTAGACTAGCTGGTAATCAATTAAAGGCGGGACCACATGCAAAAGATATTCATTATTAACGCAGGTAAAAAATTCGCCCACTCACAGGGCGCCCTCAATAACACCCTCACCAAGGTCGCGGCCGATTTCCTCTCCGAAGCCGGCCACCAGGTTCGCATCACGGCAGTGGATCAGGGTTATGACATCGAACAGGAAATTACCCATTACCTCTGGGCGGACACGATAATCTACCAAATGCCCGGATGGTGGATGGGGCAACCCTGGATCCTAAAAAAATACATTGACGAAGTGTTCACCGCCGGTCATGGCCGACTCTACGCCAGCGATGGGCGCACCCGCTCGGACGCCAGCAAAAAATACGGCTCGGGCGGCCTGCTGCAGGGCACCCACTATATGCTGTCGTTAACCTGGAATGCCCCGTTGGACGCGTTCACCGATGCGGAACAGTTTTTTACCGGCGTGGGCGTGGACGGCGTTTACCTACCGTTCCACAAAGCCAACCAGTTTCTCGGCATGTCCGCGCTACCGACGTTTATCCTTAACGACGTCATAAAGCAACCGCAAATTGAGCAAGACATTATAAAATATCGCGAGCATCTCGGACGCGTCTTTGGTTAACTAGTGTCGAACCGACATTAACATCCAAAAACTGAGGAATCGATGATCACGGTAATTGCAGAAATCAAAGTGAAACCGGGACGAAGAGAAGCGGTTTTAGCTGCCATCCAAGCCCTTCGGCCCAATGTATTGGCCGAAGATGGCTGCAGTGAATATACTTTGCTGACCGACTATAAAGCGCAAGTGCCGTGGCGCAAAACCGCTCCCGACTCCATCTTTATGCTGGAGCAGTGGAAAAGTATTCGCCATCTCGAACAGCACCAGCAAGCGCCGCATATGGATGAGCACCGCGCCCATATAAGAAACGATGTTGTGGACGTCACTTTTCATATTCTGGAAAAACGCACGGACTGATTATCGACCAGACCCACCAAAGGGGAGCCAAAAGCTCCCCTTTACTTTTATAACACCCGGCCAACCGAGCGCCCCTCGGTGCGCTAGGCCCGCCCACGCCGATCCCCCAAGGCCATCGTGTTCAAGGGAGAGCGTGACGATGGGGTCGAATTGGCCGTGGTTTTCCCGGCCAACCGAGCGCCCCTCGGTGCGCTAGGCCCGCCCACGCCGATCCCCCAAGGCCATCGTGTTCAAGGGAGAGCGCGCCGAAGGGGTCAAGAACATTTTTATGTAGCTTATGCTTTTTCCGTTATTGCCAAACCAGCGCTTTCATGAAAGATTCATCCCTTCCAAAACGGATCATCCAACCATCATTGTCTGAAAGAGAGTCTAACGCGCTCATGGCGACACAACCCCCCACTCTTCCGGCCCGACTGGAAATGCGCAATATCTCCATCTCCTTCGCGGGATTCCAGGCACTTGACCACGTAGATTTCTCCCTGCATGGCGGCTCGATCCACGCCCTGATCGGCGCCAACGGCGCAGGCAAATCCACCTTGATGGCCATCCTCTCCGGCACTCACGAACGCTACCAAGGCAACATCACGATCAACGACGAAACGGTACACATCCACACCCCACGCCAGGCAAAACAACTGGGTATCCACCTGGTGCAGCAAGAAGTGGACATCGCGCTGGTCCCCACCCTTACCGTAGGGGAAAATATCATGCTCGATCACCTGGCCCAGGCCGGACAGCTCTGCCACTGGCCACAACTCTACCGGCAGGCCAACGCCCTGCTGGCTCAGCTCCAGGTCCACATTGACGTACGCCAACGCATCGAACGCTGCACCCTCGCGGAAAAACAGCACATTTTACTGGCGCGGGCACTCTCCCACCATTGCCGTTTCCTGATCCTCGACGAGCCCACCGCCCCCCTCGACCAACAGGAAAGCGAACGACTATTCGCCGTCACCAGACGCCTACGCGACGAAGGCATCGGCGTCGTATTTATCTCCCATAGAATTCATGAGTTGGCCGAAATCTGCGACCGGCTAACGGTGCTGCGCGACGGTCGCCAAGTCAGCGACGGCGCCATGGCCGGCCTAAACGGCGGCCAGATTATCGAAAAAATGCTCGGTCACTCCCTTGACGCTATCTTCCCGCCCCCCCGACCACCGGCGGGCCAAGAGATCCTACTGCGCGTGGAAGGCCTGCATGACCAGGCATTGCTGCGCGACATCTCCCTGACGCTGCGCAAAGGGGAAATCCTGGGGATCGCCGGCCTGGCCGGCGCGGGTAAAACCGAACTATGCAAGGCCCTGTTCGGCGCCTCCCCAGCGAAAATAAGCCACGGAGAACTATTAGGCCGACCCTGGCGCCCAGGGCCTCCCCATATGGCGGTCAGACAAGGACTGGCGCTGGTCCCCGAGGAACGCCGCAAGGAAGGTATTTTTATTCACGAAGCCATTCCCATGAACCTCAGCGTCAGCGCCGATAACACTTTTTCCCGCTGGGGATGGTTCAACGCCGGCAAGGCGCGCCGCTGGGCACAAAATATAGTGGATCGACTGGGAGTACGCAGCGCCGGCCTTGATCAAAAACTACAGCGCCTCTCGGGCGGCAACCAGCAAAAAGTGGCTATCGGCAAATGGCTGCGCGGCCACGCCAGCGTACTGATTTTCGACGAGCCCACTAAAGGGGTCGATATTAAAGCCAAGCAGGACTTGTTCGTGCTGATTGACGGCCTGGCGCGACAGGGTAAAGGCATCATTTACGCCTCCGGAGAATTCGCTGAACTGCTGGGCCTGTGCGATCGAATTTGTATTATGTGGGACGGCCGAATCGTGGCGCAGGTAGACGCCCACGCCACGGACGAACAGACCCTATTATTGTATTCAACCGGAGGTACGCTGCCGTGAGCAAAGAGATCGTCCTAAAAGCCGGGATCCTACCCTGGCGCCATCATATCTTCGAATTTTTATACCGCTGGGGTATGCTGTTAACCGTAGTGGCGCTCATCGCGCTGTTTGGCCTAGCCTCCGATAACTTCCTCGATCCAAACAATATTATCAATATCATGCGGTCCATCGCCATCGTGACGGTGATTGCCGTCGGCGTCTCCATCTCATTGGCGGTGGGTGGATTCGATTTGTCGGTAGGCTCCACCGCCTCGCTGGCCAATGCGCTGGTGATATCCATGTTTGTCTGGCATGGCATGGATACCACGACGGCCATTATCGTCACCTTGGCGATCTGTACCCTGGTGGGCCTGTTTAACGCTTTTTTGATCGTGGTGCTAAAAATACCCGACATGCTGGCAACCCTAGGCTCGCTGTTTGTGGTCCAGGGAGTAGCCATGACCTATAGTTTTGGCGGTTCCATAACGCAAAATATGGTGTTGCCAAATGGCGATATGGCACAGGGCGACATTCCGGCCGTTTTCTCAACGCTGGGCCAGGTGCCGACCATTGTGATCATTATGCTGGCGGTCACGATAGTGGTGCTAATCGGCCTCTCGCTGACCAAGCACGGACGCCGCATGTACGCCTTGGGCGGCAATCCCGAAGCGGCCAGGCTGGCCGGCATCCGCACCGCCCGCTACCGGGTGCTCGCGTATGTATTTTCGTCACTACTGGCGGCGCTCGGCGGTATTCTGCTCGCCTCACGCATCGGTTCATCCCAGGTCAACGCCTGCGGCGGTTACCTGATGGATGCGGTGGCGGCAGCGTACATTGGCTTTTCCCTGGCGGGATCCGGCAAGCCCAACGCGTTGGGCACGCTGGTCGGCGCGGTCATTCTTGGCGTGTTGCAAAATGGCCTGGTAATGATATCGGTACCTTATTATGCCATGGATATCATCAAGGGGCTGGTATTGGCCGCCGCGCTGGCGATCACCTACATTCAGCGCCGCTGACCCCGCGGCTGGCTCTTATCAACCAGGGCCAGCCTCGGATTGCCGCCAACCCGCCAGATGAGATTGCGTCGCAGGAGCCCGACGCTGTCCGCCGGCTAATCCCCTATAAAGTTCATGATGGCTATTACTTTCCAATGAATTGCTATTAAGTTCTGAATATCCGTTCCAACCGCTGCCTCGATTTGGACCCGCAATGCGCGACAGGTTCATTGTCCCCCGCCATACTTCCCCGCTGTAGTACCGCTATTACTCATTTCATGACGACCGGAGACGCAATGTTAAGTTTGTTTAAACCCGCTGCTCATAAACCCCGCGTACCTGACCACAACATTGACCCCCTTTATCGCCGCCTGCGCTGGCAAATTTTCTTCGGCATTTTTTTCGGTTACGCCGCCTATTATTTGGTACGTAAAAACTTCGCCCTGGCGATGCCCTACTTGGTTGAACAAGGCTATAGCCATGGGGATCTCGGTTTCGCGTTCTCAGGTATTTCCATTGCCTATGGCATTTCAAAATTTTTGATGGGCTCGATTTCCGATCGCTCCAATCCACGGATTTTCTTACCCGCCGGGCTGATTCTGGCCGCGTCGGTAATGCTGTTTATGGGATTGGTCCCTTGGGCGACGTCCAATATCGCCATCATGTTTTGCCTGCTGTTTGTCTGCGGATGGTTTCAAGGCATGGGCTGGCCGCCCTGTGGCCGAGTCATGGTGCATTGGTGGTCCCACAAGGAACGGGGGTCGGTGGTTTCAGCCTGGAACTGCGCCCACAACGTGGGCGGCGGCATTCCGCCCCTGTTGTTTTTGTTGGGCATGATTTGGTTAAATGACTGGCATTGCGCACTGTATATGCCGGCTATCGTCGCCATTATCATCGCATTGGCGGCCTATGCCCTGATGCGCGATACGCCACAGTCCTGCGGCTTGCCCGCGATAGAGGAGTACAAAAACGACTATCCGGCCAACTATGACCAGCAGTCCGCCGAACGGGAACTGAGCACGCGGCAAATTCTGCAACAGTATGTCTTCCCGAATAAATTATTGTGGTATATCGCGTTGGCCAACGTGTTCATTTACCTGCTGCGCTACGGCATCCTCGACTGGTCGCCCACCTACCTGAAAGAGGTAAAATACTTCTCGCTGGATAAGTCCTCATGGGCCTATTTTCTCTATGAATACGCCGGTATTCCCGGCACGCTGCTGTGCGGGTGGATGTCCGATCGCTTTTTCAAAGGCAACCGCGGCGCGACAGGACTGTTTTTTATGGTGCTGGTCACCCTTGCCACCCTGGTTTATTGGCTCAATCCCGCCGGCAACCCCGAGGTCGATATGCTATGCATGATAGTGATCGGATTTCTGATCTATGGCCCGGTCATGCTGATCGGCCTGCATGCGCTGGAGCTGACGCCGAAAAAAGCGGCCGGCACCGCCGCGGGATTTACCGGGCTGTTTGGTTATCTGGGCGGTTCGGTGGCCGCAAGCTCTATCGTGGGATATACCGTGGACTATTACAGCTGGGACGGCGGTTTTATGCTCATGATCGGCGGCTGCCTGCTGGCGGTGCTGCTGCTGGGGCTGACCATGCTGAGTGAGAAAAAACAGCGCCGGACCTTAATCTCGGCCGCCGGCTAAGCGCCTAAACCACGGCGCCCGGGCATCCCCTACCGCCCGGACGCCGCTGCTAACTAAATGGCATAACACCATCCAAAAATTCATAAAGGAAAGCATTCCTTATTCCACGCGCTCTGGATATGATGCGGTACGAAGAAAAATAGACATCCAGACATGCAGGCTTCTATATCCGCTCTATTTGCACCCGCACCGCAAAAGATGGCGGATATTCCCACGTTGTCCACGCATACAGGTTTAGTTCGCCCCCGACGGAGCCGTTAATGAAAAGATTATTGTCCCCCCTGCTGCTATTAGGCCTGTTCTCCGGTCTGCCGGCTTTTGCCGCCACCCCGGCACCGATCCCGGCAGCAATTGCCCATCATCAAGGTCCAATCCGTATTGCGGTGATTCGCAACCTGGGTTCGGACGACAACACGACGCAGTTTGTGTCGGGTGTGATCGAGGAAGGTAAAAAGCTGGGATTTAAGATCAGCACCTTTTTAAGCAACGGCGACGATGCCCGTTTCCAGGATTTTGTTAACCAGGCCATTACCCAGAAATACGACGGCATTATTTTATCTCAAGGGCGCGACCCTTATTCAACCGAGCTGGTAAAACGCATCACCGCCAGCGGCATTGCGGTATCGGTGTTCGATACGGCGGTCAACGGCACGGTGCCGGGGGTGACGGTCACCCAGCAGGATGACGCCTCACTGACCCAATCGTCCTTTGGCCAGTTGGTCAAGGATTTCGATGGGAAAGCCAATATCATCAAATTATGGGTAGCAGGTTTCCCGCCCATGGAGCGGCGCCAGACCGCCTATAAAACGCTGTTGCAGGCTAATCCGGGGATTCATGAACTGGAATCCATCGGCGCCGTGTCGTCCGACGTGCAGGGCGACACCGCCAATAAAGTCGGCGCGGTATTGGCGAAATACCCAAAAGGCAAGATTGATGCGATTTGGGGCACCTGGGATGCCTTTAGCCAAGGCGCTTACAAAGCGCTCAAGGAGAATGGCCGCACCGAAATTAAACTCTACAGTATTGATATCTCCAATCAGGATTTACAGCTGATGCGTGAACCTAACAGCCCATGGAAAGTGAGCGTCGCGGTGGATCCTAAGCTTATCGGCAAAATCAACCTGCGCCTGGTGGCCAATAAGATCGCCGGCGAGCCGACACCGGCCAGCTATGAATTCCGCGCGGCGACGATACCGCAGGCCCTGCTGGCCAGCCAGCCCGGCGCGGTAAATATGGCGTCGCTCGGAACAATCATTCCGGGCTGGGGACAGTCAGATGATCTGATCGCCCCATGGTATGCCACCCTTGAAGCGGCACAGGCCAAGAAATAAGGAGTGACCATCATGGCAGATCGGCAATTCACCGTCCCCGACTATAGCCGCAATATGCGGCTGCTTAGCCACAGCGATCAGGGTGGCCGTCCTGACGGGGTCCAGGTGATGGTGCACCGTGGTTATGCCTACATCGGCCATATGGTGTCGCAAGGCGTATCCATCGTGGACGTGCGCGATGTGACTCGGCCAAAACCGGCCGGCTTTATCGCCGCGCCTCCGGGCACGTGGAATGTCCATTTACAGGCCCACGACGATTTGCTGTTGGTGATCAACGCGCGCGATTTGTTTGCCGACGCGCGGTTTGCCGATGAAAAGGTCTACTACACCCGTTCCGTTACGGAGACCGTGAGCGACGGCCATACGGAACGAGGGTGGAGCGCGGGGCTGTGTATTTTCGATATCTCCATTGCCGACCGACCGCGTGAAATCGGTTTTTTATCCCTCGACGGCATCGGCATTCACCGGATCTGGTATGTGGGTGGGCGTTGGGCCTATGTATCGGCGCTGCTGGACGGCTTTAGCGACTATATTTTCCTGACTATCGATCTGGCCGATCCCACGCATCCCCAGGTGGCCGGGCGTTACTGGCTGCCGGGCATGCATACCGCCGCCGGCGAACGGCCCGACTGGCCGCAGGGCAAACGCTACGCGCTGCATCACGCGATCATCAGCGGCGATACCGCCTATGGTAGCTGGCGCGATGGCGGGCTGACCCTGCTTGATATCAAGGATCGCACGCAACCAAAACTGATTGCCCACCGCAACTGGAGTCCGCCGTTTGGCGGCGGCACCCATACCGCGCTGCCTTTGCCCGATCGGAACCTGCTCATCGTTTTAGACGAGGCGGTGCTGGATAATCAGGAGGATGGCGAAAAACTGATTTGGGTATTCGACATTCGTGAGCCGGCTAACCCGGTAAGCATCGCCACCTTTCCCCAGCCCAATGAGCTGGACTACGTGCGCAAGGGGGCGCATTTTGGCCCGCATAACCTGCATGAAAACCGGCCAGGCAGCTTTGTCAGCTCAACGCTGATTTTCGCTACTTACCAAAACGCCGGCGTGCGTGCTTATGACATCAGCAACCCCTATCAGCCCAAGGAGACCGGCGCGCTGGTGCCGGCGGCGCCGTCCAGGCTGATGGACCAACGGCCGGGAAGACCCAGGGTGATTCAGTCTTGTGATGTGTTTGTCGATGCGCAGGGCATCATTTACTGCACGGATTACAATGCGGGATTGTCGATTATTGAGTATCAGGGCTGATAGCGATCGCGGGTAAACGACAAACCTGCCGGGGGCAGATTTGAACGCTGCTTGCGGCCAACACGCCTGCGGCTCGAAGTATGACGGGATACCCTAAATAATTCGAGTTGCAGGAAGGC
>JAATGH010000019.1 GCA_015654745.1 Enterobacterales bacterium
TCCTTGCCATAGACACCATCCCTGTCTTCCCCCACCGAAAGGTGGGGTTTTTTTTGCCTTTTTCAGCCGTGCAAATGATGACGCCCGCCATTACCGCTTTTCATCAGCGCTTAAGTTGTCCTTGATCCTTTTGTGAAAATTTTTTGCAACATTTGTTATCAACTCCCCTGCTGCGCCACTGGTACGTAAGCCTTATTGTATGTGGGGCACATTCGGCGGTCGCCAAGATAAACCCTTTGATGTCAGGCGGCGTTAATTCTTGCGTGAAGTGATGGTGTAAACGGAATGTAATGCATTATCATGTAGTCTAAATCAGCAAGATAGTCGGAACTTGCCTGACCTGAATCAATTCAGCAAATAGAATTTGTTATACTATTTTTACCATAAGCCACGGGGGCCGTGCGAAGCGGAACCTGAAATATATCCGGCATAGTGTATTCTACAAATTATATCTTAAGTTTAGAGGTAGTCATGATTAAGAAAATCGGTGTACTGACAAGCGGCGGTGATTCACCAGGCATGAATGCAGCGATCCGGGGCGTTGTACGTGCCGGCCTTTCCGAGGGGTTGGAAGTTTACGGCGTCTACGACGGCTACCTCGGTTTGTTTCAGGATCGGATGAAAAAACTGGATCGCTATAGCGTGTCGGATATGATTAACCGTGGCGGTACCTTTCTTGGCTCAGCCCGCTTCCCTGAATTTCGTGAAGAGGGAACCCGCGCCATTGCCATCGAAAATATGAATAAGCGTGGCCTGGACGCGCTGGTGGTCATCGGCGGCGACGGTTCCTATATGGGTGCCAAACGGCTGACTGAAATGGGCTTTCCTTGTATCGGTTTACCGGGCACGATTGATAATGACGTCGCCGGCACCGATTACACCATAGGTTACTTCACCGCCCTGGAAACCGTGGTCGAAGCTATCGACCGTCTACGCGACACCTCTTCCTCGCACCAGCGGATTTCCATCGTTGAAGTAATGGGTCGTTACTGCGGCGACCTGACGCTGTCCGCCGCCATTGCCGGCGGTTGTGAGTTTATCGTGATACCGGAAGTTGAGTTCAAACCAGACGATTTGGTTTATGAAATCAAAGCCGGTATTGCGAAAGGTAAAAAACACGCAATTGTCGCCATTACCGAGCACATCTGTAACGTCAGCGAATTAGCGCAATATATTGAAAAAGAGACCGGACGGGAAACCCGCGCCACCGTATTAGGCCATATTCAACGTGGCGGCAGCCCCGTTGCCTACGACCGCATCCTGGCTTCGCGCATGGGCGCCTTCTCCATTGAGCTGTTGCTGCAGGGCTACGGCGGACGCTGCGTCGGCGTACAAAATGAGAAGCTGGTGCATCACGATATCATCGATGCCATCGAAAATATGAAGCGGCCGCTTAAAACCGATCTGCTGGAATGTGCTAAAAAACTGTATTGATAGATAAGCGCGATCACGCCTGGCCGGTTTATTTACCGGCATCAAGGCGGGATCTTCGTTGTTTTTATGCGCTATAGGCGGTCATGCCGCGGCGTTTCCCAGAGGATGTTACCCACACGGTGGCCTCTGTCCGCACCACTTCCCCATCATTTTTTTTCACGCCGCGCATGCCTTGGTTCTGTTGGTTATCTCTTTTGATTATATAAATTACGTTTTTATTCTTTAAGTCGCGACACAATTTCTGACACTCTCTGTTTAAGCAATATCCTTTAAGAAAACTCTGGAGAGCGGAACGATGTCGAAATGGCAGGCAGGTTTACTGTTGGTATTATTATCAGGCGGTGCGATGGCGAAGGACATTCAACTATTGAATGTGTCATACGATCCGACGCGCGAGTTGTATCAAGACTATAATCCGGCGTTCAGTAAATACTGGCAGGCCAAGACCGGCGATAAAGTCACCATCCGGCAATCCCATGGGGGGTCGGGTAAGCAGGCAACGTCGGTGATTAATGGTATCAACGCGGATGTGGTCACACTGGCGCTGGCCTACGACGTGGATGCCATCGCCGAGCGCGGTAGCATCGATAAAAACTGGATCACCCGCTTGCCTGATAACTCGGCGCCTTATACCTCCACTATCGTTTTCCTGGTACGCAAAGGAAATCCGAAACAAATTCATGATTGGTCGGATTTGGTCAAACCGGGTATTTCGGTGATCACACCTAACCCGAAAACCTCCGGCGGCGCGCGCTGGAATTATCTGGCGGCCTGGGGCTACGCCCTGCATCATAACAATAACGATCAGGCCAAAGCGCAGGATTTCGTTAAAACTCTGTTCAAAAACGTCGCGGTCCTCGACTCCGGCGCTCGCGATTCCACCAATACCTTTGTGGAACGTGGGCTTGGCGATGTGCTGATTGCCTGGGAAAATGAAGCGTTGCTGGCGGTAAATGAAGTCGGAAAAGATAAATTCGATATTGTGGTGCCCAGCGAGTCGATCCTGGCGGAGCCGACCGTATCGGTAGTGGATAAGATTGTCGATAAACGCGGAACCCGCGATGTCGCCACGGAATATCTAAAGTATTTGTATTCGCCGGAAGGACAGCGCATTGCCGCCAAGAACTATTATCGTCCGCGCGATCCCGCGGTAGCAAAGGAATTTGCTAAAGAATTCCCACAGTTAAAACTGTTCACCCTGGCGGAAACCTTTGGCGATTGGCAGAAAGTACAGAAAGTCCATTTCTCCACCGGCGGCAGCTTCGATCAGATTAACCAGCGGTAGTGAGTAGGCAGTGGCCGGGATAGCTTTTGTCCCGACCGATTGAACCGGCCGACATCCCCATTGGATGTCGGCCGGTATAGCGCCCTCTGTATTGAAATGTCCTCAAAGGGAACTGAATTATTAGCTATTATCTACGGCCACCATATATTTTTTAATAAATTTATACCAACTAGACACACCATCAAGTTCGCGCTGATTCTCTAATAACTCAGCCCGTTATCCTCCGCCACCTAACGTATTATAAATACCGCATCGTTCAGATATATATCTTCTTTGTAGGCTATGGAAATTAATGTCTAGATTATAATTTCTGCCTTTTTTATTTAAATCGCGCTTAATTTTTTTCTACCTTTGCCGGATCCATCTGAAGACATGACACTATATTTGAATGTATTGTTATGTCTCCTTGACACTCATCACCACTTACCGCCATTACCGAAAACGGGATGAAAATATACAATGTACACGTATAAAACTTAAACATCATGCAACCTCCATATTTCCTTTGTTTAGTTTCAGTAACGCTTCCTTTTCTTTAGCAGCCCACGTACGTAAACCACTCCACAATAGTGGGGATGATTCAGAAAATTTATCAACGTTATCATGTTGATGGGTTTGCACTATTGTTATCATATCGCCGTCCGATAGACTTTGATAATTCTTCTCAGCCAAAGCCCTAGAATAATTCCAGTTTTAGTCTCATACTAGACTGGCGTGGACTATATCATATCGTGTATAGCAGCTCTCTTACACGTTATTATTAGGCCATTTTTAGATAAAATTCAACTTGGACATTATAATGAGTTTCTTTAATAAACTCATATGGTTTATCTGAAAATTCTTTTGTATCTCTGATGGAAATGTATTTCCATACGTCATCGAATTCTTCGACCCCCGCCCGTCATCCTTGAGATTTATTTTTGAATTTTGATCGGGATATATATTTTTGAACTACACCTAAATTTGAGGAAAAATGATGGTGCTCCTTAAGTCAAATCATCCTTAACGCCTTAATCATCGCAAGGGTTTAAACAAAAGGAGAGAGAAATGTTCATGCCGCCTTAAACCCAGGAGTAACGGAGCGGCACAATAGGACATTGAGCATAGATATTTAACCTTCATCCTAAAAGAAAAATGTTTACGTTTGCCAAATGCTCTCCTTATGGGTCTTTGGTTGCCTCGGTGAACGACGGTGACGGAACAGGCTGGCGCCGCTCGTCGAAGATGCTAGCGAAACGTTTCGATGGCGATCACATTTTTACGTTCTGCCCGTTGTTAATCGCGCCGGTTTTGATTATTTTCGTCGCCAGCGAAACGTTTCGCTGGCAGGAGTCAATGATGAAAAAAGGGTTGTTGTTAAACGCCGATATTTCCGCGCTCATTTCCCGCCTAGGGCATACCGATGAGATAGCGGTTGCGGATGCCGGGCTACCGATCCCCGGCGCCACCCTGCGTATCGATCTGGCGCTGACCCAAGGTATACCGGCGTTTATGTCCGTCCTTGAGGTGGTCACTAGCGAAATGCAGGTTGAAAAAGCCATTATTGCGCAAGAGATGAAAACCAATAACCCGCGGCTGCATCAAGAATTACTGACGTTGTTAGACCAGCTTGGGCAGCGGCAGGGCAATACCATCATCACCGAATATATCAGCCATCAGGCGTTTAAAACGCGCACCTCTTTTTGCCGGGGGGTTATCCGCAGTGGGGAATGCGCTCCTTTTGCCAATGTAATCCTTTGCTCCGGCGTCACATTCTGAGGCTCTTATGCAACCATTATTGCAACTGACAGGGATTGATAAATCGTTCCCGGGGGTTAAGGCGCTTTCCGGCGCGGCGCTGGCGGTGTATCCCGGTCGCGTAATGGCCCTGGTAGGGGAAAATGGCGCCGGTAAATCCACCATGATGAAAGTCTTGACCGGCATCTACAGCAAAGATGCCGGCACGCTCGCTTTTCGTGGCAACGAAGTCACCTTTAGCGGGCCAAAGGCCTCACAGGAAGCCGGCATTGGGATCATCCATCAAGAGCTGAACCTGATCCCCCAACTGACCATTGCGGAAAATATCTTTCTCGGGCGCGAATTTCTTAATCGCTTCGGCGGTATCGATTGGCCGCGAATGTACCGCGAGGCCGACCGACTCCTGGCGCGCCTGAATTTACATTATGGCAGCCGGCGGCTGGTGGGCGATCTGTCGATTGGCGATCAGCAAATGGTGGAGATCGCCAAGGTCATCAGCTTTAAATCCGACGTTATTATCATGGATGAGCCTACGGATGCCTTGACGGATACGGAAACCGCCTCGTTGTTTAGCGTCATAAAAGAGCTCAAGCAGCAGGGGTGCGGCATCGTTTATATTTCTCATCGGCTAAAAGAGATTTTTGAGATTTGCGACGATGTAACCGTTATGCGCGACGGTCAGTTTATCGCCGAGCGTCAGGTGAGTGATTTACAGGAAGATTCGTTGATTGAAATGATGGTGGGGCGGCGTCTTGAGGAACAGTATCCCCGGGTAACGCTGCCGCCGGGGGCGGAATGTCTGGTGGTCGACCATGTGTCCGGTCCCGGCGTGCATGATGTCAGCTTTACCCTGCATCACAATGAAATCCTCGGCGTGGCCGGACTGATGGGCGCCGGTCGCACTGAGCTGATGAAAACGCTCTATGGCGCGGCCAAACGTACCGGTGGCGGCGTTACGCTCGACGGACGCGCCGTTATAACCAAGACGCCGCAGGATGGTTTAGCCAATGGCATTGTTTATATTTCCGAGGATCGTAAACGCGATGGGCTGATTCTTGGCATGTCGGTTAAGGAGAATATGACCTTAACCGCCTTGCGCTATTTCAGCCACCAGGCGGGTTGGTTAAAACATGCCGATGAGCAGCAGGCAGTGGGCGATTTTATCGATTTATTCCATATCAAAACCCCCTCAATGAATCAGCCTATCGGCCTGTTGTCAGGCGGTAACCAGCAAAAAGTGGCCATCGCCCGTGGTTTGATGACCCGTCCCAAAGTGCTGATCCTGGATGAGCCGACGCGTGGCGTCGATGTGGGCGCCAAAAAGGAAATATACCAGCTCATCAATCAGTTCAAGCAAGAAGGGCTCAGTATCATTTTGGTTTCATCCGAAATGCCCGAGGTGCTGGGCATGAGCGATCGTGTCATGGTTATGCACGAGGGGCGTTTAAGCGGCATTTTCCCCATAGGGCAGGCTACCCAGGAAGTGCTGATGGCCGCCGCCGTTGGCAAGCAATATAGACATCAGCAGGAGAATCAGTCATGAATTCCCATATCCTCCCCGCTAAACGCGGGATCAGTAAGGCCTGGCTGTTAGAACAAAAATCATTGATTGCATTACTGGTGCTGATCGCCGTGGTCTCTTCAATGAGTTCAAACTTCTTTAGCCTGAACAACCTGTTCAATATTCTGCAACAGACGTCGGTCAACGCCATTATGGCCGTGGGCATGACGTTGGTCATACTGACCGCCGGTATCGATCTTTCCGTAGGCTCGTTGTTGGCGTTGACCGGTGCGGTTGCCGCGTCGGTGGTGGGCCTGGAAGTCAACGTCATGGTGGCGGTGGCGGCGTCATTAGGACTGGGGGCCGCTATCGGCGCCATAACCGGCATGATCGTGGCCAAGGGCCGGGTCCAGGCGTTTATCGCCACCCTGGTCATGATGCTGCTGTTGCGCGGAATTACCATGGTGTACACCGACGGCAGCCCGGTCAATACCGGATTCACCGCCGTGGCGGACGCTTTTGGCTGGTTCGGCATCGGCCGGCCGCTGGGCGTGCCTACGCCGATTTGGATCATGGCCGTCGTGTTTATCGCCGCCTGGTACATGCTGCACCACACCCGTTTAGGCCGTTATATCTACGCCCTGGGTGGCAATGAAGCCGCTACCCGCCTGTCTGGCATCAGCGTCGATCGCGTGAAAATCATCGTCTATTCACTGTGCGGGCTGCTGGCGGCATTGGCCGGCATCATCGAGGTGGCGCGGCTGTCTTCCGCGCAGCCTACGGCCGGTACCGGCTATGAGCTGGATGCGATTGCCGCGGTGGTTCTGGGCGGTACCAGTCTCTCCGGTGGCAAAGGGCGCATCATGGGCACGCTGATCGGCGCGCTGATTTTGGGCTTTTTGAATAACGGACTGAATTTATTAAGCGTTTCTTCCTACTACCAGATGATAGTTAAAGCCGTGGTTATTTTGTTGGCGGTACTGGTAGATAACAAAAGCAGTAAATAACAGCTACCCGCAGGAATAATGAAGATGAAAATGAAAAAATTGGTCATGCTAATGTCCACGCTGGCATTAAGCGCCACCCTGAGCGCCAACGCACTGGCAAAAGACAGTATCGCGCTGGTGGTCTCGACGCTGAATAACCCGTTCTTTGTTTCTATGAAAGACGGTGCTCAAAAAGAAGCTGATAAGCTGGGTTATCAACTGGTGGTTTTGGATTCACAAAATAATCCGGCCAAAGAGTTGGCGAATGTACAGGATTTGACGGTCCGTGGCGTTAAGCTGCTGCTGATCAATCCCAGCGATTCCGATGCGGTAGGCAACGCCGTGATCCTGGCGAATCAGGCGAAAATCCCGGTTATAACCCTGGATCGCAAGGCGGCTAAAGGGGTAGTGGTTAGCCATATTGCCTCGGACAACCGGGTCGGCGGTAAGATGGCCGGTGATTTTATCGGCCAAAAGCTGGGGCAAAATACCAAGGTGATCGAACTGGAAGGCATTGCCGGTACTTCCGTCGCGCGTGAACGGGGAGAGGGTTTCAAACAGTCGGCAAGTCAGTATAAATTTACCATGTTGGCCAGCCAGCCCGCGGATTTTGACCGTACCAAGGGGCTGAACGTCATGCAAAACCTGCTGACCGCGCATCCTAACGTGCAGGCCGTCTTCGCGCAAAACGACGAGATGGCGCTTGGCGCCATGCGTGCGCTGCAAACGGTGAACAAGACCGACGTGCTGGTGGTGGGTTTTGATGGTACCGCCGATGGCATCAAGGCGGTTCAAAGTGGCAAACTGGCCGCAACTGTGGCTCAGCAGCCCGATCAGATTGGGATTATCGGCGTTGAAACTGCGGATAAAGTCTTAAAGGGCCAAAAGGTTGACGCGGTGATTCCGGTCGCCCTGAAACTGGTCACAAAATAACGTCGATCGTGATCGACAATTTGTCCATGCGTTATTCCCTCTTCGCAGGGAATAACGCGTTTAATCAGGATAACGGCGATGGGAACGAATAAGCTGGTGGTGCTAGGCAGTATCAATGCCGATCATATTCTCAATCTCGAACAATTTCCCCGCCCTGGCGAAACGCTGATCGGCAAACAATACCGGGTTGCGTTTGGTGGCAAAGGCGCTAATCAGGCGGTAGCCGCCGGGCGTAGCGGGGCGGATATCGCTTTTATCGCCTGCGTTGGCGAAGACGATATCGGTGAGCGTATTCGCGGTCAGCTGCGCTCAGACCATGTTGATATTCATTGCGTGGAGCCGGCGGCCGGCACGACGACCGGCGTGGCGCTGATTTTTGTCAATGGCGACGGTGAAAACATGATCGGCATCGACCCTGGGGCCAACGCGGCGGTAACGCCGGATTATCTGGCGCGTTATCGGCACTCGGTCATTGATGCCGACGCGCTGCTGATGCAGCTTGAGTCACCCCTTGACACGGTGATTGCCGCCGCTAGGTTGGCCAGGAGTCATCAGACCCGGGTGATACTCAATCCGGCTCCGGCCAGGCAATTACCCGATGAATTGCTGGCGTTGGTGGACATTATCACGCCGAATGAAACCGAAGCGGAACGGCTTACCGGTGTGAATATTAGTGATGATGCCTCTGCCGCCCGCGCCGCGCAAATATTGCACGATAAAGGTATCACCACGGTCATTATCACGCTGGGTAGCCGCGGCGTATGGCTTAGCGACCGAGGCAACGGCAAACGGGTACCGGGATTTAAGGTTAAGGCGGTGGACACCATCGCCGCGGGGGATACCTTCAACGGCGCGCTGATCACCGCTTTACTCGAAGGTAAGGATATGGATAGTGCCGTTCGGTTTGCCCATGCCGCTGCGGCGATAGCGGTCACCCGGCCGGGTGCCCAGCCGTCGATTCCGTGGCGCGACGAAATTGACGCGTTTTTGCAGGGTTAGGAGCTGTTGTGGCCACCATGAAAGATGTCGCCCGTTTGGCGGGGGTTTCCACCTCAACGGTATCGCACGTTATCAATAACAATCGGTTTGTTAGCGATGCGGTACGCGATAAAGTTCTGGCGGTGGTTGAGCAATTGAATTATGCCCCCTCGGCGCTTGCCCGCAGCCTGAAAATCAATCAAACCCGTACATTGGGGATGTTGATCACGTCCAGTAATAATCCATTTTATGCCGAAGTGGTACATGGTGTAGAGCGCAGCTGTTATGAACGTGGTTATAGCCTGATTCTGTGCAATACCGAGGAAGACGCAGACCGCATGAGCCGCAGCATGGAAACCTTGCTGCAAAAACGTGTAGACGGTCTGTTGATCATGTGTACCGAAAATAATCAGCCTTCGCGTCTGGCGCTGCGTCGTTACCCCTCCTTGCCCATTGTGATGATGGATTGGACGCCGTTTGAGGACGCTCTGGATATCATCCAGGATAATTCATTGCTGGGTGGCTGCCTGGCCACTGAACATTTGATTTCCCGTGGTTACACTAAAATCGCCTGCATTGCCGGTCCGCACAACAAGACCACCGCGCGCCATCGCCTGGAGGGCTTCCGGCTGGCCATGGAGCGCGCGGGGCTGGATATTCCACCCGGTTATGAAGTATTCAGCGACTTTGAATTCGGCGGCGGCGTAACGGCAATGCAGCGGCTCTTAGCCTTGCCACAACCGCCCCATGCGGTGTTCACTGGCAATGACGCCGCGGCGGTTGGCGTCTACCAGGCGCTGTTTCAGGCCGGTCTGTCGGTACCCAAGGATATGGCGGTGATCGGCTATGATGATATCGAATTGGCAAAATACCTTACGCCGCCATTGACCACCATTAACCAGCCAAAGGACTCCCTGGGCGAGCTGGCTATCGATACGCTTATCTACCGGCTGCAGCATCCCGATACCTTGCCTCAGGTGTTGGTCTTGACGCCCGAGCTGGTGGATCGCGCCTCTGTTGGCCGCTGCGGGGTCCTCTGACCCCGGGCGGATAGGTGACGGCATAAAAAAACCGGAAACCACGGGGTTCCCGGTCATATCTACAAGCATCTACAAGCACCCTTTGGGCACCAAACTTACCGGTAGCCCAGTGGTCTCCGGTATGCCCGGCAAGGCGATATCAGGCTTTTTTGGCTTCGGCCGCCGCTTTGACGATCACCGCGAAGGCATCGGCTTTCAGCGAAGCCCCGCCTACCAGCGCGCCGTCGATATCCGGCTGGGTGAACAGTTCCGCCGCGTTGCCGGCATTTACCGAACCGCCGTACTGAATAATAACCTGTTCGGCCGTGGCGGGGTCATGTTTGGCAATATGCCCGCGAATGAATTTATGCACCGCCTGGGCCTGGGCAGGGGTGGCGGATTTGCCGGTTCCGATGGCCCAGATAGGTTCGTAGGCAATGACGCTGTTCTCAAACGCCTTGGCGCCCATACTATTGATCACGGCATCCAGCTGGCGGGCACATACTGCTTCGGTTTCGCCGGCGGCGTTTTCAGCTTCGCTTTCACCGATGCACAGCACGGGGATAAGCCCAGCCTCTTTGAGCACGGCAAATTTCTCAGCGATAAAATCATCACTTTCTTTGTGGTAAGTACGGCGCTCGGAGTGACCGATGATAATATATTTCGCACCGATATCCTTAAGCATGTTAGCGGAAATTTCACCGGTAAACGCGCCGGACAGGTTGGTATCCACGTTTTGCGCACCCAGCGCCAACTGGCTGCCGGCAAGCGCATGCTTGGCCTGATCCAGATACATTACCGGCGGCGCGATAGCCACGCCACAGCCCACTACGCCGCTCAATTCGGTACGCAGTGCGGCGATCAAATCGTTAACTAAATGTTTGCTACCATTCAGCTTCCAGTTACCCATCACTAACGGATGTCGCATCTTATAATCTCCAATAGGGAACGCGAAATAAAAAAAAATTGACTGTCTTTCCGACAGTCCGACCTGCTGTCAGTATAGAGAGAAAGCATCATGGTGGCTTTGTTTTTTGTCATAAACCGGCCCCCGATCAAGGCTCGGACATAGCCAGTTTTATCGGCTCGACCGCAAAAGTGAGGCCTTTGTTACCGTTATCCGCGACAACGTAGCGCAAGGGCCCCCATGCATGCTGAAAAAATCGCGATCCCCGCCCTTTCGCCAGGAGGTCGATGACCCGTGCCCGGCTTTGATCCAAGGTCAGCGCTGGTTCAAATTCATGCACCAGTGCGGCCATATAGGCAATGGCGACGGCACGTGCCGCTTTTTCACCGCTGCCTTCCACCGGCAGATAGGTCAATTGTAACGTCTTGATTTTTCCGCTGCCCTTTTCCAGGGCGGTGGACGCATACAGCGTGCCGTTTATTTTACTGGCGGCCCGGGTGAGGTTTATCGTCTTGTCTGGGGTGTCGATGGACCGGAACTCGCCGATGGGCAGCAGGGGATTGTGACCGTTATATTTTTCGCGAAACGTCACTATGGTCAGATCAAAGGTCGGCGCCCCCGCCAACAGATAAGGCGCGGGGGACGACGTGTCCGCTGGCGTCACGCGCGCGGCAAAGGTGGCGAAGGCGGCGAGACACGCACTGGCTAAGAACACTTTTATCTTCACGGCCTAAGGCGTCCTTGGGTGTGTGGCCCGGCGACGGTTACCAATAGTGTTCGCTGGTAATATGGCCGGGTTTACGACGCAAATGTTTACGCATTTCGCGGGTTTCTTTTAAGAGTTGCTGGGTATCGCGTACCATTTGCGGGTTGCCGCATAGCATAACATGGCCGGTTTGGGCATTTAACGGCAGGCCCACCGCCGCTTCAAGCGTACCGTCGGCAATCAGGGCCGGCACGCGGCCGGTCAACGAACCGGGGACCTCTTCCCGACTCACCACCGTCTGTATATGGAGCTTGCCATTATAGCGTTGCATTAGCTCCAGCATCAGCGGCAGGTAGCTGAGATCGCGGGCAAATCGAGCCGCATGAACCAGCACGATATCGTTGAAACGTTCCAATCCTTGACCTTGCTGCAAGATCGACAAAAAGGGGCCCAGGGCGGTTCCTGTCGCCAACATCCACAGCGTATCGCATTCTGGGATCTCATCGAGAACAAAAAAACCGGCGGCCTCTTTGGTTATCATCAATGAATCTCCCGGAGTCAATTTATGCAGCGGCGGGCTAAGCTTACCTTCGGGTACGGTAACCAGATAAAATTCCAGGTTGTCGCTGCTCGGCGCGTTCACATAGGAATACGCCCGTTGCACGCGCTAACCGTCGATCTCCATACCGAGTTTGGCAAATTGCCCTGCGGTAAAAGGATCGACAGGCGCATTGACGATCAGACTGAATAAACTTTCGGTCCAGTGCTCAATATGTATGATTTTCCCGTTCACCCATTCAGCCATAAGCGATCTCTCCCCCTTGTGCTTTTCAGCCGATAACCTGACCGGCAAAAAATTCCCCACTCTGTCACAGCGGCTAATAATGAAGCGCCATTATCAGCTAAATCAATCACCGCTGCCAGTATAGTCAGCGGGATACCGGTTATCTTTCATATCACAGGTGCGAGGGCGATGTGTTTTATAAAATAAACGGCTGCAAGGCCGGATCCTTGCGATCAAGGTAATGGATGGCGGTGATGCGGCGGATGGTGCGGCTATTTCCGCGTATCAGCAAGGTTTCCGTTGTGGCCATATTGCCGTTACGGGTAATTCCATTGAGTAAGTCCCCTTTGGTTATACCGGTGGCGGAAAAAATGACATTGTCGTTGCGGGCCATATCATCGAGCCGCAGTACGGTGTTGGCGGTAATGCCCATGGCCGCGCAGCGCGCCAGCTCTTCGGCGCCGATACGCCGATTGGCTTCATTATCCCCTTTAACTAGGTGGCGGGGTAATAACCGGCCTTGCATGTCACCGTCCATTGCCCTAATGGCCGCCGCGGAAATCACGCCTTCCGGCGCACCGCCGATGCCGTACATGATATCAACCTCGTTATCCGGCATACAGGTCAAAATCGAGGCGGCCACATCGCCGTCGGGTACGGTAAATACCCGGACGCCAAGGCGTTGAAGTTCGGCGATACGGTTGTCATGGCGTGGTTTGGCCAGGATGGCCACGGTAAGTTGCGTTAAGGGTTTATCGAGCCTGCGGGCAATATTGCGCAGATTGTCTTCCAGAGGCAGCGCGAGATCGATTGCGCCTTTAGCTTCGGGGCCAACCACCAATTTTTCCATATACATATCGGGGGCATGCAGAAACGCACCTTTTTCCCCCACCGCCAGAACCGCCAGGGCATTGGCCTGACCCAACGCCGTCATGCGCGTACCTTCGATGGGATCAACCGCGATATCCACCGAATCACCTTGGCCGGTGCCGACAGCCTCGCCAATATAAAGCATGGGCGCCTCGTCGATCTCTCCTTCACCAATGACGATGCGGCCATCAATGCTTACCTGATTAAGCACGATGCGCATGGCTTGCACCGCGGCATTATCGGCGGCGTTTTTATCACCGCGGCCAAGCCAGCGATACCCTGCCAGGGCGGCGGCCTCGGTAACCCGGGAAAACTCAATGGCTAATTCACGTTTCATGGCTAAACCTTGCGTTTCAACTGTAAGAGTCAAGTATGCCGCAAAGTTTACCACAGCCAACAACACTTCCGGACGGTGTGAGCCGTCCGGAAGGTTTATCTTGTTTACACCGGCCCTGGATTACTGGTCTGAGCGCTCTTCCCATGAACGTGCGCGCTCAACCGCTTTCTGCCAGCCGCGGTAGCGCGTGTCGCGTTCCGCTTTCTCAATGTTGGGGGAGAATTCGCGTTCAATCACCGCTTTACTGCGAAGTTCTTCCAGATCGCTCCAATACCCCACGGCCAGGCCGGCCAGATAAGCCGCGCCCAACGCCGTGACTTCCCTGACCGCCGGGCGTTCCACGCGGGTACCCAGAATATCGGATTGGAATTGCATCAGGAAATTATTAGCCACCGCGCCGCCGTCAACCCGCAGGGATTGCAACCTGGCGCCGGAATCGGCCTGCATGGCGTCCAGCAGATCGCGGGTCTGGAAGGCAATGGATTCAAGCGTGGCGCGGATAATGTGGTTGGCGTTCACGCCGCGGGTCAGGCCGAAAATCGCGCCGCGGGCATAGGGGTCCCAATAGGGCGCGCCAAGGCCGGTAAACGCCGGCACAACATAGACGCCGTTAGTATCGCTCACTTTACCGGCAAAGTACTCGGAATCCGCAGAATCGCTAATCAATTTCATTTCGTAACGCAGCCATTGAATGGCCGCCCCGGCGACGAATACGGCGCCTTCCAGCGCATAGTTCACTTCGCCACGTGGACCGCAGGCAATAGTGGTCAATAAGCCATGTTTGGATTGTACCGCCTCGGTGCCGGTGTTCATCAACAGGAAGCAGCCGGTGCCGTAGGTATTTTTGGCCATGCCGGGTTTCACGCAGAGCTGGCCGTAAAGCGCGGCCTGCTGGTCACCGGCGATACCGGCGATAGGAATACGGGTACCGCCCTTACCCCCGATATTGGTTTGGCCATAAATTTCCGAAGATGGGCGGACCGTCGGTAGCATGGATCTAGGAATATCCAATATTTTCAGTAATTTATCGTCCCATTCCAATTTGTGGATATTAAACATCATGGTACGGGATGCGTTAGTGTAGTCGGTAACATGCACCCGGCCCTGCGTCATGCGCCAAATCAGCCAGGTATCGATGGTGCCGAACAGGAGTTCGCCACGATTGGCACGCTCTCTGGCGCCGTCAACGTTGTCCAGAATCCATTTCACTTTCGTGCCGGAAAAATAGGGATCGATAACCAGCCCGGTAGTGTGACGGACATATTCTTCCAGGCCGTCTTTTTTCATTTTTTCGCACATATCCGAGGTGCGTCGACACTGCCAGACGATAGCGTTGTAAATGGGCTTGCCGGTTTCCTTATCCCACACCACCGCGGTTTCACGCTGGTTGGTAATGCCGATACCGGCAATCTGGTCTGAGCGGATATCGGCCTTGGCCAGAACTTCCACCAGTGTCGAACTTTGCGACGCCCAAATTTCCATCGGGTCATGCTCTACCCAGCCTGGTTTGGGATAAATCTGGGTAAATTCACGCTGGGAAACGCTGATAATATTGGCGTCATGATCCATGACAATGGCACGCGAGCTGGTTGTTCCCTGATCCAGAGCCACAATGTATTTTTTTTCTGATGACATAATATTTTCCTGAAAAAGTTATAATTTACATGATGAGCATTAAGCTTTGCGCTCGGATTTAGCCTGATGCGTCTCTTCCAGGCCGTCTTCCACTACCTCAGATGGCAGGTAGGGGGAGATGAGCGCCCGATAGATATATGCACCCAGACAGGCTCCTACCACGGGGGCAATCAAAGGCACCAGGAAATAAGGGATCTCACGGCCGCCGGTAAAGGCGACTTTGCCCCAGCCTGCCAGGAAAGCGAAAACCTTCGGGCCGAAGTCACGTGCGGGGTTAAGGGCGAAGCCGGTTAATGGCCCCATGGAGGCGCCGATCACCGCTATCAGTATGCCGATCAGCAGCGGCGCCAACGGGCCGCGGGGAATGCCGTTACCATCGTCGGTGAGGGCCAAAATCAGGCATAACAAAATGGCGGTAATGGTTGTTTCCACGAAAAATGCTTGCACGACTGAGATATGGGCATTGGGATAGGTAGAGAAAATCCCGGCCAGTTGGAGACTTTCCACGCTGCCACGGACCATGTGGTTAGCCTGTTCAAAGTCGATAAACAGATTGTAGTACAAGGCATAAACCAGGGCGGCGGCGCAGAAAGCGCCGGCCATTTGGGCGATAATATAGGGTATGACTTTGTGGCGTTCAAAATTGCCAAACAGCCACAGGGCGATGGAAACGGCTGGGCTGAGGTGGCCACCGGACACGGCGGCGGTGAGGTAAACCGCCATCGCCACCCCTAGGCCCCAGATGATACTTATTTCCCACTGGCCGAAGCTTGCGCCTGCCAGCTTCAGCGCAGCGACACAACCCGCTCCGAAGAAAATCAGCATACCGGTTCCGAGGAACTCAGCAATGCATTGGCCTTTTAACGTTGGTTTTCTTTGTTGGCTCATAATTTTTTCCCTGCTGGCGGAATGTGAGGTTATGGCAGATGTAACGTCCGCTTACCGAAACATATCTAACCTATAAAACAATGTAGGCATGTTGTTAATTTATCGTTAACGAGCAAAAACGAGAAATATCGAAATCAAATTGTGTGCACTTCGTCATAAAAATGAGCGAATACGCCTATTTTAGGACGAAAAATGGTCCCAGTCTGTGCTCTGGTTATCACGCTTTTTAACAAAAATTGTTAATCCATTCGGCCGAGGATGGCTCCGAGAACAAAACTTTACTCTGCGCCACGGCCTGATAGCGTACAATACCTGGCTCATTCGACCCTTTGGGCGATTGCGGCTGGACACTCGGGGGCAGGCTACTTAAAATCCCATCCTCGGGCTAAATATCCACGGTATTTGTTGCGCGCCGGGCAGATTGCCGTAGAGCGCGGATGATTTGAGCAGCTACACCATAGAGGGTGTGGCTCACATTCACGATTACACCTTGTAGGCTTAAGGGGGCTGAAATGGCTTTTGAAGTATTTGAAAAATTGGAAGCAAAA
>JAATGH010000398.1 GCA_015654745.1 Enterobacterales bacterium
GAAGCGGCAATTTTGAATGCCATTTTCGGCGCCTACATCACTTCTCCCTATGACCCGGCCTTGGTTGAGGGGGCGCTGGGTGGAGATGAATTAGGCGCGTATCAGCAAATGCGCGTTGATTTCCATAACGACCGGCGGATTTCATTACAAAGCGGTGCCCGCATCCCTATTCTTGCCCCCGGTGAGGGTATGACTACGGTAAACGCCGCACGCCCTAGCAGCCAGTTCAAAGAATTTGAAAATGCTCTACTGCGTAATATCGCATCGGCCACCGGCCAATCCGCCCAGCAGGTATCTCAGGATTGGTCTGATGTGAATTATTCCAGCGCCCGCGCCGCCATGTTGGAGGCATGGAAAACCCTTGAACGGCGTCGAATTGATTATGCCATGGGATTTTGCCAGCCAATCGCGACCGCATTCACTGAGGAAGTTTTCGATTTCGGCGATTTGCCTCTGCCAGCTGGCGCCCCGGATTTCCTCGACGCCAGGACAGAATATTGCCGAGCAAAATGGATGGGACCGGGACGGGGCTGGGTCGATCCAGTCGCCGAGAAAAAGGGTGCCATTCTGGGAATGGATGCTGGTCTTTCCACTCTCGAGCATGAGGTCGCGGAAAACGAGGGCGAGGATTGGGAGGAAACGCTCGATCAGCGCAAGAGAGAGGTCGAAGCGTTCAAAGAACGCGGCTTGACCCCGCCGAGCTGGGCGCAGGTCGATACGCCGGCGCAGAAAACCATAACGGACCCGGAAACCAAATGATTAATTTACCCCATCTGGCGCAGCGAATTTTCAATGTGCCGCTGGCCATTCATCCGCTCAAAGCTGAGGTCGTCATGGCGGCGCTAACTGATCGCTTTGGCATTACGCGCATATCATCCTCGTCAAATTGGGATGACGACGAAACCACCTCATTTAGTAAAAAGGCCAAGGATACCGGTTACGAGGTTGTGGCCGGCATTGCTGTCATACCCATTCAGGGAACGCTGGTGCAAAAACTCGGTTCGTTGAGACCGTATAGCGGCATGACCGGGTATGACGGTATCCGACAAAGCTTCCTGACCGCATTGGATGACCCTGACGTAAAGGGAATTTGTCTCGATATTGATTCTCCTGGCGGTGAAGTGGCTGGATGTTTCGACCTAGTTGATGAGATTTACCAGGCACGAGGTGAAAAGCCGATACACGCCATCTTGTCGGAGAGCGCCTATTCCGCCGCCTATGCCCTGGCCAGCGCCGCTGATTGCATTTGCGTTCCGCGTACCGGCGGCGTCGGTTCTGTCGGGGTTATTGTTATTCACGTGGACTGGTCGCAAAAAATCAAAAGTGATGGATTGCAGGTGACCATCGTCACTTACGGGGACCGCAAGGCGGAATCAAACCCGTATCAACCCCTGAGCGACGTGGCACGTGACGCCATACAAACGGATGTTGACGAAATAGGTCAATTGTTTGTCAGTACCGTCTCTCGCAATCGGGGAATATCCGAAAAAATTATCCGTGATACGCAAGCGGCCTGTTTTATGGCGGCAACCGGCGTTGAACTGGGTCTGGCTGATATGGTCATGACCCCGGATGCCGCATTCAGGCAATTACTAAAACTATCTGGAGAATGAGTATGTGGAATTTCAATCACCTATTGGGCCGCGCGTCGGCGTCCGAAGATGACAATGACGACAACAAAGAAAAGTCTAAAAAGGCCAAAAGCCGGGCTGAGGAAGACGACAAGGATAAGGAAGACGCCGAAGACGATGATCAGGATGATAACAAGGACGATGATAAAAAAGATGGCAAAAAGGCCAAAAGTCGGGCCGACGACAGTGACGACGATGATGATGACGCCGACGCTGAAGAAGAGGACGACGATGATGACGACAAGGACAAAAAGAAGGACGCCAAAAAAGCCGAACGTGATCGCTGTGCGAAAATTTTTGCCAGTGAATACGCCGCCGGTCGACCCGCGTTAGCAGCGTCTCTGGCGTTCAATACCAGTTTATCAGCCAAAGCAGCGATCGCGGTGCTGGCTGGTGCTGGCGTTGAGGCTCCCGCTGGGCGTAAAAGTCTCGATGAGCGCATGCAGCAGGTAAAAAGTGTGAAAATCGGCCCTGACGGAAGTCCGGAGGGTAAATCGGCTTCGGCTCTGGTCAATAAGATGGCCAGTCTTTATAACCAAGCATCTGGTAAAAAATAATGACGATCAATCAATACGGCGAAAATTCCTGGCAGCCCAGCGCCCGCCAGGACACCTTCATCCCGGATCAGTTGATAGCAGGCCCACTGCAACTGGTGACGGATACCGTAACCATTCTGACCGGCGCCTCGGCGGTTTATGCGCGTGGTACCGTACTGGGCACAGTCACTGCTTCGGGGAAATACACACTGTGCGTTAAAACCGCTGCCGATGGTAGCCAAGTTCCGACCGCTATTCTGGTAGATGATGTAGATGCCTCTGCCGCCGATGTTACTGCTGGCGTTTACCTCATGGGCGAGTTTAATCAAAACCGGATTACTATCGACCCAAGCTGGACGATAACCACAGTAAAAGCAGCTTCTCGCCCGTTGGGCATTTTCCTGCGCGATTCCGTTCAGGCTCCCGCGTCACTGTAAACCCGTAACAGCAACAAATTTCTGATGCTATCTGGCACCTGCCGGCGGCTTCCGTGCGCTTATTTTTTGCGAGATCCCTATGAATATTTTCGATACGTCTACCCTGGTACAGTTAGTACCCAATCTGAAGCTTTCTCAGAATTGGTTACTGGACAGATTTTTCACAAGCGTGGTAACTAGCGAGACTGAGTACGTCTCAATTGACGTCGATGTTGGTTTGCGTCGCATGACACCGTTTTGCTCCCCGTTGGTTCAAGGGAAATTGGTTGAAAGCCGGCGCTACCAGACCAATACGTTCAAACCTGCATATCTCAAAGATCCTCGTGCCCTTGATCTCCGTAAGCCGGTACGTCGGCAAATTGGCGAGCGCATTGGCGGTGAATTTACCGCAGCTGAACGCGAGATGATCAACATACAGTTCGAAATGGCCGATCAAATTGATATGGCCAATCGGCGCATGGAGTGGATGGCGGCCCAGGCATTGCAATCTGCCACCGTGCTTATTTCTGGGGAAGGTTATGAGACCACGTTGGTGGATTTTGGCCGCGATAGCGAATTAACCATAGTACTGAGCGGCTCCGATTTATGGCCAATCACTGTTGCTGTGGGCGCCACAAATACTCAACCATCTGATGATATTGAAGGATGGCAGGTTCTTTTTTTACAGAAGTCCGGCGGCAATGCTACAGACCTGATCTTTACCCCTAAGTCATGGAAGGCATTCCGAAAAGATACCACCATAAAAGATAATGCCATTACTTTCCCCGCACAGAGCCCATTTGGCAACCAGGTAGATGCCGGGCCGCGCAACGAGAGGGGCGCTGTATATAAAGGCCGTTGGGGTAATTTTGACTTATGGCTCTATAACGATTGGTATCTGGATGATGCCGGCGTGGAACAACCAATGCTGGTGGATGGAACTGTTATCATGAGTGGGGGAGCACTGATGGGTACTCGTGCATTTGGTGCCATCCTTGATCCGGAATTCAACTATGGCCCGCTTGCGTACGCGCCTAAAACATGGGTAATGCCCAACCCCGCCCAGCGTTACATGATGGTGCAATCCTCGCCGATAGTTATTCCCAGCCGAGTGAATGCGTCTCTCTGCGCTAAGGTGGTGGCATGATGGCTGATAAAAAAACCGCTGGAACCGTTGACGAAACCGAAACTGTCGAAGTCGTTGTGCTAAAAGGCAAGACCGTGCGGCACAACGGTACCAAATACCCGCAGAATGCCTTGATCACATTGGACGAGCGCTCCGCTGCCCATCTCACCAAGACCGGTTTCGTGGCGACGCGCGAATCTTTGCAGACTGCCGCCGCGGCACAACCCGCAGCATTAACCGTCACCACCCAAGACAACACGACAGTCCAGGGTCCCGTTGAAACCAAGGCATAAACATGGGCATTGATTGGGATCTTAACCTGTTGGCCCCGCTCCAGGGGGTTTTTGGCGATACCGTCAATTACCGCCCGGTAGGCGGCACGCCTTACGATGTTTCCGGCATTTTCGACCGCGCTTATACCCAGGCGGTCGATCCCCTGGACGGTGGCGCAGGCATTAACACCACTGCGCCGGTGGTGGGTGTGCGGGATGCTGAATTCCTGTCACCGCCTAAACAAAAGGATCTGGTTTATATCGGCACCGTCGGAAAGAGGGTCGTCAATACCCTCTTTGTTATTCGAAACGTTCAGCCTGACAGCCACGGCGGCACTCTTCTCGCTTTGAATCGGGTGGAACAATGAATTCAGCACTTATTCGTGACCTTGTCATAACCTCCCTGGTTGGGAAAACGGACGCGGCCGACCGGATTTACTCTCCGCGCGACTGGTCGACCAGGGAAGATATATACCCAGCTATTCTGGTCCAAACGCTGTTTGAGGAAAAAAACTCCCTTGGCCGCAACGCACCTCAGTTCAATACGGTCACGACGGTAACGATCACTGGCCTTTTACAAAAATTGGACGATGCCGCACTGATTGATGGAGCGATTAAAGCAGAAGCGGCCCTGGAAGCGCTGAGGGAGCAGATAGAGCGAGCGGTCATCAACAGCTACGACCTGACGCGGCAAATACAGCAATTTAAGGCGGTACGCTCGAAAATCGATATCAGCGCAGGCGGCGAGGGCCATATCGCCCAGCTTCTCTACGAACTGGATATCGAATATTATCAGGGTCCGGA
>JAATGH010000370.1 GCA_015654745.1 Enterobacterales bacterium
AAGTCTTTTGCTGGTTGCTTTTTGCTTATTCTATATGTTATGCCACTATGTTGATTAAACAACAGTGAAAGGTTAATATCATTCTTGTAGACCCCTGGTGCTACCTCTGCGCAAGCATGCCCCCGGGGGCTTGTTTTTAAATAGGTCAGATAGCATTATATTTCATAAGATTTTTCGGTAAATCAAAAGTATAAATTCAATCATGCAATAAATTCATTTTTTCATTTTATATTTTAATCTAATTACATTAATTAGCTTGTTTAGACCCCTAGGTGTTATCTTTTCTTTATATCAGTACATGATGAAATATATTGCCTATGTCATCGGTCAGCCGTTGATGATGTTAATGAAATAAATGGACTGAAGCACTATTGTGATCGATAATGATACACATAAGGAATCATCCGGGAGAGGGTGCTGATGACACGCATCGCGATCGATTTACCTGAAGAAGATCTCCGACAATTAGATAATATGGCCGCTATTCGCCATCTCTCCCTGGCAGAGTTACTTAGGTAAACCTTTTAAAGATGAGCGCTCAGGTGCTTGCTGAATTCGGTAATAAAACGATTCATTATCAGCCGCCAGTTATGGTTGGGCATACTCCACTTTTCGTTACCGACTCCCAAGTCCATATTTGGCACATTAGGAACGGTTAAGAACCATTGGGGCTCACTCTGCCACTATACAACCTCAATGACGTCTCTGCTGTGGATATAGGCAGGCTAACGTTGCCGCCCGGGCTGTCGGGGCCCGGCTATTTTTAACACCCAGGCAGGTTCCGTTTGCCGGGTCATATCATAAGCGGGTCATGGGCCGGCAGGATGCCGCGGATAACCCGCCCGGATTAAGCGAAGCTCACCGCATTGCTATGCCTGTGGCCTATGCTATTCGTCGAAGAACCAGTAGCCCTGATTAACCAGCCCGGTTAACTCAGCCACAAAAGCCGGATTCCGTAGCGCCTCGCCCAGCTCGGTCTGACCGATAAGGGTGTATTGACATAACGCGTCGGCGGCGTTGGGATCGATCGTGGCCAGCGGTTCGCCGTTGATGAAAAAGCCGTCGCCGACCTGCAGCACCCTTAGCCCGCCCAGGCGTTTCAGGACTTGGCCTTCCATCAGCGCGCCGACAACCTCATCGGGCGTGTAGAGCGGCTGCGCGGGAGCGATATCCAGCTCATGGCGCGGCGTTGTCACGAAGCGACCGAACCATTGTTTAAAATCTTCAGGCTGGTTGATCATATCGATCATCATCGCGCGCAGGCGATTGAGCTCATTCTCTTCAACCCGACCCGGATGCTCCCGGCAGGTTAAATCAGGATCGCTGTAATGCTCGCCACCGAGATCGTTTTCCAGCGCATAGTCGGCAAAACTGCTGATGAGATCCCGGCCGTTGGGTCCGCGAAAACCGACCGAGTAGTTGAGCGCGGTTTCGTGGGTGAATCCATCGTGCGGGAAACCCGGCGGAATATACAAAATATCGCCCGGCTCCAGGTCTGCATCAATGATGGGGGGGAAGGGGTCAACGTGCAGCAGCGCCGGATGTGGGCAAAACTGCCTCATGGGCAGTTTATCACCGACGCGCCAGCGGCGGCGGCCCATGCCCTGGATGATAAAGACATCGTACTGATCGATATGCGGTCCAACGCCGCCGCCCGGTACGGAAAAGGAGATCATCAGGTCGTCTAAACGCCAGTCCGGCAGCACCCTGAACGGACGCACGAGTTCGGCGGACGGAGCGTGCCAGTGGTTGACGGCCTGGGCCAGGAGCGACCAGCCGGTTTCACCCAGGTTATCAAAGTGCTCAAACGGCCCGTTGCTGGCCTGCCACTCGCCATTGGCATGGCTGACCAGGCGGCTATCGACTTCCGCTTCCATCGCCAGGCCGGCCAGTTCGTCCGGCGTAATGGGATCGACAAAGTCCGGGAAAGCGTTTTTTAATATGACCGGTTGTTTTTGCCAATATTTTTCTAAAAATTCGGGCCAGTTGAGGTTCAGTTGATAAGCCATGCTTTGATACCAATGAGAAGACAAACGTCCCTGATTATAAATAATCTCCCCGTGGCCGCCTTGTCATGGGTCAAGGCGGTGTGTTTAGCCAGGTAAAATGAATAGGGCCACGGCGTGAAAGAGGAACTATGACTTATGAACCGGATAAAATTGCGCGCCGATCTATTTCCTGACGATCGTCGTTGCGCTACCGGCGTATTACCGCAATCACCTTTCAGTGTCCGGTAGTGTCAATGCCACAACATCGCTAACCGTGACTGGCCTGATCATCCGGGGCGGCTACACGAGGTAGCCTGTTTCCCCGTAGCTAAACATGGCCTGGCAAACGCGTAACGATAGTCGGATGCCGTATTCAGAAGGTTTCCCAGCCGGCATTTTCCTTTGTTTTTGCAGCAGGTTTAGTGGCGAGACGAGGCAACACATTTGCAAGCTGTGACGCGATCTCCCCTGGCCTGCCTTTGGGTTCATGCAACTTGAAGACCTGGATAGTCTCCAGCAGCAGACGAACCTGCTCCAGCAGCGAGGAGCTGGCCGCCGAGGACTGTTCCACCAGGGAGGCATTCTGCTGCGTTACCCCGTCCATCTGCGAAACCGCGAGGTTGACCTGATCGATACCGGTAGATTGCTCCTGGGATGCCGCCGAGATTTCCGCCACCGTGTCGGTAACATGCTTCACCGACGAAACGATTTCATGCATGGTTGCGCCGGCGCGTTCCACCTGTCCGGCGCCGATGTTGACCTTGGCCGCGGAGTCTTCTATCAGCGTTTTGATTTCCTTGGCCGCGGAGGCTGTGCGTTGGGCCAGCGTGCGGACTTCGCTCGCCACCACCGCAAAGCCCTTGCCTTGCTCTCCTGCGCGGGCGGCTTCCACTGCCGCATTAAGCGCCAGTATATTGGTTTGGAAAGCGATACTGTCGATCACCGAGATAATTTCGGAAATTTTGCTGGAACTGGACGAAATCGCATTCATTGTCTGGACGACTTCTGATACCGCCTTGCTGCCGGACTCGGCCATCTGGGACGCATTGGCGGCAAGCTGGCTGGTCTGGCGCGCATTGTCGGCGTTTTGCTTGACGTTGGAGGCAAGTTGCTCCATCGAGGCGGCGGTTTCTTCAAGTGAAGATGCCTGTGCTTCGGTGCGGGACGAGAGATCGGTGTTACCGGCTGCAATTTCTCTGGAACCGATGTTGATCTCTTCAACGCCAAAGCGAACTTGCGTGACCAGACGCATCAGGCTTTGCTGCATGCCGCTGATGGCGGAGAGCAATTTGCCGATTTCGTTTTTGCTCGAGACCTGAATGTCGGCGGTTAAATCGCCTTCTGCGACCGCATTGAGTTGCTCGATCGCATAGTTCAAGGGTCGCAGTATGATGTTTCGCAATACGTACAGCACGGTAATAATTATCATAAGGGCAATCAGCAATACGATTGACATCGCCCACAGGAACTGGCTGTATTCGTTGTTTCGGATCTGAGCCAGCGCGTTGACCGTTTCACGCGTATCTCGCTGATACTTCTCCAATGATGTGGAGAATCGTCCTCCCGCTTTGTCGATATCCTGTATGTTGATATCGTAGTAGCCTTTCACGTCCCCCGCCTGCAACAGTTGCTCCGCTTTGTCGAGAAGCTGGCTCAATGCGCTAGCCGAGTCCACCAGTTCAGTCTTTATCGCTTCGTCGCCGCCAAGCATCACGGGCAGGTCTTTGAATATTTGGATATTTGCCAGCATGCGCCCGTGGGTCGTCTGGATGTTTTTAAAAATCCAGGCATCGACTTTGCCATCTTTCAACAAACTAGCATAGACCAGGGCAAAACCTGCACGGGTACGTGCGGAATCTTTGTAGACATCATTAATCAGGATCACCCGGCTATCTGCCTGGTGAACAAACTCAGTGGTGTCGTTTGAGCGCGTGAGTGCAAAGAGACCCGCACAGGAAATCGCCAGAATCATCAGTGCAAAAATGGAAATTGCACCTGTCAACGCAAGTCGAACTGAAATATTCTTCATTAATCATTATTTCCATAGCTTGAACAGTAAATTCAGGAGCGAGTGCAATTACTCATGGTACTAAGTCAACGTACCTGCCGGATGCTTTTTAGGGCCGGGCACTGTAAGTTACAATACAACGACAAAAAATCCGGAAACTTTAATCTCGCCGTGATCTCGCCGGCCACAAGGGTATTTTTGACCCCCGTCAAAGGTGGCCTTGTGCAAAAAAAATAAGCCAAATCCAGGTTTCTAACGAGGCGTACGACGTAATCTGCCACCAAGCCGGGTTACTCATAAGCAGATTTTTCCCGTCACATGAATCGAGGTGATTCCGATGGAAAAAACACGTTTTAGCGACAGCCAGATCGTGGCCATTTTGAAGCAAGCCGAGCCTGGCACCCCGGCTTTCTGAGCTGTGCCGAGAACATCGCGAACATTTTGGTTCTCATGCGTATATAGAACCATTTACCCAAACGGTAGGCTATGACTGGCTCATTCAATATGTGTTTAGTTATATTAAAGACGTGCGGGGGGCTGGTGCGGGCCATGCGCTGGCCATGAATTTATAATCATGAACGCCCACGCATGAGCGGGTGGAATAACACCGATGCGGAAATTTGCATTGAGGCATAAATTCTACTTGTGATCACCTTCAATACGGGGGCGGGATCATTACGGTGTTGTGGATAATATAAAGTATTTTTGTTGAAACTGATGGCAGGTTACACCTCTTTTTCATTAGGCCATTGTAAAATAAATAATTTATCACGAGGTGGAAATTTCACTAACTAAAGTTTTAACGGTATTTGCCGATAGTGATGAAAACAATTCTTATTGGAGAAGCAGCGTGCGATTAGATAAAATATTCATTGTCTTTGTTGCTTTTTTGCTGTCAGGTTGCGGTGACGAGTCTAATATAAAACTTGTTAAAGAGCAGAAAGATAATTTCTTTAAAGGTAAGACGTTTAATGATGTTTTATCTAACTGGAAACTTTGTGACGACACAAAATGGGATGTACAAAAAGACACCAATAAGGACATTGTAAGATTCACCTGCATAAACAAAGACTTAAGTAATTACAAGCATCTATTGAAAGACGTGTTAATCAAAGGACTTTTATCCAAAGAAAATAGAAACCCAACCGACCAAGAGCTGGCGACTTTTGATAAAACAATTGATTTTGCAAAGGTTCAAGAGGTTGTCTATTTTAATATCATTAATGGCCAGGCCATTCCCTATAAGTCCGGTGTTGAATACTACTGGAAAGATGGTACATCCGGATATGAAGATATATACATAATAAACATGTTTTCGAATGCCTATGCCAATATAGATAGTTTTTATAATATACAGATGGGAAACTATACTGGAGATAATTATATTCCGGCTAGATTTAGTTATATAGTTAATTTATTTAAAATGATTAGAAATTGAATTAATGACAATAACCTTGGCACTGAACGGGCCGGCGGAGCACATTGCCCGATGTCGCCACCGACTCAGGCTCAGTGCGCCACGGTGAACGTCGAAATGGATTCTGCCGGTGACAACGAGAACGACGCTCTCATATCGCGAACCTCTTCAATAGGGCTGCGGCCAAAGAATCGCTTGAATTCGCGACTGAACTGCGAGGGGCTTTCATAGCCAACCCTGGACGAGGCGGATGCCGCGGTCAGGCCATCACGGATCATCAGTAGCCGAGCCTGGTGCAATCGCGTCGATTTGATGTACTGGATCGGCGAGGTTTGGGTGACCGCCTTGAAATGGGCATGAAAGGCGGGGACGCTCATGCCGGCTTCGCCCGCTAAATGCGCGACATCCAATGACTGTGCGTACTCGGCATGAATCCGGCGTAATGCCTTGGCGACCTGGCCGAACTGTCCTTGATGCGCCAGTGCCGCCCGCATGGCTCCCCCTTGCTCTCCGACCAGCACGCGGTAATAGATTTCCCGTACCACCGCGGGCCCCAATATGTGTACTTCGCGTGGGCACGTCATGATTTCAAGCAATCGCAGCGTGGCGTTGGCTAATGTGTTACCCAGCGGGGTTGAAACGATGCCCAACGGCATATTGGGCACGGTCTGTTTGTCTGATTGATTTATGTTCACAATCAAATCGGCCACTTCCATCAAATCCAAGCTGATGGAAACGGCCAGCATCGGCTCGGATTCGCTTGCCTCGGTCTCCGTGGAAAAAGGCAAGGGCACTGACAACACCAGATAATGCTGGGCATCGTAAACATGGACATCGCAGCCAAGAAAGCCACGCTTCCGCCCCTGGCACACAATCACGATGCTCGGTTCGTACAAGACGGGGGTGCGTCCCAATGGCCGATCCGAACGCATGAAACGAACGCCATCAAGCGCGGACAGCGTGTAGCCCTCGTTGGGCGCCAACTGCGCCAGCAGAGCCGACATCCGTCGGGTGGTGGTGTTCTCAATCATTGTCATATGCCATCGCGTTCCATTGAGCCCGATCGGCGGAATCCCCATCATCTTGGTAACCTTAGTTGAAATGCATCACCAGCACAATAGGAATAGGCAATGATTTGGGTTTTTCAGCCATCTATTTCGTCTATAAAATCCCTCGTTGGTTGGGATGGCTAGCTTAGATATATAGGAATAGGCAATGATGCAATAGCTCTGGATATTTTCCAAACGTCTCCCCGCGTCTACTATGAGTCACCAACCCGCTGAAAAGGAGCCACTTACTATGGCCGCGTTAACAGAGTCCAAGGTCATCCTTAATACCGGTGCCAGCAGCGGCATCGGCGAAGCCACCGCGCGGCTTCTTGCCAGCCAGAAACATCATCTCGTTATCGGCGCCCGCCGCACCGAGCGGCTGGCCGCACTGGCTGGGGCGATCCAGGCAAGCGGCGGCTCGGTGCGCTATCGGGCGCTTGATGTCACGTCGGCAAAGGACGTCAATGACTTTGCCGATTTTGCGCAAAAGGCGTTCGGCCGAATTGACGTCATCGTCAACAATGCGGGCATCATGCCGCTCTCGCCCCTGGCCGCGCGCAGGGTGGACGAGTGGGACCGCATGATCGATGTGAATATCCGCGGTGTGCTACATGGCATCGCGGCGGTGCTGCCCACCATGGAGCAGCAGGGGCACGGTCAGGTGATTAACGTTTCCTCCATCGGCGGGCTTTCTGTCTCGCCCACGGCGGCGGTGTACTGCGCAACCAAATACGCGGTACGCGCGATCTCCGACGGCCTGCGCCAAGAGTCCGATAAGATCCGCGTGACGGTAATCTGTCCCGGCGTGGTCGAATCGGCGCTGGCCGATTCGATTTCCGACGAAACGGCCAGCGCCGCCATGCGTGAGTTTCGTCGTATTGCCTTAACGCCGGATGCCGTCGCGCGCGCAATCGCCTATGCGATTGCGCAACCGGCGGATGTGGATGTCAGCGAGATCGTTGTTCGTCCCACCGCCAGTCCCTACTGATGAGGAGATATCATGAACGCAACCAATAAAACATGGTTTATCACGGGTGCCTCGAAAGGCATCGGCCAAACGTTGGCTCGTTTTCTTCTGGCGCGCGGCGACCGGGTCGCCGTCACTTAACGGACGCTGAGGGCGCTCGAGACCGCGTTGGGCCCGGCCTCGGACAGCCTGCTGCCATTGGCGGTGGACTTGACCAACCAGGACAGCGTCCGGGCGGCCATCGACAAGACGGTATCGACATTTGGCAGCCTCGATATTGTCGTCAATAATGCCGGCTATGGTCAGCAAGGCACTATCGAGGCGCTGACCGACCGCGAGCTGCGACAAAACTTTGAGGTGAACATCTTCGCGCCGCTGAACGTGCTGCGCCATGCGCTACCCCATATGCGACGCCAGCGCTTTGGCCATATCATCAATATCGCGTCCATCGTGGGTTTTCAGGGCGGCTATGCCGGCTGGGGTTGCTATGTATCCAGCAAATTTGCCTTGGCGGGGTTGACCGAATCCCTAGCCGCCGAGGTGGCCGAATTGGGCATCAAGGTGACGGTTCTCTATCCGGGCCCCGTGCGCACCGACTTTTTGTCCAGCGGCTCGCTGGCAATCGCAGAGCATAAAATTGATGACTATACGCAAGCCCAAGCTTCGCTGGATCTGCATCTCGGCAGCCTTGCGGGGCATCAGGCCGGCGATCCTGACAAGCTGGCCATGCTGATCATGCAGATTGTGGACGTTCCGGCACCCCCTCTTCATTTGTTCGCCGGCCATATTGCCAATGAACTGGCACTACAGAAAATGCGGGACGTGCGAATGGACATTGATGCATGGCAGGGATCGGCGGAGGCGACTGACTATACCGATTGACCAAATGCCGCCAAGCACCGGTCTAGGTCATGGCCCTACCGGTGCTTGGCGGCTTAGGTTTTATGCGGGCAACTCAATTGCGTCTATCTTGATCTTTCACTTGCCAGTAAATATGCTTTGCTACGTTCGTGGTTACCAACCGCCACAACGGCAATAATTAACCGATCGTCTATGACTTGATAAACGAGTCGAAACCGGAAGCCCGACGTTTTATTTCGTAACAGGTCTTATCGTAGCAAAAAAGTCTCATTACCCTAAGCGCATTGCCCGTGCCGTCGCAGGCCCCAATATCCGCGCTTGAGCGGGCACGTCATGATTTCCAGCCGCGGCGTCGGCGAGGCGCCACCGCGCGGAATTATTCTGATACATAATTTATTTTATAACATTTTGATCGCAATGGAGTAACATTTGCGATAATTATATTTTTAGGTCACCGGGTTGAAAACCAGAGCGCTTTTTTCAATACCAAACATAAAGACATTATAAAAAAACGCAGTATTTATCTTTTTACAGGAGCAAGGCCGTGAGACGTCGTTATCTACCTCTCGCGATGGGCATACTCTGGGCAATCGGATTTAACGCACTCGCCGTGGATAAATCCGACACAGAGGAAACTATCGCGCAAGGGAAATATCTCGCTACCGCCGCAGACTGCGGTGCCTGCCATACGTCCCCGAAACAGGGTGCGCCTATGGCGGGTGGATACGCGATTCAATCCCCGTTAGGCAGTATTTTTGCCAGTAACATCACCCCTTCCAAGGTATCCGGTATCGGCGACTACAGCGAGCAGGACTTTGCCCGCGCCGTGAGGCAAGGTATTAACAAGCAGGGCCAGCATCTTTATCCGGCCATGCCTTATACCTCTTATGCACGGATAACCGACGCCAACATTCACGCGCTGTACGTCTATTTTATGCACGGCGTGCGGCCAGTGGATGAGCCGGCACCACAAACACACCTCGCTTTCCCTTTTAATATCCGGGCATCGATGGCGGTGTGGAATGCGTTGTTTGCTAATGACCAGCGGTTTACGCCGTCGCCCAACGTTGCTGACGATGTTAATCGCGGGGACTATCTCGTCAATGCGCTGGCGCACTGCGATACGTGCCACACGCCGCGTAACGCATTGATGGGACAGGACAATAGCCAAGCCCTTTCCGGTGGCAGCCTCGGCAGTTGGTACGCGCCGAATATCACTCCCGATCGCCAATCCGGCATTGGCGACTGGTCAGCCGCCGATTTGGCGTTGTACCTGAAAACCGGCCACGTCGGCGGCAAAGCGCAGGCCGCCGGCCCGATGGCCGAGGCCGTCGAACACAGTTTGCAGTATCTATCCGATCGGGATATTCAGGCGATGGTGGCCTATCTACAGCATATTCCCGCCATCAATACCGGCGCGGCGAAGCCTCGCGATAGCTATGGTCAGCCGTCTACCAGCGAAATGGCGTTGCGCGGCCAGACGGGCAACGTCGATGCGGGATGGCAGGTATTTAGCGGCAGTTGTGCCAACTGCCACCAGCCGGACGGCCAGGGCAACAGCCTTTACCCGTCCCTCTACCACAACAGCGCCACCGGTGCGGACCGGCCGGATAACCTGATCGCCACCATTCTCAATGGGGTACACCGCGAGGTGAACGGCGAGCCGATTGCCATGCCGGCATTTGGCCCCGACGCCCATTTCAGCGAGCGGCTAAGCGACCAGCAGATTGCCGATGTCAGCAATTATGTGCTCAAGAACTATGGCAATCCACAGCTCAGCGTCACCGCCGACCAGGTAAAAGTCATTCGTGAAGGTGGCGAAAAACCGTTATTGGCGAAGCTTACCAGCCCGGCGGTAATGACGATTGCCGCGATTATCGTGGCGCTTATTTTGATTAGCGCGGCGGTTCTGGTCGCCAGGAACAGGAGGAAACATGGCGCAGCCAAATAACCCACCGGTGGCAATGACGCGGCGTCGCGTGTTGCAGGGGATGGGCGTCTTATCGCTCAGCGCATTTTGTACGACGCTGTTCCCGGTGCTTAAAGTACAGGCGCAAGCGTTAAGCGAAAGCGGTTTTATACCGGTGTCCTCTTTTTTGGTTAGCCGCCCGGTTAACCCGATCCTCGCTCAACGATATTATAATGCCTTGATCAAGCATTACCCTGATTTCCCCGCCCGGCTCGCTACCTTGGCCAACTATATCAACAGCCATCGCTTTGGCTATGTGGACGATTTCCTCGGCGGCCTGAGTCCCGAGGATGCGCTGGTGCAAACCGCGACCCTGGTGATTTCCGCCTGGTATACGGGCGTCGTCGGCAGCGGTGAACACCTGGAGTTGATTGCCTACGCGGACGCGATGATGTATCTGCCCACCAAGGGCATTCTGGTGGTGCCCACCTACGGTGGTGGGCCCGATTCATGGGGCGGCAAGCCCATTGACACACCGTCGGGTAAAGGACCTATTTTATGAGCAGTAACCGTGTTGATGCCGATGTGATCATTATTGGTTCCGGCGTAATGGGAGGATTGGTGGCCACCCAATTGGCCAGGGCGGGCAAAAAGGTGATTATTCTTGAGGCCGGGCCGCGCATTAAGCGCGAGGAAATCGTTGAGCGTTTTCGCAATTCCCCGTTCAAGATGTCACTGACCAATATGAAACTCCAGGGCGTGGGCTCACCTTATCCTGACTTGCCCCATGTACCTTCCACCTATGGCAGCTATTTGCAGCAAACCGGCCCGGTGAAATATCCGACCAAATATCTGCGGGTGGTGGGCGGCACCACCTGGCATTTTGGGTCGGCGCTGTGGCGGATGATTCCCAACGACTTCAAACTACAGACCCTGTATGGCCGCGGCCGTGACTGGCCGTTTGGCTATGATGAACTTGAACCCTGGTATGGTGCGGCCGAGCGTGAACTCGGCGTTTCCGGCGTAGACGGGCAGGATGAAAGCGGGCAGGGTAAACGCCCGTGGCCACCGCGTTCTACCCCATTTCCGATGAAAGGGTTAAGACCGAGCTATCTGTTTACCCGGTTGTCGGAATTGTTGGGTAAAGGGGGGTATAACCCGGTAATGGAGCCCAATGGCCGCGCCACCCGTCCTTACGGCAACCGTCCGATATGCGCAGGCAACAATAATTGCAATCCGGTGTGCCCGATAGGCGCCAAATACGATGGTTCTATCCATATTGATGAGGCTGAACGACTGGGCGCAACCTTATTGGATAACGCCGTGGTTTATAACCTCGAGGCGGACGATCGCGGCAACATTAGCGGCGTGTGGTACAAAAAACCCGACGGTTCCCAACATCATCTGAGCGCCAATTATTTTGTATTGGCCGCCTACGGCATTGAATCACCGAAATTGCTACTGATGTCCACTTCGGAACGCTACCCTAATGGCATTGCCAACGGTTCCGACCAAGTGGGGCGTAATTTGATGGGGCATACCGGCATCAGCATGAATGTGATGATGAAAGAAGATGTCTGGCCCGGACAAGGACCGACCGAGCTGCTGGTCTATCTCAATAATCGCGACGGTGAGTTTCGCAAAGATTTTCCCAGTTACAAGACCAAAGTCCGTAATACCGTGCCCACGGCGGACTATGCCGCGTCGCTGATAGAGAAAGGCGTGCTCGGGTCAAAGCTGGATGAGGAACTGCACCGCCAGTCGGCGCGTTCTTTGAACTTTGCCGTCGATTTCGAGACGCTGCCGCTGCCGGAAAATCGCGTGGTGCCGAGCAAAACCAAGACGGATGCCATTGGCATACCGTTGCCGGAAATTTATTACAGCGTTACCGACTACTGGCAGGCTGGAAAGGAAGTGGCGCTGAAGGACTTTGCCAATATTGCCCGCTTGCTGGATGCCGATATAGCCAAAATTGATACCAGTTATCAGGATCGCCAGCATATTATGGGCACCACCATTATGGGCGACGATCCGAAAAACTCAGTGGTCGACGCCAACTGCCAATCTCACGATCACCCCAATCTGTTTATCGCCGGCACCAGCGTGATGCCGTCCACCTCCTGTATGAACCCTACGCTTACCGGCGCGGCGTTAAGCCTGCGTTTGGCGCGCTATATGCTGGATGTGGTAAAGGTCTGATTGGGCTTTAAGACCGTTTTTGCGCCACCCGGGCGATAAGTTCATCCAGTCGGGACAGTAACAACGCGAGAACGGGCGACGCATTTGCCTGGCTATAACCCGCAACCAGATCAATCCTGGGCGCTTCGCCGGCGAGGGGGCGACTGACCACTGACCATGGCATCAGGCTTTCGACGTAGGAGGGAATCAGCGTCAAACCCCGGGTCGATGCCACCAGCGACATGACC
>JAATGH010000480.1 GCA_015654745.1 Enterobacterales bacterium
ACCTAATGCCGTCAAAAAAAGTTCACTGTCGAAAAAAATCAATAATAAATCTGATAATTAAATAAATTAATACAAATTACTGTTGGGTGAATGATTTTCATTTTCATGAAATGTAAGGTTTTTGTAAAAAAATAGGCAACAATTCTTTTGCAGTGATAGCAGTGAATTTTGTTAATTACCCTATTAAAGAGTCTTTTTCTTTTTGGAATTTAATGTTCGTTTAATTATTAGGGGCTATAGTCGCGTTAAAATGCATTTTGAACATGGTGTGAATAATTATGGATCGCCAGTTACCCTTTTCACGGCCGGCAATCGGTGAAGAAGAAATCGCCGCGGTTGGACAGGTTTTGCGTTCAGGTTGGATAACCACCGGCCCGCAGAACCAGCTGTTGGAAACCCATTTTTGCGCCGCTTTTGGCTGTAAGCACGCCATTGCGGTGTGTTCCGCCACCGCCGGCATGCATCTTGTGCTAATGGCTCTGGGCATCGGCCCCGGCGATGAAGTCATCACGCCTTCCCAGACCTGGGTTTCCACGTTGAACATGATTGAATTGCTGGGTGCCCGGCCGGTAATGATTGATGTGGATCGCGACACCCTGATGGTCAGTGCGGCGGATGTCGAAGCCGCGATCACGCCCCGGACCAAGGCCATTGTGCCGGTACACTACGCCGGCGCGCCGTTGGATCTTGATCCTCTGCGCGCCGTGGCTCTGCGCCATGGACTGCCGCTGGTTGAAGATGCCGCTCACGCCGTGGGCACGCAATATAAACGTCGCTGGATCGGGGCATCGGGCACGGCGATTTTTTCCTTTCATGCCATAAAGAACATGACCTGTGCCGAAGGTGGCCTGGTCGCCACCGACGACGATGCCCTGGCCGAACGGGTACGTCGCCTGAAGTTTCATGGCCTGGGCGTGGATGCCTTCGATCGCCAGCAATTGGGCCGCAAACCGCAGGCCGAAGTGGTGGAACCGGGGTATAAATACAATCTCTCCGATATCCACGCGGCCATTGCCGTGGTGCAGTTGGCCCGCCTGCCGGCATTGAACGCGCGCCGGCGAGTACTGGCCGAGCGTTACGGCGCCGCGCTGGCCGGGTCGCCGTTTATGCCCCTGGGCTTGCCTTCCTACGATTACGGACACGCCTGGCACCTGTTTATGGTGCGGGTGGATGCGGACCGGTGCGGCCTGGATCGGGACCAGCTCATGGCCTATTTGCAGGAGCGGGGTATCGGTACCGGCCTGCATTTCCGCGCGGCCCATACCCAGCACTACTATCGGTTACGCTATCCTCAGTTGTCCCTCCCTAATACCGAATGGAATTCGGCCAGGCTATGCACGTTGCCGTTGTTCCCCGATATGACCACAGATGATGTCGATCGCGTGGTCGGCGCACTATTTTCTTTAATGGAGCCTTCTTTTGTCTCGCGTTGAACCCATTCAAAAAGTCTCAGTGGTCATCCCGGTATTTAACGAGCAGCAGAGTTTGCCGGCGCTGATAACCCGGACCCTCGCCGCCTGCCGGCAGCTATCGCAGGATTATGAAATTATCCTGGTGGATGATGGCAGCAGTGATGATTCCGTTGCGTTGATGACGCAGGCGGCGGAGCAGCCGGAAAATCAGGTGATTGCCGTGTTGCTCAATCGGAACTATGGCCAGCACTCCGCCATCATGGCGGGTTTTATCCAGGCTTCCGGCGATCTGATTATTACTCTGGACGCCGATTTGCAAAACCCGCCCGAGGAGATCCCTCGACTGGTCAGCGTGGCGGAGCAGGGCTATGACGTTGTGGGTTCGGTACGCGCCCATCGCCAGGATTCATGGTTTCGCAAGTTTGCCTCGCGTATGATCAATATGATGATACAGCGCGCCACCGGCAAAGCGATGGGCGATTACGGCTGTATGCTTCGCGCCTACCGTCGGCAGGTGGTGGAAGCCATGCTGCATTGTCATGAACGCAGCACCTTTATTCCTATACTGGCAAATTCATTTGCCCGGCGCGCCACGGAAATTGAGGTGGCTCATGCCGAACGCGAGTTCGGCGACTCTAAATACAGCCTGTTCAAGCTGATCAATCTGATGTATGACCTGGTTACCTGTTTAACCACCACACCGCTGCGACTGCTGAGCGTGGTCGGCAGCGTCATAGCCATTTCCGGTTTCACCCTTTCAGTCATATTGGTAGCCATGCGCCTGTTGCTCGGGCCCGCGTGGGCGGCGGAGGGCGTGTTTACCCTGTTTGCCGTACTGTTTACCTTTATTGGCGCCCAGTTTGTCGGAATGGGGTTATTGGGGGAATACATCGGTAGGATTTATAACGATGTACGCGCCCGTCCCCGCTATTTTGTTCAACAAGTTATCGGTGACCGGCGCCCTCCGGCTACTCAGGAAGAAGAATAATGAAAGCGATTGTATTTGCGTATCATGATATTGGCTGCGTTGGTTTACAGGCCTTGGTTGACGCCGGTTTTGACGTACAGGCGGTATTCACCCATACCGACGCGCCAGGTGAAAATACGTTTTTTGCCTCCGTCGCCCGTCTCGGCGCTGAATTGAACCTGCCGGTCTTGGCGCCGGACGATGTCAATCATCCATTATGGGTCGACTATATCCGCGATCTGCAGCCCGATATCATTTTTTCTTTTTATTATCGCCACATGCTGAGCGACGAGATCCTGTCCTTGGCGCCCAAGGGCGGTTTTAATCTTCATGGCTCCCTGCTGCCGAAATATCGCGGCCGTGCCCCGGTAAACTGGGCGCTGCTGCAAGGAGAAACGCGCACCGGCGTAACGCTGCACCAAATGGTTAAACGTCCCGACGCGGGCGACATTGCCGGCCAGTTGGCGGTTGACATTGCCGCGGATGATACCGCGCTGACATTACACGCCAAACTCAGCGAAGCCGCCGGTCTCCTGTTGACTACCGTCCTGCCGGAATTGAAAGCCGGCACCCTGGCCCTTGAGCCGCAAAACGAGAGCGACGCAAGCTACTTTGGTCGCCGCACCGCGGCGGATGGCGAAATTTACTGGCATAAGCCGGCACAGGAAATCGCCAATTTGGTGCGGGCGGTAACCGAGCCTTATCCCGGCGCTTTTAGTTATCTTGGCCAACGGAAGCTGGTGGTTTGGCGCGCGCGGGCGGTGCATGTCGATCATGATAAGCAGCCCGGTACCGTACTCTGCGCCGAGCCGCTAACCATCGCCTGCGGCCTGGATGCGTTGGAAATCATCGCCGGGCAGGGCGAAAGCGGGCTTTACCTGCAGGGCGGCCGCCTTGCCAGGGAAATGGGCATTACCCCCGGCGTTCGCCTGGCGGCAAAAGCCAGCCCGTCCCGCCAGCGCCGTACCCGCGTACTGATCCTCGGCGTGAACGGTTTTATCGGCAATCATCTTACCGAACGCCTGCTGCAGGAAGGCAATTACGACATTTACGGCCTGGACATCGGCTCCGACGCCATCAGCCGGTTTGTGGATAATCCGCGCTTTCATTTCGTGGAAGGGGATATCAGCATCCATTCGGAATGGGTGGAATATCATATCAAGAAATGCGATGTCATATTGCCGCTGGTGGCTATCGCCACGCCGATTGAATATACCCGTAACCCACTGCGGGTATTTGAGCTGGATTTTGAAGAAAACCTCAAGATTGTCCGTGACTGCGTCAAATACAATAAACGCATTATTTTCCCTTCCACCTCCGAAGTTTACGGGATGTGCGATGATAAGGAATTTGATGAGGATCATTCCCGTCTGATCGTGGGTCCGATTAATAAGCAACGCTGGATTTATTCGGTCTCCAAACAGCTGCTGGACCGGGTGATTTGGGCCTATGGTGCCAAGGAAGGGCTCAAGTTTACCCTGTTCCGGCCGTTTAACTGGATGGGGCCGCGCCTTGATAACCTGGATGCGGCGCGCATTGGCAGCTCACGGGCGATAACCCAGCTGATCCTGAATCTGGTGGAAGGATCGCCGATTCAACTGGTCGACGGCGGTGAGCAAAAACGCTGCTTTACCGATATCGCTGATGGCATCGAGGCACTGTTCCGCGTGATTGAAAACCGCGACGGCCTGTGCGACGGGCAGATTATCAATATTGGCAATCCCACCAATGAGGCCAGTATCCGCGAACTCGCGGAAATGCTGTTGGCCAGCTTTGAACGCCACCCTTTACGCGATAGATTTCCGCCGTTTGCCGGTTTCCGGGTGGTGGAAAGCAAAAGTTATTACGGCAAAGGTTATCAGGACGTGGAACACCGCAAACCCAGTATTGAAAACGCCCGCCGCTTGCTGAACTGGCAGCCGTCCATCGATATGAAGGAGACGGTGGATAATACTCTGGACTTCTTCTTGCGCAGCACCCTTTCGCAAGGGAATGAAATGTGAGAACCGTGGGTCTGCGTGTGGATGTGGACACGTTTAGCGGCACCCGTGACGGGGTGCCGCGTCTGCTCGAACTGTTTGATCGATTCGGCATCAGCGCCAGCTTTTTTTTTAGCGTTGGTCCGGACAACATGGGGCGCCATCTGTGGCGCCTGTTGCGCCCACGATTTTTATGGAAAATGCTGCGCTCCCAGGCCGCTTCGCTGTATGGCTGGGATATCCTTCTGGCCGGCACCGCCTGGCCGGGCAGAAATATTATCAACTCTTTGGGTTATGTGATCAAACAAACCGCCGAGCAGGGGCATGAGGTCGGGATGCACGCTTGGGATCACCAGCGCTGGCAGGCTTTGGCTGGACATTGGACGGTTACCGAGCTCGAAAGGCAGATTGCGCTGGGCGTGGATGCGCTCGCGGAGTGCCTGGGGCAGCCGGTGACCTGTTCAGCCGCGGCAGGATGGCGTGCTGATGAGCGGGTGCTTAAGGTGAAGCAAGGTTTCCGGTTTCGCTATAACAGCGATTGCCGGGGTATTCATCCGTTTCGTCCGCTGCTGGGTTACGATGGTATTGGAACGGTACAGATCCCGGTTACCTTGCCGACGTTTGATGAAGTGATAGGTAAGGAGGTCAGGATGGCGGAGTTTAACGACTATCTGCTGGAGATGATCCGTCGGGATAATGGTGTGCCGGTGTACACCATTCACGCGGAAGTTGAAGGCCGATCGCAACTGGCGATGTTCGAACAACTATTGCAGCGCGCGCAGGCGGAAAATATCACGTTCTGCCCGTTAAGCGCGCTGCTGCCGGATGATTTGTCGTCATTGCCGCTGGGACGCGTGGTGCGTGCGCCGTTCCCCGGCAGGGAAGGCTGGCTTGGGTGCCAGGCCAGCGCGGACGTTAGGGAGAACATGGCATGACGCTACTAAACAGGCTGAAGGGATTTTGGCCTGCCGGGCTGGCGCTATTCTACGCAATACTGTATTTGCTGCCGCTGAACGGTCGATTATTGTGGCAACCCGATGAAATCCGTTACGCCGAAACCAGTCGTGAGATGCTGGGGCGCGGTGACTGGATCGTGCCGCATCTCCTTGGGGTGCGATATTTTGAAAAGCCGGTGGCGGGTTACTGGATAAATAATATTTGCCAGTGGCTGTTCGGTGATTCCAACTTCGCCGTGCGCGCGGGCGTCGTATTCAGTTCCGGGGCGAGCGCGGTGCTGGTCTATATCCTGGCAATGATGATGTGGCGTAATCCGCGCACCGCGTCATGGGCCGCGCTGATATTCATGTCGATGCTGCTGGTGTTCGGCATCGGAACCTATAATGTGCTGGATCCCATGTTGGCGCTGTGGCTGACGGCGGCCATGGCCAGCTACTACCTGGCGTTGAAGTCCACCAGCGCGGCGGACAAGCTTGGGGCTTATGTTTTGCTGGGGCTGGCCTGCGGTCTGGGGTTTATGACCAAGGGTTTTTTAGCCCTGGCGGTGCCGGTGGTGGCTGCGCTGCCCATTGCCATCCAGAGGCGACGATTCAAGGATCTCGTGATCTACGGATCGGCGTCGGTGGCGACCGCGGCACTGCTCAGTCTACCTTGGGCGCTGGCCGTAGCTGAACGGGAACCGGACTATTGGCACTATTTTTTCTGGATCGAGCATATTCAACGCTTTGCCGACGATGATGCCCAGCATAAAGCACCCTTCTGGTATTATCTGCCGGTGATCCTGGCCGGATCCTTACCCTGGTTGGCGCTGTTGCCGGGCTCGCTACTCAAGGGCTGGCGCGAACGCGCAAGCCGGCCGGAGCTGTTTTTCCTGCTGTGCTGGGTGATTATGCCACTGCTGTTTTTCAGCATCGCCAAGGGTAAGTTATTGACCTATATACTGCCCGGTATGGCGCCGCTGGCGCTGCTCATGGCGGCTTATGCCCAGGACCGCGTGGCCCATTCCCGCTATGGCGTATTTCGTATCAACGCCATTATCAACCTGTTATTCGGCGCGGTGGGAATGGTGGCGATTGTGGCGCTGGGTACCGGACTGTTACCAAAGGTCATTGTGCTCGGCCAGGATGAATGGCCGAAAGTGGTCATGGGCGGGGTGGTCTTTGCCGGTTGGGTGGCGTTCGCTCTGGCCTCAATGCGCCAGGGAGGGCGGCGTTGGCACTGGGTCGCGATGTGCCCGGTGCTGCTTAGCCTGCTGCTCGGAAATATTACGCCTCGGCACGTGATCAACGGCAAGCTGCCGCAGCAGTTTATCCATGCCAACGATGCGACCCTGCGCCATAGTAAATTTATTTTGAGCAACAGCGTGGGGGTGGCGACCGCAATGGCCTGGGAATTGAAACGTGACGATGTGAAGATGTACCGTGAACGCGGGGAGCTGACCTACGGGTTGGGCTACCCCGATGCACAGGACCGGTTTGTCAGCGAGGAGGATTTCCCGTTATGGCTGGGGGAGCACCGGCAACAGGGTGATGTCGCGATCATCCTTCGTCTGGCCGAAGGGACCGACCTGCCGTCATCCCTGCCGACGCCGGATGTGGTGACGCCCGCCTATCCGTTGGTATTGGTACTTTATCTGCGGCAGCCATGATCGGGTATCTGATGATCGTGCTGGTGAGCGTGCTGACCTGCGCCGGCCAATTATGCCAAAAGCAGGCCGCAACATGCTGGGGCGCGGCTCAACCCGCCGCGGTGCGACGTTTTTCCGCCTTGCGTTGGCTATTGGCCGCGGTGGTGGTAATGGCCGCCGGTCTCATTCTTTGGCTGAATGTGCTGCAAAGAATGCCTCTCAGCTTGGCCTATCCAATGCTGAGCCTCAATTTTGTGCTGGTTACGCTGGCATCCCGTTGGTTTTTCGGCGAACGCATTAGGCTGCGCCATTGGTCCGGGGTTTTATCCATCATGCTGGGTATATTATTGATGAGCATTCGGCCATGAAAGGCTATGCATGGGCGACGTGCAGCATAGTATTGGTTACGCTAGCGCAATTGCTGATGAAATGGGGGATGCACCATCTTCCCTTACTGGGGTTGTCCGATCTATCCCCGTCGCTGGTCTTTGCCTACCCCCTTCCTTTGCTGGCGGTGGCCGGCGGCATTGCCGGCTATGCCTTGTCCATGCTGTGCTGGTTTTACGCCTTGCTTTATCTGCCGCTCAGCCTCGCCTATCCCTTGCTCAGCATCAGCTATGCGTTGGTATACGCCGCCGCGGTTTTTCTGCCGGGGTTCAATGAATCCGCCACGGTACTGAAAACGTTCGGCGTCGGGTTTATTTTATTTGGTGTGTGGCTCATTAATAAAAGTCACAAATAGCAACATTAATTATAAAAACAAACCAGAATTAATTTATCAAATATGAAAATTAATGAGAGTTTAGAGACTAAACTCTCAATCAACCGCGATTTATTACTTTCATCCCGTAGTGAAATAAACGCTAAAATAAAATTAACCCCCTGCAATATTGTTGTTTATTGATCGCGTAACGGCTCGTCATCGTTCAAATTACAGGCGCGGCGGCGCAAGGTGGATAGCGCTATCGTTTGATATATTTACATTTAATCCATTAGGCTATCATTATTTTTTTAGTAAATTAAATAGAAGGTTTATATGTTAAATAAGTAAGCCAACCAATTTATAATTTACTGATTTTAGCAAAGTGAAAATAATTAAACTAAATATTACAAGTAATTCTCTTTATTTGCACAATCGCGTATTTAAGGAACGTTACATGCCAGGAAGGTTAAATCACTCGTTCTCCAGAAGGTGGCCGAAGCTAATGCTCGGCGTTATCTTTACCGCCGGATCCGTGTCCGCCGACCCGCCGATGATGCATCAGCAGGAACGACAAAAGAGCGTGAGCGGCGGCTCATGCCAACGGCCCCCGATGTCAGGCTGTCGCCCCCGGACTACTCGTCAGCACGGATTATTTTTCCCTTGGAATCCCCTTGTTTTACCTTTAACCGGGTCATTTTACGGGGCGCGGAGGCTTTCCCGCCCTGGGTGCATTTGCAGCGGCGGTCCGAGCGGCCAACAGTTTACCGGCAGCGTCCTGGGTGGCGACGCGAGTTCCGGCCATGCCGCCAGCCATACCCGTGCGGCGGTGAGCGAGGGCTCGCTAATGGTGCGCCAAAGGGATCGGCAGCATCAGGATTTGGCCGGCTTAAACCGTGATGCAGCGGGTGCCAATGAGGCGCTGAGTCCGATTTTTGATAAGGAGAAGGAGCAGCTGCGGTTGCAGGAAGTGAAGCTGATAACCGATATCGGCGGCCAGTTGCTGGATATTGCGGGCACCTCGGCGGCCATCACCGCCGCCGAGGCCGCCAGCGAGGCCAAACAGCAGAGTAGCGCGGCGAACCGGCAGGCGGCGCGTGAACAATTGGCAACAGGTTCTCACCCCAACCAAACCCCAACGGAAGAGCAAATAAAGCAGCAGATTTACGACACTGCCTATAATCTTAACCTCTCCGGCTCCTCCCTGGGTACCGGCGGGCACTACCGGCAGGCGGCGGTCGGCGTGCTCAAGGTGGCGCTGACGGGCGGGGATATTACCGCCGCGCTGGCGGCGGGCGGAGCACCCTACCTTGCCGAAGGCATCAAACGCGCCAGCGGCGATAACGATGAAGCGCGCTACGCCGCCCATGCCCTCGCCGGCGCGCTGCGGGCGCACCTGCAGGGCCAGGACGCCCTGGCGGGCGGCGCCGGGGCGTTAACCGGCGAACTGGCGGCGGCGCAGATTATGAAACAGGCTTACCCAGGCAAAACCGTCGAGCAGCTAACGGAAGGGGAAAAGCAGATCATCAGCACGCTGGGCACCTTGGCGGCGGGACTGGCCGGCGGGCTGGCCGGCAACGGAACAGGCGAGGCGATAGTGGGGGCGCAAATGGGTAAAAATGCGGTGGAGAATAATTTTTTAAGCACGCCGTCAGCAATAAAACGGAATGATTTGGCGGAAAAAATTATGCAGGGTGACAAGACGCTGCAAACCGCCAAGGAATATCTAGAGCTAGAAAATGCGGATAAACGCAGTGATGCACTGGTCTCCCAGTTTAAAAAAGATCCGACAGTGCTAACCGCAGCGGAGAGCACCGAATTGAACAGCTATATCAGACTATATGCATCTGATATGCAGACGCTGCATGGCGATGCGGTAACAAAAGAGCTGATCACCGGCATGCTGACGGGGCAAGACTATCTTAAGTCGGCTCTCAACACTGAGGCCCAGCAAAAAGCGCACACCATCATGAAAACCTGGGGTTACCACACTTCTAATGCGGGCATAGGGGATCCAGCGTTATTGTTTGGGATGGGGCCGCTCGGCCGCACGATCAAACTTGGGATGGTCGGTAATGCTACGATAGGTGTAAGTGTTAATACCGCAGTCCAGCTAAGCGGGAAAGATCCTTTTAGTTATGTGGATGCGGTGATGGCGGGAGTGACGGCATCAGCAACGAAAAGGAAAGGGTTATTGCCCTCGCTGGGAATTAATATGGGTGGAGCCGCTCTTGGGAGTGCGGTTAAAGGTGAAAATCCGACTAATGCAATGATTGGGGCTGGATTAGGTTCTGTTGTAGGTGGTAAAGCTGATAAATTTATTACTCGTGGGGTATCGACAGCGATTAAAAAGAGTACTGCTGGGTTAATAGGGAATGTTGGCGGTTCTCTAACTAGCAAGGTAGTTAGCGATGTTGTAGAAAATGCTCTTGATAAAGCAGAGCTGAATGATGATAAAAAGTGATTTCCATCTGCTTATAACTCTTATTTGCCGATGTATTTTTGTGTTCTTTAGTCTTTGCATTTTAGGGAGTGCTGCTGGGTCAATTCTGGCTTATTTCAAAATTGGTTATTTTTCCTTTGATTGGAAAGAGGCGGTATTTCTTTCTTCGAAAAAAGGAGGGGCAGCGGGTTCAGTGCTCGGTATTGGCATTTGGATTAAATGTAAGTTGGGATCTAAAAAAAATGGAGAATAACTCCCTGACAGCGAAACAAGGCCGACACCTAGATAAAGAGCTGGCAGATTGTAAAGTGTCAGGTGGTGACAGCACGGCAATCATACAAAAATACCTCGACATAAGTAACCAAGATAGCGCCGAACTTAAAGAGAGATGCACGTCTGGGGGAATGGTTTGTGTGACGTACGAAGATCTTATAGAAGCGAATACCCATGTTGCTATGGATGCAGACCTCTCTCAAATTCGGGCAAGTGAAAAATTAAAAGATCACGATGCCGCTAGGCTTGTTAATTATCTCAATAGCAATGATCTGCATTTTTTAAAAGAAAAAATTACTACGACTGATAGGATATTAGCGGCGGCTAGTGATCCAACCAGTTGGCCTTTTATATTTAAAGGTGCAAGAGCTATACTCACTGGCGTTGGAGGTAAAGAACAATTAATCGCCGCAGGTATTTCGAGTGGAGCAAATGCTGGTATACAATATGGAGTTCATGGAGAGGTAAAACTCTCCGATGTCATTGGTGCAGGGACTGTGGATATAATAACTGCAGGTAAAGGATATAATCCAACCGTTACCTGGAATGCTGTGGGTGGATATTATTCGGCGAAGATCAGAGGTGATGATCCCCTAATGGGGACGTTACCGGGTAAGACCGGAGCACCAGCGGGTTATGCTGCAGGTAATATACTTAAGGTGCCGATGAATAAAGTACTGAATCCCGTATCAAAACAATATGAATGGGTACCTATTGGGATTTGGACGATTACAAAGCCTGTACCTCAAAGTATTATTCCTTTTGTGGCTGGGAATATAGGTGATTCAGCAGGCTCTGGATTTTTTAACGCTGGAGCTGAATACTATCTAAAAATAATGGAAAATACGATGATCAGAAATAAATCGATGATTATTATGATCTATCTGCCTTGTGCGTTTTTTATTATGCTATTTCTAATGAGTTTGGTTTTTCAAGTCCTGGGCTATTGGGTAAGTGGCGGCCAAGATCTCCTCGATTTAATTAAAATGAATATTTACCTATATTTGAAAATGGGCGCTATTGGCGTTATAAGCGGTTTCATACTGTGGATATTCGATGTGAAGTAAAAGACTAGCTACCCTGGCTATTTTTCCAAGGTGGCTGTTTTTTCTGCGCTTACCTAATTAACTTTTTCCTCATCAGCTTATCTTTGAGCACCAAGCTCTGAATAATCTGCTCTAGTTCCAGGCGTGACTGAACTGACAGCCGATCGGTGAGTTGTAGCACCTCGTTCATCAAAGGACTTGTCCCGGCAGTGACCACCAAACAACCTTCCATACTCTAACCGTTAACGGCGTCCCTACAAAAAAACGTCCTGCGCCAACCACTTGCCCTTAAGCTTGACCTGAGGGTGACGGTAAGGATCGGGAACATAGCCAACGGTGCTATGGCGCAAGGCTTGGGAAATCACGGGTTCAGAATTATCATGCAAATCAGCCATAATCAACTCCTAATCAGTTGATGGTGGTGAGCAAAGTAGTGTTAACTCTCCTCTTCAGCGGAGGCTTGCGATACGCGGCTTATGCCCCCCTCCGGCAGACGGTTCGCCGGGCCACAGACAAGCTGCGGTCCGCCTCCCCGCCGAATAAGAAATAAACCCCCTCGTATACTGCTCAGAGAGAAAAACGTTGATAAAGTGTATAGGCGGCTGCTCTTTAACAGGTGAAAAAGGCGTGCCGGGGTCATCAAACCGAAAGGCTAAAGCACAGTGGGAGAACGGAAGGTAACATACTGACTTCACTATGAAAAATGGCGGTAATGACCAAAACATACGGTAGTGGAGTTGTTGTGGAGAATAACTCACTTAACGGCGATAAAGCTCGGGCCTTGGATAAAGAGTGGCGAGCCTGCCAAACATCCGGCGGTGACTGCAAGGCCGTGGCCGACAAATACCAAGCGTTAAGTGACAAGAACTATGCCGAGCTTCAGCAAATCTGCGCCGACAGTCCGCTTACCTGTGCCAGTTATCAAAAACAGCTGGTTGATACCGGGACGCCGCCATACGTTCCGACTGGATGCCGGCCTGGTTTGGTGCGCCGATGAGAGATGAAGCGGCTCGCGGTTACGTGCAATCGGAAAATGCCAAGGCCCTTGAGTATATCAATAAGAACACCGGCAAGTGGGAGCGGCTGGGTTCATTCATAGGCGAACCGGATAATGTCGTTGGCTTGGTCGGAACGGTAAAATCGTTCTTCAAGGATTCAGCTACAAAGACAGCCAAAGCCACCGGTGACGCCATGGGCCTAGGCGCGAATGCCGGAGTTCAGCTATCTGAAGGAAAAACCGGCGAGAAATTTGATTACACCACTTTGTTAACATCCGGCATGACCGGGACCGGTGCGGCCGGCGTCGGAAAATCGCTAAATTTCAATGTCAGACTCAACGTGGGCGGAGCTTACTTTAGCAGCCGGGTAACCGGGGAAAATTCTCAGGTTGTCTGGTTGCCGATGCTTACTCTGCAGGCGCTATAATTATGCATCCAACCCCATGAGTATGGGTTGGACATGGTTGGTAAATACAACAGGCTGCTGTATGTGTTGCCGTTGGCGCTTTTCTTTCTGCATCTTCCGCCGTTGGTCAGGCACCGCGCTTTTGCTCATTAAATAATGATATATTGCGCCCAGAACAAACGCCATTGTTAATCAGCATGTCATCTTTAATTAAGGCTGCATACTGTCGTATTCAGCCGCGTTTAGCAGCATTTATCCTTCTGCGCGGATTAATAGCGCAATAACGCTATTCATTTTTAAGACATTATTTGTACAATAACTGGTTATGATTTAAATAATTGAAGGCGAAGTTTAATTGCGGATAAAAACTTAATGATACAAATTTAGTGATGTATAACAGTACATTCATTTAGAGTGATCGGGTCAAAGTAAAATAGTGTTGAATGACAGTGCGTTATTAAAACCTGATGGCTAAAAGGATGACTATATTGAAATACATTAGTAGCATATTACATAATGGTGGTATTAACGTATCCGAGACAAAATGTGCGAATATCATCATAAATAAAAAGGGTTGTTGTCTTAATGAAAATAAGATAAAAAATAATTTATCAACGCTAAAAAAAGCCAAGTCTACAGATCAATATATTGAGTGCGGCAAACGCCAAAAAAATCGCCTTCCTAGAGGCGAAAAGTATAAGCCGAATTATCTGTATCAATGCCGTGCAGAACTTGAACGACATCCAGAGGTAATGAATACCGGCAGGAGTGAAGACTATATATTCTTGAAAGTCCAGGATGAAAAATATTTAGTAAGATTCGATGAAATATTATTGCCTAGCGGTAGGCGTATTTATGTCAGTAATGAATATGGGCGGAAGATATTAACGGATAGGGTGTCATTTTATTTTGAAGACGCCGTTCAACCACCTGGTCCCTCACTGGTAGAAATATTATTATCGGGCGTACTTTTTTTTGCTGGCGCTTGGTTGTTAAATCCGACCTTTTCAATGAATAGAGAAAAAACTGCAGCGAAATTAACTGCGCTTACGTATACCGCAGGGTTATTGGCTTTGCCAAGCCTCCTGGCCGATGATACGCGAGAGTCATTGAAGAAAAATCTCAAAATTGACATTTCATCAGTCCCTGCCGCCGTTTGCCGGGTAGATATTGAAATGCCTAATGCCGAGGCGATGAGGGGTTATCAAGATTATATTGTTGAATATGGAAAACAGAACGACGACATCATCAATAGTTTGAAATGGCTAGATGGGTTTGATCGTTTTTTGTCGCTAAAAATAGAAAAAATGTTTGATAGTGCGGAATATCTAAAAAATGAAACCAAGATCATTAATACTCTTTTATTAAAAAAATATTGCGAGAAGGTTTTAGATAGCTGCGATGCCAGTTCAACGCTACTGATCAATCATGATGAAGAATTATTTGATAATCTATCTGCCAGATCAAAATTGGAGGATTTTTTTATCAATCTAAACACCGATATCAGGCATGCTTTTCAAAAAATAAACTTTAGGGTGGTGCGTGAAATGTTGGTGATAAAAAATAGTAGAACTTTTGAAGAAGCAAAAAAATGGATCAAAAGCAAATTAGGTACTAAAAAAAGATACCTTGAATTGAATATGAATCAACTCTATTATCATTATATAAAAATGCTCGAATCCGCCTTGGAACTCTATCGTCAACATTTAGAGTTCGACCAAAAATATTCAGTGTTAAATCGGGTTTTATTCATTAATAACCAAGAAATTTATAAATCCCTGGTTAATGAAAATTTTGGTGAATTGGAAAATAATATTTTGCAAAGAATTTTCATTTACATTATTGATTATAACCGATCGCTTGGTATCAGCGTGTATGGGAATTCATATATTTTACCGGGTGAATATACAGATTACTGGCAATTATTTAGCAATGGGCCAAAAGATTTTGACGTTGAAAGTCTAGTAACATCATTTGGCCAACAAATTGCCGATTTTAATTTTCATAATGAAACAGAAGGGTCACATTTATCACGTGTGCTGAAATTACTCGATTTTATGGGTTTGCAAAATGATAACCACAATACTCCATTAGAATATAGGAACAATATTGAGCCAATCGACAAAAGTATCAAATTAATAGCGGATGATATAGCGACGTTGTTGTATCCGGTTAATGATGCTTTTGAACCCAGCTACAGTTTATGGATTATGGATTTGACCGATCGCATTCGCTATAATCATGAGTGCATAATTCTTTTGGAATATATGAAGGAATTTCAGCTACAGTATGATGCGGCTCATTATATCAATAGCTTAGAACATATTCCCATCGTTTCAAACACACCGGTACAACGGCTTATTAGCGCTAAAATTGCCGCGGCCAAGCATTTTCAATTTAACCGGAGGTTAAAGATAGCTGATCATGTACACCTTGAAAACTATCATAATCGCGTTGATGAGGGACACCTTTCCTATTTAGTTACCGCTGCCACCTTCTGGTATGCCCATCTGCATAAGCAGATATCGGCGCAGTTGAAAGTCCGCGACATTTTATCCTTAATTCATGAGTTTCAACGCGAAGAATGGTTATTTTCCATGGACTTTAACCTGCGTGGCACCGAGGTGTTTTCGAGTGTATTCAAAATGAAAAATATGAGTACGTTTGATGATCCAGAAGAATATTATAATCAATTTATTGAATATAAAATACATGATATTTATCATGAGGCCAGAAATAGAACGATGAATATGGTAATGAATGTTGATATACATTTTGTCAATATGATGTTTCCGCCTAAGGAATGTTACACATTTAAAATATTTTCAAGAGAATATTTACAAAATACGTTAACGCCAGATACCTGGATATCCACGCCGGCCAATAATTTGGGGTATGTGATTATAGCGAAGTTATATGATGAAAAATTTGTGGTTATATCCACACTCCTGACGTCACCTTTTATAAGATATATTGAGTCTGGTGAACCATCGCGCTTTATGTTAAATATTATTAATGCGTGGAAATTAACTTCATTTCATCTGGATATGAATTATCGACAGCAGGTATCAGCCACGTTAAGTGATATTAATCATCTACTGTTTGAGGATGAAGAATTGCCGGGTCTACCGGTAGATTGGAATCCTGTTCTGATAATACCGAAGCCGAATCGTGTCTCTATGCCAGCGTCCGAGTTTTCATTATCAGCTGATAGAAAAGAAGGACACTATGAGTCTTTATTAGATGTTATCGATTATTGGAATGAGCGAACCCTGGAAGAAACGGCAAAAGTATTGAAGGAAGAATTGAAAACCAGAACACTATGGGACTATTTCGTTGGTTTAATCCCCTTTTACAATGTGCTTTGGGAGCATTGGCACGATGCTGAACATGAATTTACTTTTGGCGATCTATTATTTGACGTGTTCGACTTGGTAACAATAATGATACCAACCGGTTCATCTTTACATCGGTTGGGCAAAGGAACATTAAAGAACATTGTGGAAAAAGCTAAACTCAATCGAATATCAGGAAGGGCGCTCCGATCGTACATTATAGCGAATCTCGCTGAAGCATGGCCTGAATTAGTGATGCGGAGTTCGACTAAGGTGGCAAAGAATTTCTTTTCTTTTTTTAATCCAGTACCCATGACCACAATTTTTCATAAAAGTATTACACATTTTTTTGATAAAAAAATGGGCAAAGAAATTGAGATGATAAATGAATTTGTTGCGGATAGCATTAAAAATAAAAAAAATGTGTTGAAAGGATGGGCGACTGAACTTGATCGAGGTGTATTAAGTTTTGAGGATGATGGTATATTGACTTACCTTTTTGAACAAGATGTTATTGTACGTTATGTCGAAATGCATGATAGCTATTA
>JAATGH010000026.1 GCA_015654745.1 Enterobacterales bacterium
ATCCAGGTGCCCGGCAACGGCCAGCCGATTGTGGCGCTGCACGACCGGCAAACCACCGGCGGTTACCCGAAAATCGCCACCATCATCAGCGCCGATCTGCCGCGCTTGGGACAAATGCGTCCGGGGCAGGGGCTAAGCTTCATGGCGGTGGATCTTAATGAAGCCATGCGCCGCGGGGCCAGACTGCGCCACGGGCTGGACCTCTGTCTGCAACATATTGATTCGACGGAAATACCATGGTCATGACCGAGATAAATAAACCTCCTGAGACCTTCATGCCGGAAACGGCGGCGCCTGAACTGGCCGAAGAGACCTACCACCGTCTGCTGAACATGATTGCGCTGGGACGCATTCCACGCGACGTCCCTCTGCAGGAACGTACGCTGGCGGCGGCGTTGGGCGTCTCGCGCACGCCGTTGCGCGAGGCGATAAGCCGGCTGATAGGCGGCGGCTTCGCCAGCCGCGCGGGGCGCGGCCAACTGATGGTGAAGGAGCCGAGCCTGCGCGATTATCTGTCGATCCTGCAATTACGCCAATTGCTGGAAGGCGAGTCGGCCGCCAGCGCCACCGGGCGTATGCCGCCGGCGCTGGCGGCGTCACTGATTACCCAAATCGAACAGCACCGCGTGGCGCACGACGGTTCGATATACGAGAACCATCGCATCGATAATCTGGTGCATATGACCATCGCCGCCCACAGCGGTAACACCATGTTGGAACAGATGATTTTCGATCTGCGCATCAAGGCGCGCAGCTTCGATCAGAACGGCACCGCCGCGCGCTTTGAACCAGGCTGTGAAGAGCATATCGCCATCTTGCGCCATATCGGCAACGGCGACGCCGAAGGAGCCCGCGCGGCGATGGTGCGGCATTTGGCGCAGGTCCGTGCCGGCATCGTGGCGCGGTTTACTGAATTTTAACCACGGGTAGAGAATGATGATGAAGAAATTAGATGAACAGGCGCGCGGGGTCTATATCATCGCGGCGACGCCGTTTACCGACAACGGCGCGCTGGATCTGGCCAGTGCGGATACGCTGATCGACTTTTACCTGGAAAAGGGGGTCAGCGGTATCACCATCCTCGGCATGATGGGCGAAGCGCCCAAGCTGACCCAAGAGGAGTCGCTGCTGTTTATGCGCCGGGTGCTGCAACGGGTCGGCGGGCGGGTGCCTGTGGTGGTGGGCGTCAGCCATGCCGCCCATCAACACGTGCAGCATTTAAGCCGGGCGGCGATGGATCTTGGCGCCGCCGGCGTGATGCTGGCCCCGGCCGCCAACCTGAAAACCGATGACCGCATCGCCCAATACTTCCTGGACGTCGCGCAATTGCTGGGGCCCGATATTCCCATCTGTTTGCAAGATTTTCCCCAGTCCACCGGCGTCTACACGTCGGTATCGGTGATGCTGCGCCTGATCGAAGCCTTGCCGCAACTGGTGATGCTCAAGCATGAAGATCTGCCCGGCCTGGGCAAGCTTAGCCAGGTACGGCGCCGTAGCGCGGAGCGGGGATTACGCCGGGTCAGCATCCTGGTCGGTAACGGCGGACTGTTTTTACCCCAGGAGATGCGTCGTGGCGCCGACGGCGCGATGACCGGCTTTGCGTATCCCGAAATGCTGGTACAGGTGTGCCGGCTGTTTGACCAGGGCCGGCCGGAGGAAGCGGAAGATGTCTTTGATTGCTACCTGCCGTTGCTGCGCCATGAATTCCAGTACGGTATCGGCCTGGCGCTGCGTAAAGAAACCTTGCGCCGCCGCGGCGTGATTAGCAGCGCCCAGGTGCGTCAGCCGGGACCGGTGCTGGATAAAGACGATTTGCAGGAGTTGGGCCAACTGATCGCCCGGCTAGAACAACGATTAACCCGTTAATAGGATAACAGTATGAATTTTGCGATAGACGATCAAGTGGCGCTGGTCAGCGGCGCCGGCGGCGGGTTGGGACGCGCGATAGCGCTGGCGTTGGCGGCGGAAGGGGTGGCGGTGGCGGTGACCGGCCGTACTGCGGCGACCCTGGCGCAAACCGTCGAGTTGATTGAGCAGGCGGGGGGACGCGCGCGCGCCTATGTGCTCGATTTAGCCCTGCTGGACAGCTTCGACGGCGTGCTGGCGCGGATTCGCGCCGAATTAGGCCCGATCGGCATTCTGGTCAATAACTCGGGCGGTCCGGCGCCCAGTAAGGCCAGCGGCGTGGATCCGCTCCTGTGGCAGACGCAGTTCAACGCCATGGTCGGTTCGTTAATCCACTTGACCGACCGGGTGCTGCCGGATATGCGCGCGGCTGGTTGGGGCCGGATTATTACCAGCACCTCGTCCGGCATCGTGGCGCCGATTGCCAACCTGGCGGTGTCCAACAGCCTGCGTATGGCGCTGGTCGGCTGGTCCAAAACGTTGGCCGGCGAGGTCGGTCGCGACGGCATTACCGCGAATATAATCGTACCCGGACGCATCGCCACCGCGCGGGTCAGCCAGCTGGACGCCGCCCGGGCCGGACGCGAAAATATCACCCCGCAGCAGGTGATGGCCAACAGCACCGCGACCATTCCGGTCGGCCGTTATGGTCATCCGCACGAGTACGGCGCCGCGGTCGCGTTTCTCGCCAGCCGCCAGGCTTCGTTTATTACCGGGTCGGTGCTGCGAGTGGACGGCGGCATGATCGCCGCCTGCTAAGGGTCAATTTAACCGGTTAAGCCGGCATGCAAACCGCCGGCGGGAAGATGATATGAAATTGGATGTGATTATTCGCGGCGGGCGGCTGTTTGACGGCAGCGGCGACGCGCCGCGATCGGCGGATATCGGCCTGGCCGACGACCGTATTCAGGCAGTCGGCGACTTGTCGGCGGCGGTGGCGGCACGGGATATTGATGCTACCGGCCTGGCGGTGGCGCCGGGTTTTATTGACGTACATACCCATGACGATCGAGCCTTGCTGACGCCCGGCATGATGTTGGCGAAAATATCCCAGGGCGTAACCACGGTGATCACCGGCAACTGTGGATTGAGCCTGGCGCCGGCCAGCATGAGTCATATTCAGGCGCCGCTGGATCTGATCGCCGCGCCGGGCTGGCTGCGCTTTCCCCGTTTTGCCGATTATCTGGCCGCGTTACAACGGCAGGGCATTGCGGTCAACGCCGCGTGCATGGTGGGACATACCACCCTGCGCGCCAACGTGATGGGCAACGATTTGCAGCGCAGCGCCAGCCTATGGGAACGCGAGCAGATGCGTAGCCAGCTGGAAACGTCCCTGGAGGCCGGGGCCTTTGGTTTTTCCACCGGGACCTTTTATCCCCCGGCCCGGGCGGCGGACCTGGAAGAGATTGTGGCGGTGGCGGCACCGCTGGCGCGCTTTGACGCGCCTTATGTCACCCATATGCGCAACGAAGCGGAAGGGGTAATGGCTTCCCTGGAGGAGACCTTTGAGATCGGCCGCCGTCTGGGCGTAAGGGTGGTTATCTCGCATCATAAAATTGCCGGCGTGGCCAACCACGGCCGATCGGTGGAAACCCTGGCGCGTATCGGCGCGGCCATGGCACGCCAGCGGGTGTCACTGGACTGTTACCCCTATAACGCCTCTTCCACTACGCTGAACCCGGCGTTTGTCGCGCGGGCGTCAAGCGTATTGGTGACCTGGTCGACGCCTTATCCCCAGTACGCCGGTAAAACGCTGGCCGAGATCGCCGGTTTATTGGGCTGCGATGACCTGCAGGCGGCGGAGCGGCTGATGCCGGCCGGCGCGATCTATTTTATGATGGACGAACAGGACGTGCAGCGGATTCTGGCTTTTCCACAGACCATGATCGGTTCGGACGGCATGCCGCACGATGAGCATCCCCATCCTCGTCTGTGGGGGACTTTCCCGCGCATCCTGGGGCATTATGCCCGGGATTTGGGTCTGTTCCCGCTGGAAACCGCAGTGCATAAAATGAGCGGACTGACCGCGGCGGAAATGGGTATCCCCGAGCGAGGCCGGGTGATGGCGGGTTATTTTGCCGATCTGGTGCTGTTCGAGCCGGGTAGCGTAATGGATTGCGCCCGCTTCGCCGATCCCAAGGTGCGCTCGGCCGGTATACGGCAGGTGTGGATCAATGGCCGGCAGGTTTACGCCGACGGCGTACTGCATAGCGAAACCGCGGGGCGGGTGATTACCCGGCCGGCCGTGGCTTAGGCAGGCACGCTTACGCCATTAATCCGGTTGGCGCGCCGATCGGTTCCGGCTGCATGATCCGGTAGCCGATCGGTTTGGTCTTGACCCGGCGCCGTTGGGCTTGGGCAACCTGAAATAGTCCGCGATGTCCGGTCGGCATGGATGCGGTCAACCGCGCCGGGATTTCGCCGGCAGCCTGGAACGACCGATTTGATATCGGACGTGACAAGGATGGGACACGTCTGATTAGCTATTGCTGAATTATATTAAAGGTATAACACAATAATTAAAAATCATATTTTTTACTTGTTAATAAATGATTATTTGACGTGGGTCTTTGGGTATTTTCTTGACGTAATGTTAAGATTGGGTATGATGATTTTAGACAAGGACATATCATATTTCCTTAAGGAAAAATAATCGAATATATTGATTATAATTATAAAACATTAATTCAACATGTATGAAAAATATATTTTTTAGTCAATAATTTGTTTGCGCCGAAAATATAATAACTGTAATCAGACGGGTAATTTTTCTGCTTTTTTCCGCTGTTTTGTGATTGGAGTTACAGATTATGAAAAAATTGGCTATTATTTTAGGCACCAGGCCAGAAGCCGTCAAATATGGGCCGGTGATTAAAGTCTTAAAAAAGGACCATCGTTTTGAACTCTGTGTCATCTCCACCGGTCAGCATAAGGAGATGCTGGAACAAGCCTTGATGATTTTTGATATCATACCCGATGTAGAACTTAACATCATGAAACCCGGCCAAAGTCTCTGCGAAATCAGCACCAAAATAATGAACGGCCTGCAAACCGTGTTACCGGCAATTAAGCCCAGCGCCATTATCGTCCATGGTGATACGGCAACCACGCTGGCGGGCGCTTTGGCGGGTTTTTATCAGCAGATACCCGTGATCCATGTCGAAGCCGGTTTGAGAAGCGGTCATTTGCATTCCCCTTTTCCCGAGGAAGGCAACCGGAAACTGGTTGCGCAGATTGCCGCGCTTCATTTGGCCCCGACGCCGGGTAATGCGACTAATTTGCTGCGTGAAGGCATCAAGGAATCCAATATTGTGATTACCGGCAATACCGGCGTTGATGCCTTAAAATGGGCGATCGGTAAAAAACACGTGCCTCGTCATCCCATATTTAATAGATTGGGAAATGACCGCCGAAAATTAATCTTAGCCTCCGCCCATCGCCGCGAGTCCTGGCACCGGCTGCCTGGCATAGTCAATGCCATTAGTTCATTGGCAAAACGAGGGGATGTATTATTTATTATCCCTTTGCATAAAAATCCGGTCATCAGACAGGTTTTTGTGCAGGTTTTATCCCATTCAAGCAATGTGCTATTAATTGAGCCACTTGATTATCTCGACTTTTGCCATTTAATGAAACAGGTCGATATTATATTATCCGACAGCAGTGGCGCCGAAGAGGAGGGGCCGACCTTGGGAAAACCGACCCTGGTATTACGCAATGTCACAGAACGGCCCGAGGCGACGCTATCAGGGTCGGCTACGCTAATCGGCACCTCGGAAAGCCGTATCGTCAGCGGCGTGGCCTCAATGCTGGATAATCTTGAACACTACTCGGCCACTCCAAGGCGCACCGATCATTATGGTGATGGTCATGCCTCAACGCGGGTTATCGATGCCATCGCCCGTTTTCTTGGTATTTAGGCCGCTTGGATGGGATAACCCCGAAAACGGATATTAGCCGTCGGTTACCTTGGATGCGGATGGCGGGCAATGTCCCGCGCCTCAGATCGCCGGCTCGGGCAGCAGCGTCAGGACGCCGGCGCCGGTCAACTGCGCCACCACGCCTATCACCAGGTTATGATCATCCCGCTGTGGCGCCCCCGACACGGTAATGCTGCCAATGATGCCCACCTGCGCGACCCTGAGCGGAATGCCGCCGCCAAAGGCGGCATAATCGCGCGGATTAACGCCATAGCGTTCCGCCAATGTCGTCTGGCGTTGTTGCAACATCAGCCCCGCGGCGTAGGAGCTGATACCCAGTAAATCCACCAGATTGCGCTTACGTCGCGCCCAATCGGTATTTTCCGCCGTGGCGCCGGGCATCAGGTAGCTAAACCAGCCGTGCTGATTGACGGAGATATCGATCGCCAGCGCAAATTGCCGCGACTCGGCTGCGGTCTTCAAAGCGCTCCCCAGCGCCCAGGCGGTATCCTGATTAAAGGCGTTAAAGACGAGTACCTGTTGGTGGTGCTGACATAATGCGATTTGCTCGGCCAGATTCACTTTTTTCTCCTTCGAATGAACTATTAACGCGCGGACGCGGCCATGGGGCAGGCCCAGGGTCCGCGCCGCGGGGCGCCCTTCTGTTTGTAGGGAACATGGACTGGTCGGTTGGGCGCGCAGATAAACGTCCGCCGCGCCCAGGCGCCATGGCGGAATTCACGCCCGCCGGATGTCCTTTAGGCTGGCATCCGCGGCAGGGGCTGAGGGCTTATCCGGCGTGAGATCGCACTCCTTCGGCAGCAGGCAGGTAATCAGGCCGGCTATCACCAGCGAAACCGCCAATGCGCAGACCGCCACGCTCTGGCCGTACATATAAATCATGACGCCCACCAGGTAGGGACCGCAAAAGCCGCCGAGGTTTCCGAGTCCGTTGATGACGCCGCGCGCGCCGCCGGCCACTTCCGGCGAGGCGATGCGTCCGGGTATTGACCAGAACGGGCTGGTGGCCGCCTTAAGAAAGAAGCCGCAGATCACCAGGGAGACATAGGCCGCGATAATGTTATGGCGCAAAATAACGGAACTCAGCAATGCCGCGGCAAAGCAGAACAGCGACACCATGACCCACAGACGGCGTTTACCGGTTTTATCGCTAAGCAGCGAAATGACGTAAATCCCTAAAATGGTGGCGACAAAAGGCAGGATAGCCAAGACACCCACGCCTGCCATATTGGCACCGGTGAGATTTTTCAGTATGGTCGGCAGCCAAAGCGTATAACCGTAATCCCCGGTCTGATAAAAGAAATTGAGCAGCACCAGCTTCATCAGCCCTGAATGACGAAACACATCCTTAAGCGGGGCATTACTGACCGGCTGCGCGTTACGGCGCAGCTCCCGTTCACGGGTAAGTTCGCCTATCAGATAGTCGCGTTCGCGCGCCGGCAGCCATTTAGCCTCCTCTGGCCGATCGCTTATCACCAACCACCACACCGCCAACACCACCAGCGATAACAGGCCTTCGATAATAAACAGCCAGCGCCAGTCAAATGCGTTGATAATGGCTCCCGATATCGGCGCGGTAAACATGCCGCCGATAGGGGCAAACATCATGACAAACGCATTGGCGCGGCCCAGCTCTTTTTCCGGAAACCAATTGCTGACCATGGTCAGCACCACCGGCAGCATGCCGCCTTCCGATACCCCAAGCACAAAACGCAGGAACAATAGCTGATAATGATTGGTGACAAATCCGGTGGTAACCGAGACTATCGCCCAGGCGGCCAATGACCAGGCGATAAAACGTTTGCCACTACCGTTAACGGCGATGCGGCCGCCGGGCACCTGTAAAAACAAATAGCCAATAAAAAAAATGCCGCTGGCCAATCCGGCCATTTGGCTGGTGATCCCCAAATCGGTTTCCATTCCGCCTGGGAGCGCAAAACTGATGTTTACCCGGTCCATAAATGAAATTATACAGGCAATCAGTATCGGTGCGATAATATGCAACCAGCGGGTGCTGGGTATCTTGTTATCCATGATGATCTCTCTGTGAAAAATACCACTCTGCCTTTTATTGAGAACATAAAAGGGAATATGTAAGACTATGTAATGAGAAATAAGAGCTAATTATTAATGGCTGCTCGTAACCATAAAAATTATGGATTATAGGCATAAGTCGTTATTTCATTCGGGGAAAACGCCTACGGCATAATTACGCTTTATATACCCGTCATACTCCGAATCGCAGGCGCATTGCCTGCGCTCGTTTATCCGAATCGCTTTTTTGGGTAGGCATCCTCGGGATGCATTCGCTGGCGCTTGCCTGCAATGCGAATTATTTAGGGCATAGCTCAACAGCGTTGGGCAATGGTTGTTGATTAAAAAATGCCGTCACGTTGGCAAACACAATCTCGCTCATTTTTTGCCGGGTCTCGTGTGTCGCGCTGGCAACATGCGGCTGTAACACCACATTTTCCAATGCGATCAGCGCGGGTGGGACCTGTGGTTCATTGGCATAGACGTCCAGCCCGGCGGCGGCTATCTCGCCGTTTTGCAATGCCTCAATCAGGTCAGCCTCGTTAACGATGCTGCCCCTGGCAATATTAATCACAATGGCGTGATTTGGCAGGGCGCTAAACACCGCCCGGTTGACGATGCCCGCGCTGTCCTTACCGCCGGCCACCGCGATCACGAAAAAGTCGCTTTGCCGCGCCAGCGACAATAGGTCGGGTGCGTAAATATAGGGCAGGGCATGATCCTGATAACGGTCGGCATAGCTGATTTGCATGCCAAATCCCCCCGCGCGCCGGGCAATGGCACGGCCAATATTGCCCATGCCGAAAATACCGATTCGTTTACCGCTAACCTGGGTAGCCAGACCGGGCGCCTGGCTAAGCCAGCGACCCTCGCGCACGAACCGGTCGCCGAGACAAAGCTGGCGGGCCGTGGCCAGCAATAGCCCCAGCGCCATATCGGCAACGTCCTCGGTCAGCGCGCCGGAGGTAATGGTCACGGCAATACCCCGTTTGTGTGCATAAGCCAAATCCACGCCATCGGTGCCGACGCCGAAAATGGCGATAATGCCCACATGATCCAAAAACTCCAGTACCGACGTCTGCACGCCAATGTCGCCACGGGTAACCACTGCCTGTATGCGTGCGGTCTGTGTCCGCGAGCGCAGGAAGGTTGACGGATCGGCCATTTCATACAGCCGATGCACGACAAAATGGGTCTCCAGCCGGTTCATCAGCGTGTCCATCACCGGCGCTATCAGCAGGATTTCCTTGGATGTCTCAGTTGTCATTTTATTCACCTGTCAGCGAAAAAGGGTTAAACGTGTTTTCTGTGCTCTATGAAACGGGTTTTTCAACGGTGATTTTGCGATGTAGGTCACGCTAAAAGGTGTTAACAAACCCTGTTACAGGCTTCGTGATCGTGCGGGCAAATTAGCGGGGATAATGTGATGGTAGCGCAACGTCGGCGGTAGTCCCGGCGCCTGGGCTAACGGCGCGCAGAACGTGGCGCGCCGCCGATCAAAGCGAGTCGCCCAGCGAAAGCCGGTAATGCAAATCGACATGTTCTATGGTAGGTAGTCCTTTTATTTTTTTGATTAAAATTTCCGTGGCGGCCTTGCCCATCTCGAACCGCGGGGTGATGACGCTGGCAAGCCTTGGGGTGGTGACCTGGCCGATATCCAGCCCATGGAAGCCGGCGATCGCGACGTCTTGCGGCACTTTTATACCCGTGGCCATGCACTCTTGTAACACACCGACCGCGAGATCGTCGTTGGTGCACAAAATGCCGTCGAGATCGGGATACATCTGGCGCGCCATGG
>JAATGH010000281.1 GCA_015654745.1 Enterobacterales bacterium
CACAATCAGCCAGACGGTGCTGTCCAGCGCCGCCTGGAATGCCAGCGTGCTGCCTTGAAAACGCGTGGTTATGGCGCCGGGCAGCGCTAAATCCCGCTCCGCCTGATTAATGGCGTTCACCGCCTGGCCTAAAGAATAGCCGGGCGCCAGGTTAAAGGACACGGTAGCGGCGGGGAACTGCTCCTGATGATTTATCGATAGCAGCCCGAGCCGCTGCTGTACGCCGCCGATCGCCGCGAGCGGCACCATATCGCCGTTGGCGCTTTTGATCCTTATGGTATCAAGGGCCATCAAGCCGGGCGCGGCATCGCTATTATGCTCCAGGACCACGCGGTATTGATTGGCCTGGGTATAAATGGTGGAAATGAGCCGCTGCCCAAACGCATCGTAGAGTGCGTTATCCACCGCGGACATGGTGATGCCCAAACGACTGGCGCTATCACGGTCGACCTTGATAAACGCCTCAAACCCGCGATCCTGTAAATCGCTACTGACGTCGCGCAGTTGTGGCAGGGTCTGCAAGCGAGAGAGCAGCGAGGGGACCCACTGACTCAATTCCGCCAGGGACATCGCCTGCAGGGTAAACTGATACTGGGTATGGCTAACCTGGGTATCAATGGTCAGATCCTGCACCGGCTGGAGATACAGGCGTACGCCGGTCAACCCATCGGTGGCCCGCTGCAGGCGGTCGATCACGACGCCGATACGGTCCCGCCGTTCATCCAGGGGCTTAAGATTGATCTGCAGCCGGCCGCTGTTCAGGGTGGCATTGGTACCGTCGACACCTATCAACGAAGAGACGCTGCGGACCGCCGGATCGCGCATGATAATGGACAGCGCTTCCTGTTGGCGCTGGGCCATATTGCTAAACGAGACGTTTTGTGAAGCCTGCAACGTGCCTTGGATGACGCTGTTATCCTGAGTGGGGAAAAAACCTTTGGGGATCGTCAGATATAACACTATGGTCAATACCAGCATGCTAAACGCCACCGCCAGCGTCAGCCAGGGATGTCCGAGCACCTTTTGCAGCCAACGGCCGTAACCTGCCACTACCCGTTCAAATATCCGTTCGCTGGCGCGGGTAAAGCGATTTTGGCGGCGCAAAGATTCATGGCTTAACATGCGGGCGCACATCATCGGCGTCAGCGTCAACGAGACGATAGCCGAGATAAGGATAGCCACGGCCAGCGTCACCGCGAACTCGCGAAACAGCCGGCCGACAATATCGCCCATGAACAACAGCGGGATCAGCACCGCAATCAGCGACACGGTGAGCGAAATAATGGTAAAGCCAATTTCGCCGGCGCCTTTTAACGCCGCCGGCAGCGGCTTCTCGCCTTGTTCGATATAGCGGGAGATATTCTCGATCACCACTATCGCGTCGTCCACCACGAACCCCGTGGCTACGGTTAGCGCCATCAAGGTGAGATTATTGATGGAAAACCCGAGCAGATACATCACCGCAAAGGTGCCCACCAACGATAGCGGCACGGCGACCGCCGGAATCAGCGTGGCGGCGGCATTGCGTAAAAACAGGTACATCACCATTACCACCAGCGCGATGGACAACAGCAGCTCGAAACGAACATCGTTCACCGAGGCGCGAATCGTGTCCGTTCGGTCGGCCAGCAGCGAAACGGAAACCGATTTGGGCAGGCTGGCGGTTAACGATGGCAACAGGGCGCGGATACTGTCGGCGGTGGCAATCACGTTGGCGCCGGGTTGGCGCTGGATATTCATTACGATCGCCGGTTGCCGGTTGGCCCAGGCCCCCAGTCGGTTATTTTCCGCCCCTTGTTAAATATCGGCGACATCGCCCAGCCGCACCGGCGCGCCGTTTTGCCAACTGATAATCAACTGGCGGTACTCTTCGGCGGACTTCATTTGATCGTTGGCGGAAAGGGTCGTGGAGCGATCCGGCCCATCCAGGCTGCCCTTGGGAGTATTGACGTTGCCCGCCGCAACCGCCGTGCGCACCGTTTCACTATCCAGCCCATATGACGCCAGAGCGTTGGCGTTCAGGCGTATTCGCACCGCGGGGCGCTGACCACCCGCAATAGCCACCAGCCCCACGCCGCTGATCTGGGAGATCTTTTGCGCCACCCTGGTTTCCACCAAATCTTCCACTTGGGTCATCGGCATGGAAGTGGATGTGACCGCTAACGTCATGATCGGCGGATCGGCCGGGTTGACCTTGCTATACACGGGGGGATTGGGCAAATCCGTAGGCAGTAGATTACTGGCGTTATTAATCGCCGCCTGTACTTCCTGTTCGGCGACATCCAATGCCAGCGTCAACTGGAATTGCAAGGTAATCACCGACGCGCCGCCGGAGCTTTGCGACGACATCTGTTTTAACCCCGACATTTGTCCGAACTGGCGTTCCAGCGGCGCCGTGATGGACGATGTCACCACGTCGGGACTGGCGCCGGGATACAGGGTGACCACCTGAATCGTCGGATAATCCACCTCGGGCAGCGCGGAAACCGGCAGCGCGCCATAGCCGATAATGCCGGCCAGCAAGATGGCAATCATCAGCAGAGTGGTCGCTACCGGGCGCAGAATAAACAGGCGGGACGGCCCCCCGTTTTGGTTGGACGGCATAACCTCCATCAGGATTTGTCCCCACCCCGTCTCGGTTTTGCGACGAGGGCGGGTTGATTGACCGCCAGAGCGACCACCTCAACCTTAACCCCTTCCGTCAACCGATCGATGCCGTCGGTAACCACACGTTGTCCCGCCGCCAAACCGGCGGTGATCACCACCTGCTGATTGTCGTCTAAACCGGCGCTAACGCGATGCTGGCTAACCTGGTTTTCATCATTTAATACCCAGACAAAATGGCCGTCATTGCTCATTTGTAGCGCCGCCGACGGAATCACCACCGCATTTTGCAGGGTATCCACCTTCATACGGACGTTGACGAATTGATTGGGGAATAGACTGTCGTCGCTATTGTCGAACCGCCCCTTGAGCTTGACCGTTCCGGTGGCGGCATCGATTTGATTATCCAGGCTGAGCAGTTTGCCCTCGGTTAATTTTTGTTTATTGCTCCGATCCCATACGTCAATGACCGGCGCGGATCCGCTCTTTTGTGCCCTCAGCACGCTGGTTATGTCGCTTTCCGGCAGCGTAAACAAGACGTCGATGGGTCGGGTTTGGGTGATGATCACCAGGCCGGTGGTATCGGTACTGTTGATATTATTACCCACGTCCACTTGCCGTAGGCCCACCCGCCCGTCGATCGGCGCGATAATTTTACTATAGGCCAGTTGCAGCTCGGCGCTGGCGACGGCGCCCTGATCAACCTCAACCTGTCCCTCGGATTGTCGTACCGTCGACTGCTGCGTATCCAACTGTTGGCGGGCGACCAGATTGGTTTTAACCAATTGTTGGTAGCGCATGAAATCCTGCCGTGCATTGGTCAGCGTAGCCCGGTCCTTTGCCAACTGGCCTTTGGCCTGCTGCAACGCGACCTCGAAGGGGCGAGGATCAATCTCGGCGAGCAGCGCGCCCGCCTTGACCCATTGACCTTCGGTGAAATGCAGCGCCATAAGCTGGCCGTCCACCCGGCTACGGACGGTGACGGTCGCGGCCGCGGTAACGGTGCCCAATCCGCTAAGATAGCGGGGGACGGATTTTTCCTGGGCGGTGGCGGCCTGGACGGGCGACAGCGTGGACGACCGGCGGCCGGAACGTCCACCACCATGTCCGCCGCCATGCCCGGCGGCGTTGCGTCCTTCGCTGAAAGGTTGGCCCGTTGTGCCGTCGGTTGATGGCGTGTGAAAATGCCGCCAGAGAAAAACCGCGCCAATAACGATCGCGAAGGTTGCCAGTATCAGCAGCCACCTGCGTCCAACAGATTTACCCTTCATGTATTGCTATACCTGTAATTAAACATGTCATTAAGTATTGAGTTGCGCATATCGTTACGCAAATAAGGCCACAGCATCGCACGTCCCTACTCTCAGGAGAACCCAATATACCCGTCATATTTCACCTGGCGGGTAGATGGGTTTTTCACGCCCGCCCAAGCGCTGTTCACATCCGTTCCAGACGGGTTTGTCGCTTCGTTGTCGCCTGGTCGCAACGTGAATTATTTTGGGTATTAACAGTTTAGACAAAAAAGGATCAATAAAGATGGAGGAACTATGAAGGTGGTGTCGAGAATTGTCGAGACGACGCCAGGGTTTACCCCGTGGCGCCGCCTGGGGCGTGTCGTCATCGGCCGTGGCGCTTCCGGCCAATGACGGGACTCAGCCTGGATTCATTGCGGGGCGGAAACGTCGATGTCGCCAAAATATTTATGCGCCAGCGTCGTCACCGTCCCCTGGGCTTTAACCTTGGCGATGGCGTCGTTCAGCCGTTGTTTCAGGCTATCGTCGCCTTTACGAATGCCAAAGGCAATGCCGCTACCCAGGATAGTGTCGTCCGTGACCGCCGGTCCGACAAACGCGAACCCTTTACCCTGCGGCTGGGAAAGGAAGCCCGATTGCCCGGCGGGGGCCAATACCAGCGTGCTATCCAGTCGTCCCGAGGTCAGATCCATATAAATCTGATTTTGATCCTGGTAGGCCACGACCTTAACCTCTTGTTTGGCCCAATGGGCATTAGCGTAGGATTCCTGGATAGACCCCTGCAATACGCCGACGCTCTTCCCTTTCAGCGCGTCGGGAGTAGGCAGCAGTCCGCTGTCCGCGCGGGCGATCAGCTTAGTGGGTACGCGATAGATCACGTTCGTGAAATCAATAGCCTGCCGGCGTTTTTCCGTGACATTCATTGCGGAGTTAATGGCGTCGAATTTACGGCCCTGCAGCGCCGGGATCAGTCCATCGAATGAGGTGTCGAGCCATTCACATTTTACGCTGGCGGCCTGGCAGACCGCGTTGCCCAGATCGATATCGAAGCCCTGCAGTTCCCCGGTCGGCGATTTGGATTCAAACGGCGGATAAAGCGCTTCCAGGCCGAAACGGATTTTGCCCGTGTCCGCCATGGCCGTCATCGACGCGATGCCGCTAGCCAGTATCAGTATTGTCAGTAAAGGTTTGGCAATTATTTTCATTATAAGTCCCGTCAAAGGTTAATTAACAATCAGCTCGGTTGCTTGCATAGGGGTTTATTTACATGACCGCGCGCTGGGCCCGCCTCGTACTCCAGGCGCACAGCCGGCGAGCGCCTTCCAGCAGCGTTTGCTCGTCCTTGGCGAAACACAGCCTGATCATGCCGGTATTGGTACCATCGCTGTAAAACGCCGATAACGGAATGGTCGACACTTTGGCATCGCGAATCAACTTGATGACCATGTCTCCGTCGCTGTCCGGTGAAAAATGGCTAAATCTCGCCAACAGGAAAAAGCTCCCGGCGCTGGGCAGCAGCTGAAACGGCGAATCGCCCAGGGCGGAAATCAATATATCCCGTTTTTCC
>JAATGH010000280.1 GCA_015654745.1 Enterobacterales bacterium
CTGAAACTGGGGCGTGCGGAAGATCCCAGCTTTACCATTAAGGTCATGACCTTTGTCACCGCCTGGCCTGGCGCCACGGCACAGGAAATGCAGGATCTGGTGGCCGAGCCGCTGGAGAAACGCATGCAGGAGCTCACCTGGTACGATCGGACGGAAACCTTTACCCGGCCCGGTTTGGCGTTCACCACCGTGACGCTGAAAGATTCAACGCCGCCGGCGCAGGTGCAGGAGGAGTTTTACCAGGCACGTAAAAAACTCGGCGACGAAGCCGCCAACTTGCCGTCCGGCGTTATCGGCCCCACCGTTAACGACGAATATGCTGATGTCACCTTCGCGCTCTATGCGCTCAAAGCCCAGGGGGAACCGCAACGCTTGCTGGTCCGGGAAGCGGAAACCTTGCGCCAGCGGTTATTGACGATTAAGGGGGTCAAAAAGGTCAATATTATTGGCGAACGGCCGGAGCGCATTTTTGTCGAATTCTCTTATGCCCGCCTGGCTACCCTGGGTATCTCGGCGCGGGATATCTTCACCGCTCTTAATGCTCAAAACAGCGTAACGCCGGCGGGTTCCATTGAAACCCGTGGACCGCAAATCGTGATTCGGCTTGATGGCGGGTTCGATAATATGCAGAAAATCCGCGATACGCCCATTGTGGCGAACGGCAGGACGCTCCGGCTTTCCGAGGTGGCCGAGGTCAAGCGCGGCTACGAAGATCCCGCTACGTTCCTTATCCGCAGTCAGGGTGAACCGGCCCTGTTGTTGGGCATCGTCATGCGTGAGCGCTATAACGGATTGGTCCTGGGCAAGCAGCTGGAACACGAGGCGGCGGCCATCTCCGCTGACATGCCGCTGGGTCTGTCGTTTAGCAAAATCACCGATCAGGCCGTGAATATTGCGGAATCCTATAACGAATTCATGCTGAAATTCTTTGTTGCCCTGGCGGTGGTGATTACCGTCAGCTTAATAAGCCTCGGTTGGCGGGTGGGCATTGTGGTGGCGGCGGCGGTACCTCTGACGCTGGCCGGGGTCTTTGTCATTATGCTGGCCACTGGACGTGATTTCGATCGAATCACCCTCGGGGCGTTAATACTGGCGCTGGGCCTGTTGGTGGATGACGCGATCATCGTCATTGAAACCATGGTGGTACGCATGGAGGAGGGGTTCGATCGGGTTTACGCTTCCGGCCAGGCCTGGGTGACTACCGCCGCGCCCCGGCTGGCCGGCGCGTTGGTAACCTCAATCGGCCTGATGCCCGTGGGGTTCGCCGCGTCCAGCGCCGGTGAGTACGCCGGCAATATTTTCTGGATCGTGGCCTTCGCGCTGCTGACATCCTGGGTGGTGGCCGGCGCTTTTACCCCTTATCTCGGCGTTAAACTCCTGCCGGATATTCAGCCGGTACCCGGCGGCCATGGGGCCATATACGGCACCCCGCTCTATCGAAAACTTAGGCGGCTTATCGCCCGGTCGGTAGCCCATAATAAAAAAGTGGTGCTGTCGGTGGCCGGGATCTTTTTGGTGGCGTTGTTCGCGATGGGCGCGGTCAAACAGCAATTTTTCCCCGTTTCCGATCGGCCGGAAGTCCTGCTGGAAGTTCAGATGCCGGAGGGCAGCACCATTGAATCCACCAGTGCGGCGACGGCCAAACTGGAAGCCTGGCTAAAGCAGCAGCCCGAGGCCACGCTGGTCACCGCCTATATCGGGCAGGGCGCGCCGCGCTTCTACTTGGCAATGTCGCCGGAACTGCCCGATCCCTCGTTCGCCAAAATCGTGGTGCTCACCGGCAGTGAACGGGCGCGCGAGACGTTAAAGCAGCATGCGCGCCAAGCGGTGGCCGACGGCTTGGTGCCCGAGGCCAAGGTTAGGGTCACTCAATTGGTGTTCGGTCCCTATTCACCGTTCCCCGTGGCGTTTCGGGTCATGGGTGCCGATCGGGAAACGGTGCGGGCCATCGCCCGCCAGGTTCGCCAGGTGATGTTGGACAACGGCAATTTGCGCCAGGTCAACACTGATTGGGGTGAACGTGTGCCCACGGTCCATTTTGTTTTGGATCAGGATCGTCTGCAATCGTTCGGCCTGAGCTCGCAAGACGCCGCGCAGCAATTGCAGTTCTTGCTCACCGGCGTGCCGGTTACCCAGGTTCGCGAAGATATCCGCGCCGTCGAGGTGATCGCCCGCAGCGCCGGCGCCGATCGCCTCGATCCGGCCAGGCTGAGCGCATTTACCCTGATCGGCAGCCAAGGCCAGCGGATCCCGCTAGACCAGATCGGACATACCGACATCCGTATGGAGGAGCCGATTATTCATCGACGGGATCGCCTGACCACGATGACGGTGCGCGGGGATATCGCCGAAGGCCGGCAGCCGCCGGAAATTTCGTTGCAAGTTATCAACAGCCTGCAACCGGTGATCGCCAGGCTGCCCGCAGGCTATCGTATTGAGACGGGGGCCGCGCTGGAAGAGGCCGGTAAGGCTAATACCGCTCTGGCCGCTATTTTTCCGCTGATGTTGATTCTGATGATGATCGTGATTGTGTTTCAGGTCCGCTCATTATCGGCCATGGCGATGGTGTTGCTTACCGCACCGCTGGCGTTGGTGGGGGTAGTACCGACCCTGCTGCTGTTTAACCAGCCGTTTGGGTTTAACACAATTCTGGGCCTCATTGGGTTGGCCGGTATTATTATGCGCAACACGCTGATTCTTATCGGACAAATTCACACTAACCAGCATGATGGGTTAACGCCTTACGATGCCGTGGTGGAGGCCACGGTACAACGGGCGCGCCCGGTGATTTTAACCGCGCTGGCGGCGGTACTGGCGTTTATTCCACTGACGTTCTCGATTTTCTGGGGCTCGCTGGCGTTTACGCTGATTGGCGGCACTATCGGGGGTACGGTGCTGACGCTGATTTTCCTGCCGGCGCTCTATGCTGCCTGGTTCCGTATCAAACCGCCGGTCGCGGCCGCCAAGGACATGGCTTAACGACGGACCGCCCCGCGATCGGCCGCCCTACCGAGGTTAAGACCGCTAGGGTGGCCGATCGTAGGGCGGGCGAACATTGGGGCTTACCACCAAGTCACGGTTAGGATTTAGTTGAACGCCGCGCGGTGTAATGCCACAAAATCCGGCACCGTCATCGGGGGTTCGCCGGTCAGTCGGGCGATGATGCTATCTTTACCGGCGAAAATGCCATCCTGATAGTCAACGGCAATGGCGCAGAAATGCTGGATTTTGTACTCCGGCACACCCGCTTTCTCGAGACGCGCGCGATATTGCGGAATGCTAAGCGGCCGATAACGGATGTCCCGGCCCAGCGTGTTGCCCAGTGCCGCGGCTATGCCGGCCTGATCCAGTTCAATGGGGCCATGCAGGTTATAGGTCTTACCGATATGCTCGGCAGGTTGCGCCAGTAACGCCGCGATAAACCGTGCTTGATCTTCCGCGGCGATCGGGGCGTGGTGGCCATTACCATAAGGCAGATCGATGACGCCGTCGGCGACGATGGTTGACAGCGTTTGTGGATACAAAAGCCACTGGGCAAAGAATGTCGGACGCAAATGCACGGTTGGAACGCCCGACCAGTCAAAGATCCGTTCGCTGATCCAATGATTGCGCGCAGCATGGCTGTGGGAATCTTCCCGTGCGGAGATTTGCGACATATTTACCACGGCGCTAAGTCCGGCACGTTTGGCGGCGTCGGCAAAATAGGCCGTGGCGCTGATAATGCCGGGGCTAACGGGATAGCAGAAGTAAGCGGCGCTGGTGCCGGCGGTCGCCCGGATTGCGTCGTCATGATCCAACAGATCGCCCACCGAAACCTCAGCGCCCAGCGTTCTGAGCGCCTCGGCGCGTTCATCCTCTTTATGGACCAGCGCGCGTACCCTGTAGCCGTTGCCAAGCAGATGCCGAACGGTATTACGACCAGTCTCGCCGGTTGCGCCGGTGACCAAAAACAATTGCTGATTCATCAGTTATCTCCTGAGCGTTGCGGAATAGTGTTTTGCAACATGTGTAATTACACATGTTGATGATAAAAAAACGATCACCGAGGGAAAACGATACTCAGGGTTTGGTTACGCAGGCTGACGGCGGCATCCTGTCCTATTTTTTGCTCCAGTTCTTTTTGCGCGTCAGCCCAGGCGCAATGCGCTTCCTGAAACTTGACCTCACCCAACGCCGATAGCGTAAATGCCAATATCTTTTTAGCGCCTTGCGGTTCGCACATCACCCAATCACCGGTTCGCAGCGGTTTTATCGTGCGCAACAGCGTGGTGCGTTCCATTACCATCAGTTCCGCGAGGGTGCTAAGGGTAATACCCGGATGTTCGTAAATCAGCACCAACAACGAGAACTGGGAAAAGGACAATTGCACCGCGGCTAAATGACGGTCATAAATGCGCGTGATAAAACGCGATCCGCGCCTGGCGGCGAGACAATAACAAAGGTCTGAACCTGGGAATGTTTTCATGTTTCGAGTATGATGTGTAATTGCACATCTTGTCAAGTGGAACATGTGGCGGCCGCTAACGGGAGGCTTGACCTTATGGCAGTAGGCCGCTGGCACGGTAGGCAGCTATTATCTGGTCATATACCCGGATGTCGGCCCGGCTGCGGGCGACCAGCTGTGCGCCTTCAACGGCGGCGAAAAGCGCCAGGGCGTGGGACTGGGCTGTCGCCGCCGGTTGTTCCTGCTGGTAACGCACCAGGGCGCGGGCAAGCCACAGCGCATTGACGTCGGCAAATTGCGCCACTTCGCGTTGTACTTCCTCGGGCAGTTCATCATGCTCAGCGGCCATCACGCCGCACATGCACATTCGATTTTGGTTAGCGAGCGCGGCGCGAAATACGTCGGTATAATGGGTCATAAAGGAATGCGCGTCTTCGCTTTCAGCCAGCAGCTGTTCGAGATAATCGCTCATTTCGCCGGTATAGCGTCGCGCCAATTCGGCGCCCAGCGCTCCTTTGGTCGGAAAGTTGTAGTGCACGCTTGAGCTTTTAACACCCACGGCGTTGGCAATATCGCGAAAGCTCAGCGCGCTATAGCCGTTGGCTTGCACCATCAGGCGCGCAATCGCCATAATCTGTTCCCTGGTATCCGCGTTACTCATGTTTCTGTTCTCCGGTATGCAATACCACGATTAATAAATGTTGACGGGGATAATAGCAAGCCTTATTGTCTATCTACCGATAGATATATACATTCTTACTTAGGACACGCTTGATGAAAATTTATGACACCCCCGGCTTTCCCAACCCGCTACGCGTACGCATTGTCCTCGCCGAGAAAAATCTGCTGGCACGAGTGGAATTCATCAATATCGACCTGACCGCCGCCGAGCATAAACAACCGGCGTTCCTGGCCATCAACCCCACGGGGACGATTCCCGTACTGGAGCTGGATGATGGCACCTATATTTCCGAATGCACGGCGATTACCGAATACCTGGATAATTTTGCGGGCAACCCGACCCTGACGGGCACCACCGCGCGTGAAAAAGCGCTGATCCATATGATGCAAAAACGCGCGGAATCTGAGCTTATAGATGCGATCGGCATCTATTTTCATCATGCCACCGCCGGCCTGGGGCCAATCCTCCAGGCTTATAAAAGCCCGGAATGGGCGGGCAGGACCGAATGGGGCCAGATGCACCGAGAGAAGGCGCTGGCCGGTTTAGGTTATTTCGATAGGGTGCTGCGGCAACAACCGTTTATTGCCGGGGAGGGGTTCTCCATGGCTGACGCCACGGTATTAGGGGGACTGCTGTTCGCGCACTATGCCAATATTGCGGTACCCGAGGAATACAGTGCGCTGCTGGCCTGGAAGGCACGCATGTATCTGCGTCCCGGCGTGGCCAACGCCTGACGCCCGGCATGCCTTATACCCGTCAACCTTTGTCACAAATAGACCAGATATTGATCCTGGATGGGCTGCGCCACTATGTTGGCAGCCCTAGCGCTATTTTTTATGTAGCAATAGCTATCTTGTTGAATCACCAAGATCAATGAACATTATGGGATATACTTTTATTTTATTATTTTTAGTTTCTAATACGTCCGATCGGTTACCCACCGCTAGGTTATCGAGACTTTATCAGATGGATATATTGATTCGACGTGGAGAAGCCGCTTTTATTGACTCACGGCATACTGATACTACTCCGTTGATATTGGTGACTCCGTTATGTTCTTGCGGATATTCATTTATAAATCATGACGGTACCTTTTTGTCCACATCGATACCCTGGTTTTTGCGCTATTTGTTTAACTGGCTGGACAATAAGATACCGGTATGAAGATGCTGGAGATCGGCAACACGGGAATCCTGTGTTAGTAAACTAATAGTTTTATGGTCATCAAAGCGAAACAGACACAATAGTTGACTGGCCTCAGCCAATTTCGTCATCTGTGATGGCATCAAATTTGACAGCGTATCCGCCATGGCCTCATCAATCCCCAGGCGGAACATGGCCGAGGGTTTGTCATCATTAATTAAACGTTGCGTCAGCAATAAGTAAGAAAAATTTATATCGTATATGCATTTGCGAATTTCAGCAGCGTTCATTCAATCTCCAAAATATAAGGTTAATTATTTATATATAACTTATTGATAATTAGTGAATTTTTTTGAAAAAAAAAAGCCTGCGGATAATAATCCAATGCATAGCGTTACATATTCGGCCATGACCTTTTTTCCACTCATTACTGCGATACGCCAGAGTCCACCCTGGCACTGTAAGCCCATTATCGGCTATTAGCGTGGCGTCGGTTTTGCTAGTGGTAACATGCGTATCATTTGCGTTAATAATTGTAGTGCAATTTATTTTTCAGTTCTTTGAAAGAGAAGCTTACCGACAACGAAATGTCGAGAGTAAAACCATGGTCAGTGGTTTGGTTATGCGGGCATATTAATGGCTCAAGATTAAGATTATATTAAGGAAGGTTTTTTTATTAAGAAAATATGACAAAAAATTTTATTAAAAATAAATGGCCTTACAAATCAATAGATAATCGCCATTTTTAATGACGAGGGCTTCGAAAAATAATGGCGCCAAAACAATGGATATATAAATAAATTAAGATGACTAGCATTTTTTTTGCATAAAAATACGGAAATTTGATTTTTTTAATTATTAAATGCGACTTATTCAAGATTCTATTCAGCCGTTGCTCATTAAATTTTTCAATAGTGACACCGGGAAAGCGGGAGGGTGTGTCGATAATCTATCCGCTAGGCAGGGGCTATATAAAAAAGGATATGGGTAATCGAGGTGAGTTTTTGCATTGAATGAGGGGTCCTTGGTACCCGAGTGCCAATCGACGGGATGCTGGTGTTGCATAAGGGCAAATGGGAATTTTTTGGATACGTCCGGCCGAACCGGTTTTCATCAAGCCGGTGGGATAGCCCACCTCGGACGGACGTATTAATGCGGCTGGGAGACGCCGGTTTTATTGACTAACGGCATATTGGTACTGCTCCTGCGATATTGGCAACTCCGATATATTCTTGCGTTTTTTGATGGCTCGTGAAGGAGGCTGGCATAAACTGCAAACAAACCCATGAGCCGGCTGATGGGCATGGGTAATGAAATTCCCCTGGCAATGACTGCAGGGGGTCAACTGCAATAATCCGCTTTTAACAAAACGCACCAGGGTCCAAGCGCGGGTCATGGCGAGCAGGGGAGGGGCTTCTTCCAGAGGCGGGCATTGCTCCAGGTAGAGGCGATATGCCTGGATGAGCACCTCTATGCCGCTGGAGCGACCATTTTGCTCTAACGCCCGAAAGATATTATAAAACATCGAGGAATGAATATTTTGTTCCCAGGTCATATACCAATCGGTAGAGAACGGCAGCATGCCTTTTGGCGGCGGGCTTCCACGCAGCTCTTTATATAATTTGATTAATTTCGGCCGGCTGAGCTGCGTTTCCGTTTCCAACATTTGGAGACGAGCGCCCAAGGTGATCAGCTCCATGGCCATGTGGATATCTTTTGCTTCCTGGACGATGCTTTTATTACTCATGGCTGTACCCTTTTTATGTTCAAGGCAATACTTTTGCACTGCAAAGTTCACTTAATTGAATTGACAAGACAATACCCGCGTGCGGATGCCGCAGCTCACTCACCCGCAAATTCTGAGTCAAATAGGGTAATAATCTGATGAGCGTCAAAGCGGAACAGGCATAACAATTGACTTGCCTCAGCCAGCTTAGCCAACTGAGAGGGCTGCAAACTTGACAGCGTATCGGCCATTGCCCCATCAATACCCAGACGGAACATCGCCGAGGTCTTATCATCACCAATCAGCCGCTGCGTCAGCAGTAAGTAAGAAAAATTCATATCATAGACACATTTGCGAATTTCAATGGCGTCCATAGGCTTTCCCTCGAGTAACGATTAATCACAATCTGATTAACGTACTGATAATAATTAATTTCCAGTGAAACAAAAGCTTAGAAACAGCAATCCCATGCCTAGCATTACATATTCGGTCATAACCTATTTTCCAATATTTGCGGATGTCGGCTAGGTATCACCCTGGTATCGTTAGTGATTTATTATCTATTAGCAGCCGGTACGATCGTATCCGGTGACAAAATGGATACAATGAAGTTAATAGTTGTAGTGCAACGTATTCGTCAACGATTTTTAAAAGTTGGTGTACTTGCAATACGACTTTTGTGTAAAAACACAGTTAAGGGTCTTTACTAGTAAATCATTTTAGTTACTGTAGATTAATATAATATTAATAAGTATGCCTTAATTAAATTTTTGTGACAAAAGCACGTTATAAAATAAATATTCATATAAATCAAATAGTAATTTTATTTTTTAATCAACGTTCCATCGCTCATATTCATGGCATTGCAAATATTAGAGAGATAATTATATCAAGCGGGCTAGTCATCTTTTTGCATAAAAAAATAGAAATTTGCGTGTATTTCTCTTAAGGCGTGACTTAATCGAAATTTTATGCAGACAGTGCTTGCGGCCGTTTACCAGCATGAATTAGCCATCCTGGACCTGTAGCCTTAATTGATCCAGTCGGTATGAGATCTGTGAATCAGGAAGATGATAATGAATGTCGGTTGTTGCGATGGCGTGGCAACAATAGCTTAAAAATTGTTCTTCGCGCGTAAACGCCGCATCCCAGCGCGCCGCATATGGCTGGACGTCATCTCGTCTGGCGTACCATCCGGCCCTCCGGCGTTGCTTTCATTTAAACCGCGGGGGCGGCGGAGAGATAATCCACGTACCGCCCGGTCGATATCCAGGCGGATGGCGGGGTGGCGGCGGGTTTGAGACCCGACATGGGGGCGAGCCGACATTCACACGCTTAGGCAATTATCCAGCATAAGGGAATTAGTCTCATTAACGGGGGGGATTCAGCATAACAACGATTATATTCGACCAACGGAAAATGAGAAAAAACGCATTTTTTAATATCAGAGCAAATCGGATGATGTATTTTATTTTGATCATCAAAAATGTATTTATTACATTAAATAGCGATAGCGCAATAAAGGGCGATTTTCCCGGGCGTTGCGATAGGGCACCGGGAAAATATGCCTGGCATCGGTCAAGACGGGGAGCGAATGAAGGTTTCTATTTTCTCGGTTCGATCGGTGTACAGGATGCCGTTCAGATGGTCAACCTCATGTTGAATGATTCTGGCATGAAAGCCGGTTGCCTGGCCTTGCAGCGGATGGCCGTTGATATCTTGTGCTGTATACGTGATATGTTGCCAGCGCTCCACATAGCCACGATAGCCGGGAATACTGAGACACCCTTCCCAACCCTCGATTTTCTCATGGCCCAGCGGCGCGATCTCGGGATTGATCAACACCGTCAAGGGGAGCGGGCCAATCGATTCGCCCTCGCGTTCTATGGCCTGCGCCACTTCCACCACGATAACGCGCCGCAATACGCCCAACTGCGGTGCGGCCAGTCCGACGCCTTTTTCCTGGTGCATGACGCGGACCATATTCTCTACCAGCTCTTGCAGGTCGGCGTCAAAGGCCGTGACGATCTGGGATGTTTCCCGCAATGTGGGATTAGGTTCATAAATCAAAGCGTAATCAGTCAATGCGTGTCTCCTCTCAATGATGCAGCCTTGCTTGGCGGCCATACTGTGCGCCGGCGTCATTACCCGGCGCTTGGCGTTTTTTATAGTAGCAGTGCGGTGATGGTGGACGCAAAAGCGGTATCTTGGGTAAATTCGCGCAGCGGGCCGAGACGGTCTTGCGCTACCGCCGCGAACTCTTTTATGGCCGCCTCTTGGGTTTTTGCCTCAATAACGATCATTTTCATAAAACCTGCATTTTCTATTTTTTTAAGCTCAACAGGATCGGTTGCGTTTTTTTCAAAAATTTTTATTTCTATATCTTTTTTATAAAAAATGTATCGTCCCATCATTAATCCCTTTTAATAGTAAAAGCAGCGGGTTGCTGTTCGGGTCTGGCCGTATATACACATCGTGCATGTTGCCTTATCAATATAAGCCAAAGCAAATATTGGTGACAATCTGTCATTCAATATTCGCTATTGCGCCGGAGGCCGCGCTGTTTTTTTTATAAGCAATGTCGGAATACGCATAAGGCATCCCATTTGCGGTGATTGGGGAAACCTCTGATTCAGGGTATTATCCAGCCTGTTTACTCTTATCCTGAGGTTGCCATGTCGATTAAGCGTTATCCACACCTTGCTCATTGGGGCGCGTTTACCGCCGTTGTCGAGGAGGGTAAACTGATTCGCTGCGAACCTTTTGCCAACGATCCTGCTCCGTCCGCAATGCTTGACTCCATCGTCCCGTTAGTTTATTCCGATCGCCGGATACGGCGCCCGTCGGTGCGTCGCTCGTGGCTGCAAAAACGGGAAAACAGCGATCGTACGCTGAGGGGCAAGGAAGATTTTGTCGAAGTTGACTGGGATGTGGCGCTCGATCTGATCGCCGGAGAGAACCGCCGTGTTCGCGACCAATATGGTGCCGATGGACTATTCGCCGGATCCTATGGTTGGTCGTCCGCCGGGCGTTTTCATCATGCACGCTCCCAGGTACGCCGTTTTTACTTTTCCGGCGGCGGAGCCGTCGATCAGTTGGGCAACTATAGCTGGGGCGCCGCGCAGTTCTTCTTGCCTTATGTGATAGGTACGTTTCATCCGCTGACCGGTAAAGTCACCGAGTGGCGCAGCGTTGCCGAGCACTGTGATATTTTTCTCGCGTTCGGCGGCCTGGCGCTGAAAAATGCGCAGGTGGCCTCCGGCGGCGCCGGGCACCATACGCTTAAGCCGGCGCTGGAAACGCTGGTCGCCAAAGGTATACCGGTGATTAACATTTCGCCAATGCGTGATGATTGCCCGGCGTTTGTTAATGCCGAGTGGATCCCCATCCGCCCCAATACCGATGTGGCGCTGATGCTGGCGTTGGGATATGAAATCCAGCGTCTGGGGGCGGACGATAAAGATTTTCTGCAGCGCTACTGTGTGGGTTATGAACAGTTGGCGGATTACCTGCAGGGGCGGGGCGATGGCATCGCCAAAACGCCGCTCTGGGCCAGCGCGATTACCGGCATCCCGGCGGAACGTATCGCGCGTTTGGCGCGGCAGCTCATTGGGGTACGCAGTTTTATTACCTGTTCCTATTCCGTACAGCGCGCTCATCGGGGTGAGCAGCCTTACTGGATGATGATTGCGCTCGCCTCCATGCTGGGACAGGTGGGATTGCCGGGCGGCGGCTTCTCGTTCGGACATGGGTCGATGAACAGTGTGGGCAACGAACGTGTCGCGACGCCGGCCCCCGCGTCGCCTTCCAGTCCGAACGCCGGACGGGCGATACCCGTTGCGCGGATCGCCGATATGTTGTTGCATCCGGGAACGCCATACACCTTTCAGGGGCAGACGCATACTTATCCCGAGATTCATCTCATCCATTGGGCCGGCGGGAATCCTTTCCATCACCATCAGCAGTTGAACCGGCTGGTTGAGGGGTGGAGCAAACCTGATACCGTTATCGTGCAGGATATTGTCTGGACGCCGGCGGCTCGGATGGCCGATATCGTTCTGCCGGTGACAACCTCGCTGGAACGCAATGATATCGGGGGGTCCTCCCGCGATCGTTTTATTTTTGCCATGCACCAGGCGATTCCCCCTCAGCACCAGGCGCGTCATGACTTTGATATTTTCAGCGAGCTGGCGGAGCGGCTGGGCTATGGCGACGAATTCACGCAACATCGCAGCGAGCGGCAATGGCTGGAGAGCCTGTTTGAAGAGTGCGGCGCCAAGCAGCAAGCGGCGGCATCCTCCTGGCCGTCGTTTGATGAATTCTGGCAACGGGGACATGTGGAAATCCCGATGGATAAGCAGCCGTTTGTCTTTTTTGAGGATTTTCGCCAGGACCCGGGACAGCATGCGCTGAAAACCCCAAGCGGTAAAATAGAGTTATATAGCGCGGCCATTGCCGGTTATGGTTATTCTGAGTTTGCGCCGCATCCGGAATGGCGGCCGCCCATCGAATGGCTGGGGGCGCCGGCGGCGAAGATCTGGCCGCTACATTGTATTTCCATCCAACCTGCCGATCGTCTGCACAGCCAACTGGGGCAAACGCCCCAGGTAGCGGCCAACAATACCGCCGGCAAGGAAACGTTGTATATGCATCCACGGGATGCGGCGACGCGGGAGATTACCGACGGTTCCCTGGTGGAAGTGCGCAACGATCGCGGCCGGATTTATGCCGGGGTGCACATTACCGATGGTGTAACGCCAGGCGTGGTGATCATGTCCACCGGCGCCTGGTTTGATCCCGGTTTTGGCCAGAAAGCCTGGCACGAGGTTGAGCAATCGGGAAACGTGAACGTGTTGACGCTGGATATCGGCACCTCGCCGCTGACCCAAGGGCCCAATGCCATGAGTTGCCTGGTGGACGTGGTGCGGGTTTAGCTTAACAACGTGTAATGACCTGCTCCTGGGAGAAGCGTGATTTTGGCAATTTTGCGTTAAAATCGCTTGCTTCGCGATAACCCACTGCGGCGACGACCACGCTGGTCAGCTGCTTGGCGTCAAGATCCAGTGCCGCGTTTAATTTGTCGACCACGAAACCCTCAATTGGCGTGGCATCCAGACCCATGCCGGCGGCGCCCAACAGCAAAAAGCCCAGGGAAAGATAAGCCTGGCGGGCCATCCACTCACGCTGCCGTTCTGGGGTTTGGCTATTGAGACCCACGAAATAGCGGCGGCCTTTATCCTGATTTTGCTTTTGTTCGTCGCTGGCGAAACGCCCGTCTTGCTGCTCCTGGGCCAGCAGCGCATTCAGATGCGCTTCGGTGATCGCCGTATGGGTGGTGAACACTACCACCAGAGCGGCTTTGGTAATTTTGCCGCGATTCGGTTCGGTGAAGGCGGGCAAAATTTTCTCTTTTGCCGCGTCAGACGTAAGCGTAAAGAAATGCCAGGGCTGGGAGTTCACGGATGACGGGCTATAGCGCAGCAGGTCAAGCAGCTGTTGTTGTTGTTCCGCGGTGAGTTTTTTCGTTTCATCGTAAGCTTTGCTGGCGTAGCGGGTTTGAAGCGCCTGTGCGACATTCATGTACAACTCCTTTCTTATCCCCCCGATTCTGTAAGGGCGAATATTGATCGATGCCAGATGAAAATTATTGAGATCAACAAGCTATATACCACATATCGGACGACTGCGGTATTGCCTCTGCGTTGCCACAAAACCGATGCTCGACCAGCCTCTTTCGGCATTCGTTCACACCGGCTTTAGTTATCGCGCTCTTTCTGCGCCCGCTGGCGATCGTAATATTCATTTTCGGCGTTGATGATTTCATCAAGCAGCGAATCCACATCGGCCTTATGCGTATCTTCGGCGAAATGGCCGGTCAGCGCGGTTTCCGGCGTCAGTTTACCCTCTTCATACCGGGCCCAGATTTCTTTCGCGTAGCGGGTAGCCAGCAACCGCGGCGCGAACTGGCCATAATATTCCGTCATGTTGTTCACATCGCGCTCGAACATCGATCCGGCATGGTTGTTCGCGGCGGCATCCACGGCCTGCGGCAGGTCGATAATGACCGGTCCTTCGGCGTCCATCAGCACGTTAAATTCTGATAAGTCTCCGTGGACTATACCCGCGCACAGCATCCGCACGATGTTGCGGATCATGGTATCGAAGCCGACGATCGCTTCTTCTTCCGTCAGGACCACATCGCTTAGGCGCGGGGCGACCACGCCGTCGGCGTCGGTGATAAGCTCCATCAGCAAGACGCCATCCAGGCAAATATACGGCTGCGGCACACGCACGCCGGCATTTGCCAGCAGGAATAGCGCATTGACTTCCGCGGTCTGCCAGGATTCTTCCTGCTGTTTACGTCCGAATTTTGAGCCCTTTTGCATCGCACGCGTATTACGGCTGTTACGGACTTTGCGGCCTTCCTGATACTGCACGGCCTGCTTGAA
>JAATGH010000109.1 GCA_015654745.1 Enterobacterales bacterium
AGCCATGTTTGGGGCGACATTAAACTCGATACTACCGGGCTGATTGATCGTAAAATTGCGCGCTTTATGAGTGATGCTTCCATTTATGCTTACCTTTCCATGGAACAGGCGATTAAAGATTCCGGCCTGGCCCCTGATCAGGTTTCCAACGATCGTACCGGGCTCATCGTCGGGTCCGGCGGTGGATCTCCGCGTAACCAGGTTGCCGGTTCCGACGGTATGCGCGCGCGCGGCCTGCGTGGCGTCGGGCCCTATATGGTGACCAAAGCCATGGGGTCCGGTGTTTCCGCTTGCCTGGCGACGCCGTTCAAAATCCGCGGGGTTAATTACTCGATCAGTTCCGCCTGTTCAACTTCCGCACACTGCATCGGCAATGCGGTGGAAATGATCCAGTTGGGTAAGCAGGACGTGGTGTTTGCCGGCGGCGGTGAAGAACTGTGCTGGGAAATGGCGTGCGAATTCGATGCCATGGGCGCGTTGTCCACGCGTTATAACGAGACCACGACCAAAGCCTCGCGCACGTACGATGTCAACCGCGATGGGTTTGTCATCGCCGGCGGCGGCGGTATTGTGGTGGTTGAAGAGCTTGAACATGCGCTGGCCCGCGGTGCGCATATCTATGGCGAAATTATCGGCTACGGCGCCAATTCAGACGGGGCGGATATGGTGGCGCCGTCCGGCGAAGGCGCGATCCGCTGCATGAAGATGGCGCTCAAGGATGTGGATACGCCGATTGATTACCTTAACGTTCACGGCACCTCGACGCCGGTTGGCGATGTTAAGGAACTCTGGGCCATCCGTGAAACCTTCGGTAGCCGGCAGCCGGCGTTTTCTTCCACCAAGGCCATGACTGGACACTCTCTGGGCGCGGCCGGCGTACATGAAACCATTTATACCCTGTTGATGCTGGAACACGGATTTATTGCGCCGAGTATCAATATTGACGAGCTGGATCCGCAGGCTGAGGGTATGAACGTGATTACCACCCCGACCAAGCGCCAGCTCACCACCGTGATGACCAACAGCTTTGGTTTCGGCGGTACCAACGCCACGCTGGTGATGCGCAAATACGGCTGATCCACATAGCGATATCGGGTTTGAGCCGCGTAAGCACCTCCGGCGCCCAGCCGGAGGATTTTCCGTTTGACCGCTAGGCCGCAATATTTCACCGCCGCGGCTTAGCGGTCATGCATGATGATAAAACCCATCGGGACGGGATTGACTCTTTTTCCATGGTCGGGTTATAGTCAAGCCGCTGTCCACGACGGCAAACATTCGTAAGCGTTCACGTCATCCAACGCATTCATCCTTACCGTTGTTAAAACTGTAGGCGGGGGAGTGCGCGGATATCTTTCGGCTCTCCCCGGCTCTTTTTAGGGAAATGCCGTCTATTATGTCAACAGAATCACTGCCCCTCAGCGCCGCCAAGGCCAATAAAACGCTGCTGTCGCTTAGCAGCGCGGTTTTTTTATGTTATCTCACCGTGGGATTACCCTTGCCGGTTATCCCGCTTTATGTCCACCAGACGCTTGGGATGAATAACACGCTGGTGGGCTTGGCGGTTGGGGCGCCGCTCGGGCTTTGGTTGTACGGTCGTTGGGGGTTTGTCGTTCTCGGCGTGACGACGCTATCGCTGCCGCTGTTAGCCCTGGGCTGCAACTGGTGCGTGGTGGCGGTTAAACCCCAACATGGCGTTCGGCCCGCATTGTTTCGAATTATGGGTAACATCTGGCTACCTGGGCTTTCCCTGATGCTGCAAGGAGTGGGCTTCGCCGCCATCGGCACCTTTGTTTCCCTCTATTTTTATAGCCGCCAATGGGACAATGCGGGTTTAGCGCTAAGCGCCTTCGGAGTGGCGTTCGTCGCCATGCGGCTGGCATTCGGACATTTACCGGATAAGCTTGGCGGTATCCGCGTGACCCTGATTTCACTGTTTATCGAAGCGGTGGGGCTGCTGCTGCTTTATCTCGCTCCTGGGGCGGCGGTGGCGTTTTTAGGGGCAGGTCTGGCCGGCGCCGGATGTTCCCTGATTTTTCCGGCCATGGGCGTTGAAGTGGTAAAACGGGTGGCGCCGCAGGCGCGCGGCACCGCCATTGGCGGCTATTCCGCATTTCAGGATATTGCCTATGCCCTAACCGGGCCGTTAGCCGGCCTGTTGGCCACCTGGCTGGGGTATGGCGCGGTCTTCGCCACCGCCGCGCTGTGTGCGTTGCTGGGCATTGCCGTCACCTGGCTATTCGCCGTGCGCGGCGCCTAAGCCTTTTATATGAGTACCCAAATCAGCACCAGTACCGCCAGCAGCGCCGCGCCGACAATCCAGCGGGAGCGGGTTAGACCCGGGGTTCTTTCTACGGGTTCGGTGGCGATAAGCGGGCTTAAGGCCGGCTGCAGCAGCCGGCTGTCGGCGGTCTGGTGCTGGCTTTGTGTGCGCGTCAATCGATGGAGAAACAGGAACTGCATGACCGCGCTAACCTGGGCGGGGGTCAGTACGCTTTGCGGCTGTGCATTAAAATGGTGTAGACAGTAATCTGCAATGGCCTTCTGTTCATCGTCGTTGGTGGGCTGCTTTAGCGCGGCCTGGACGGTGGATAGCGTCGGTGCGGTTTGCTGCGACAGGGCCATATGACCTTGCAGGAATTGCATTAGCAATGGGAAATGGCGAGCCGGAATGGGATCGCCGGATTTCAGGCCCATCATGGTCATCACGCTTTGCCAGATATCCGATGGCAATTCACCGGTGATGGCAGCCAGGCGGATGATTTGCTGGTTCAATGCATGGTGCTCGGCCGGTAATAGCGTCCGGTCGGTGATCGCCGCCTGCTGTGGTTGCGGGATATTCAACTGGCCATTTTGCAGCAGCGCCACCACCTCCAGCAATTGGGCCGGTTCCAGTTGGCTTAACACGGTATGGCCGAATTCGCGGCGGATATACTCGCTTACCGCCTGGCGGTTATTGCCTTTGGGCAGCAGCTCGGTCAATTGTTGCATCAACTGCCGACCGGCATGGGTTTGCTGGGCCTGTTCAAGACGGGTTTGCAGCAATTGTTCAGCCGGTTCAAATTGATGCGCGGTCAGTTCGCCCTCATTGGTAATATGCAGTTGATGTCGCAACGCGGCCCAGATTTCCGGCGCTTTGCTATTGCTCAGCGCCATGATCTTGATGATCAACCTCTCCCGCGACGTGCGCTGCGCCGTGGTCAGCGGTTTTTCACCCTCTTGCCCGACGAATGGGCCGGTCGGGGCGCCGCGGGGGGATCACCTTGTAATGGTGTGCCGGGACCTCTTACAGGTTGCATATCACTCATCCTTTCCCATCGGGGCGCGGGTATAGCAAATAATGCGGCAAATCATAACAACTTGCCGAATGTTGCGGTAGCGGGACGCGTCAGGAAGGCATTTTCTGCGACGCGCGTGCGCGGCGCAACAACGGTATTCGCAATCGCTGCGCCAGTATGACACCGCACAGTGTAATCCCACCGCCGATGACGTGGTAGCTGTGTAGGTCCTCATGGAGAAAAAGTACCGCGATCAACGCCGTGAATACCGGCGCCAGATTCATAAATATCGACGCGGTATTGGCACCCAGGCGCATAACCCCTTGGATCCAAAGATAGGGCGCCACCAGAGAGGCGGCAATGCCGGCAAACATGACCATGGGAATAGTGTGTGCGTTAAGCGCGATATTCGGGGCCAGCAGAAACCCGGGCAACAGTAGCGCCACGCCAAATGCTATCTGGATATAGAGCGACTGCCAATTTGACAAGGGAATCGCCCAGCGTTTGGTCAGCACACCATACAGCGCATAGGAAGCGGATGCGGCGATCATCATGACTTCACCACCGCCGAGTCCATGATTGGCCAGCGCCAGGGGATGTCCCTCGCTGACGAGCCATATCAGTCCGCTAAAGGAGAGCAGGGTGCCGATGACTACGCCAACCGTCGGCGCGGCGCGCAGTAAAACGATGCTAAACAGTACCGTCAGCAAGGGAATCAGTGAATTAAGGATGCCGATAAACAGCGCGGTAACGCTCTGTGCGGCATAATAGGCCAAACTCTGGTAGAGCACCATGCCTAGTAGTCCCAGAATCAGCAAACGCCAGCCCTGCCTACAGACGGTGCGGCGGTGACGTAACACGCCGGGCAGCACGAAGGGCGTCATAATCAGCAGCGCCAGCAGCCAGCGATAAAAAGAGATCGCCGCCGGATCTATGGCGCCGGCGGTCATCTTGGTGACGATGGCGTTGACCGACCACAGAAAAACGGCCAATAAGGGGAAGGAAAAGATCATAACGTGATAAGTATCAAAGTTGGCAATGTCCACATTGTAGGTTGTTTTGGTGCTTACGCCAGCATTAAGCGAGCGGGGCAGATTGATGAACTCCGTCCTTGGCGCGCAAATCAAGCAATTTCACTCATCATACGTATATCTAAAATTAAAATTAATCCAATAAAAATAATATTTGTATGTATTAAATATTTATTAAATGCAGAAGGGAAATCCTAATATATTTCATTACGAATTTATAAATTTAAATATGTGCGATGGAAAAGTGGCTTTCTTTTTTTTAACCTTGAAGGTAGGTTTATTGCCGCAATCAATATGGGTATCATTTTAATAAAAATTTATAGGTTATTTATGTCTCAATTTTCAGTTTTATCTGTGCAGCCGTATAATGATACTACCTGGGTATCGTCACCAAATGGAACAGTTTCCCCCTTGAGCGGCAGATTGGAAACAGTAGCTAATGTTCTTCATGATCGAAAAAAAATGTTGGCTGAAATTGAAGCGCAACTGCCGGAAAACATGAAAAAAGCCATCAGAAAAACAAGGCAGGCCAGTTACGATGGCGCGCAGAACGTTGCTGATTTGCCTTATAAGGGCAACGAAAACTGCAATTTAAGCGCTCATTTAGAACCCATTGATTATCCTGAAAAATTCAAGAAGTTTGAGCAGGAAATCATATCATCGGTAAAATATCTTGAAACATTCAAGTGGGAAAACGTTGGGGAGTGTTTTGGCAATCTGGAGCTGGTTAAAATGGTAGCGTCGCGCGTTCCAAATAATCAAGGGCTTATGGAAATGATAAAGACGTACGGCATGATAATTAACACGCCGATGCATCATGGAAATACTTTGCTTCATTTTGCCAGCAAAAATGGGTACGTTCCTTATGTTGATATTTTGATACAGTTTGGTGCACATATTAATGTGAAAGATAATGATGGTTTGACGCCTTTACATTGGGCGACCAGGGAAGTCAGCCCGAGCGTAGTCGAACGGCTTATTGAAGGAAAACGCACTATTGATAAGACAGGCACTCATGTTGCGGGGGCTCATACTAATCAGAAGGATCATTATGGTTTAACGGCGCTGCACTGGGCGGCCAAGGGGGAATTTGGATCAGCCGCTGATGCATCATCCCTGGATGGGACTAAGGCAGATCTACTGGTTATAGCTGCATCGCTTATTAAACATCGGGCCAATATTGATCAGCAGGACGGCGAAGGCTTCACGGCGTTGCATTGGGCGGCTATGCGAAATTTTCCAGAAATGGCCGAATTGCTTATCAATAAGGGTGCCACACTCACTCTAAAGGATGCAAAGGGACATACGCCACTTGACCATGCGAACCGCCATCCCGATAAAACAACTGTGACGTTAATAACCGGAAAGTTGGCAACCCTCGCCGCCAAGGGCAATCGCCGAAACCCCCAGAGCATTACCGCCAGGCCGCCGGTAGGCATGAGTGAGCCATCTCATCAGCAGTCTGTGTCCTCGGGGGCATCGCGTACCGCGCCATGGCCGGCGCCTGGGCTGATCTCATCCTCAATCACGAATGTGTTCTCCTCTTTGGCCTCAGGCATAAAACAACTGTTTGCCTAAGCCTTGTCTCAGCGTTGTATCAATACCACCTCTGCTGAGATAGACATTCCCCCTGGCCAACGTTGGATAAAAACCGGCTGGGGGAATTGCCATCACCTACTATTGTCGCAATCGATCGTGATAGTAATCAATGCCGCGTTGCAGGCCGGTGGCAACGCCTACGTGCCAATCAGAAGCGCTTAATCCGCTTTATCTGGCTCAATCCATCACCCCCAGGCGGTAGTTACGGCAGGTCAAACACAATAGCGTTGTGATTTTATTTCATTCGGTGGCAGAATATTCCCCCTTTTGCTCGAATGGCCGGGTGCCTAACACATTTAAGCCGGGCGGCTAATGCCTTCCGGGCGCAATTATGCACTGTCTTGGAGAGAAAATGATGTCTGACGGCTGGAATATCGCCCTTTTGGGGGCAACAGGCGCAGTCGGTACAGCGCTGCTGGAGTTATTGCAGGAGCGTCAGTTCCCGGTGGGGGAGCTGTATTTACTGTCCAGCGAACGCAGCGCTGGCGAAACGCTACGCTATAACGGTAAAAGCATCCTGGTGACCGATGCCGCGCAATTTGACTGGACCCAGGCGCAGCTGGCGTTTTTTATTGCCGGCGCCGAGGCCAGCGCGCTTTATGCCGAGCCGGCGTCGCAGGCGGGGTGCGTGGTAATAGATTCCAGCGGCCGGTTTGCCCTGGAACCCGACGTACCGCTGGTGGTGCCGGGCGTCAACGATGCGGTGTTGGCCGATTACCGCAACCGCAATGTGGTGGCGGTGGCCGATAGTCTGACCAGCCAACTGCTATTGGCGGTTCGGCCGCTTACCGACCTGGCCGGCATCGCTCGGATTCACGTCAGTAATTTACTGTCGGCGTCGGGGCAGGGCAAGGTCGCGGTGGATGCTTTAGCCGGACAGAGCGCGCGTTTGTTAAACGGCCTGCCCACCGAACCGGGGTTTTTCAGCCGTCAGCTGGCGTTTAACCTCCTGCCTTTGCTGCCTGACGATCAGGGCAGCGTGCAAATTGAGCGCCGCCTGGTGGACGAGGTGCGCAAGGTGCTGCAGGATGAAGGCCTGCCGATTTCGGTAAGCAGCGTACAGGCGCCGGTATTTTACGGCCATGCCCAGATGGTTCATCTGGAAACCCAGCGCCCGATGGGCGCCGAGGAAGCCCGCGACGCATTAACGGCGGTAGAGACCATCACCGTGAGCGACGAAGGCGATTATCCTACCCAGGTGGAGGATGCCTCGGGCCAGGCACATCTGAGCATCGGATGTTTACGTAATGATTATGGCATGCCGGATCTGCTGCAGTTCTGGTCTGTTGCGGATAATGTACGCTTTGGCGGCGCGCTGATGGCGCTGTTGACCGCTGAACTGCTGGTGTCGGAGTATTTTTATTAATGTTGCGGGAAGTCGCTGGCGATAAGCCGGAAACGATGAAAATTGCGTTGGGTATTGAGTACGATGGCAGCCGGTATTACGGCTGGCAACGACAGTCACAGGTCAGCAGCGTGCAGGCCTGCCTGGAACAGGCCTTATCCAAAGTGGCTGATGAGCCCATTTCGGTATTGTG
>JAATGH010000159.1 GCA_015654745.1 Enterobacterales bacterium
GAGAGGTAAGTTTTATGCAAATGGATACGGTTGAAACGTTTTCATTAGAAGAAAATATTTGGCAGGGCCTCACGCTAAGCAAGACCGCCGCGGGTCAGATACGTCATTTAATGGAGCAAAATGCCTCCATGCAGGGTTTGCGTCTTGGCGTAAAACCATCCGGCTGCGCCGGTTTTGGATACGTTTTAGATGTGGTCACCGACTCCGCTCAAGGCGAATTGGTGTATGAACGTGATGGCGCGCGGCTCTACGTGCCGCTCACCGCCATGCCGTTCATTGACGGCACCGAAGTGGATTACGTGCAGGAAGGGTTGAATCACGTATTTAAATTTAACAATCCCAAAGCTCAGCATGCCTGCGGGTGTGGCGAGAGCTTTGGCCTTTGAGCGATGAATCATTATGGCACGAAGCAATATTGAGACTCCTGAGGTTATCGATGCCGCGCAACCCTGGGAAAAAAGCAAGAGTTACAAAGAAGGCTTTTTTACCCAGTTGGTTACCGACGAGCTAGCGCATGGTATTAGTGAGGACGTAGTGCGGGCGATCTCGGCAAAACGCAACGAGCCGGAGTGGATGCTTGAGTTTCGTCTTGATGCTTACCGTGCATGGCTTAAAATGGAAGAACCCCATTGGCTTAAGGCGCACTATAAAAAACTGGATTATAACGATTATAGCTATTATTCCGCGCCTTCCTGCGGCAGTTGCGACGATACCTGCGGCTCACAGCCTGGCGCGCTGCAGCAGCCAGGTAGCGAAACGGCCAATAATTACCTGACCAGTGAAGTTGAGAATGCCTTTAATCAATTAGGCGTACCGGTGCGAGAAGGAACGGAAGTCGCGGTCGACGCCATTTTTGATTCGGTATCGGTATCCACCACCTATCGCGATAAACTGGCCAAGCAGGGGATTATTTTCTGTTCGTTTGGGGAAGCCATTCATGAGCATGCTGACTTGGTACGTAAATACCTGGGCAGTGTGGTGCCGCCTAACGACAATTTTTTCGCCGCGCTGAATTCCGCCGTGGCCTCCGACGGCACTTTTGTGTATGTGCCGAAAGGGGTGCGCTGCCCAATGGAGTTATCCACCTATTTCCGCATCAATGCCGCGAAAACCGGGCAGTTCGAACGGACGATCCTGATTGCCGATGAAGGCAGCTACGTCAGTTACATCGAAGGCTGCTCCGCGCCGGTACGCGATAGCTATCAGCTGCACGCCGCGGTGGTGGAAGTCATTGCTCATAAGGACGCCGAAGTTAAATATTCAACGGTGCAAAACTGGTTTGCCGGCAGCGAGTCGGAAGGCGGCATACTTAATTTTGTCACCAAACGCGCGCTTTGCGAGGGCGAAAATTCGAAAATGTCCTGGACGCAGTCCGAAACGGGTTCGGCCATCACCTGGAAATACCCGAGCGTGATTTTGCGCGGTGATAATTCTGTCGGTGAGTTCTTTTCGGTCGCGTTAACCAATGGTCGGCAGCAGGCGGATACCGGTACCAAGATGATCCATATCGGTAAAAACACGCGCTCAACCATCATTTCTAAGGGGATTTCCGCCGGTAAAAGCGAAAATACCTATCGCGGCCTGGTCAAAATCATGCCCAGTGCGACTAACGCCCGTAACTTCACCCAGTGCGACTCGATGCTTATCGGTAGCGAAAGCGGTGCGCATACTTTTCCTTATGTGGAAGTTCGCAATAACACCGCTCAGCTGGAGCATGAAGCGACGACATCGCGCATTGGCGAGGACCAGCTGTTTTATTGCCGTCAACGCGGTATCAGCGAGGATGACGCCATATCCATGATCGTCAACGGATTCTGTAAGGATGTGTTCTCAGAACTGCCGCTGGAATTCGCCGTTGAGGCGCAGAAATTACTGGCTATCAGCCTTGAACACAGCGTGGGCTAACCCTTTTTTGTTGCATGCCACGCCATGCCATATGCTGCCCGCCCGGTAGTCTAAAGAGTTGGGTAAAGGAAAAAACATGTTAACAGTTCGTAATTTAAACGTCAGTGTGGAAGACAAATCCATTCTCAAGGGATTGAATCTGGAGATCAAACCCGGCGAGGTGCATGCGATCATGGGGCCTAATGGCTCCGGTAAAAGTACCTTCTCGGCGACCCTGGCCGGGCGCGATGACTACCAGGTCACCGCGGGCGAGGTGCAATTCAACGGCAAGGATTTGTTGACCCTGGCTCCCGAAGACCGGGCGGGGGAAGGCATCTTTATGGCTTTTCAATATCCGGTGGAAATACCCGGCGTAAGTAACCAGTTTTTTTTGCAGACGGCGGTCAATGCGGTGCGCAAGTATCGCGGGCAAGAGCCCCTGGACCGCTTCGATTTCGCGGATTTTATTGAAGAAAAAATCGCGTTACTGAAAATGCCGCAAGATTTGCTTACCCGCTCGGTTAACGTTGGTTTTTCCGGCGGTGAGAAAAAACGCAACGATATTTTGCAAATGGCGGCGCTGGAACCCCGGCTGTGCATCCTGGACGAGACCGATTCAGGTCTGGATATCGATGCGCTCAAAGTGGTGGCCCATGGCGTCAATACGCTGCGTAATGCGCAACGTTCATTTATTATCGTTACACATTACCAGCGTATTCTGGATTACATCAAACCGGACCACGTGCATGTGCTTTACCAGGGCCGCATTGTTAAATCCGGTGACTTTTCGCTGGTGAAACAGCTTGAGGAGCAAGGCTATGGCTGGCTTATCGAACAACAATAATGCCCAGGCGTTGCAACAATGGCACCATCTGTTCGAAGGACTGAACCCCTCGCGCTCCGCGCAAGCGAACGAACACTGGCACAGCGTGGAGCGGCTTGGTTTGCCGACCCGCAAGCATGAGAACTGGAAATATACTCCGCTGGATGGCCTGTTGGAGCACCATTTTACCGCTCCGGTCGACAGCAGCGCCGAGCCGGCACTACGCGACGGTCTGTCGTTGGGTCTGGATGCCGTACGTTTGGTATTTGTCGACGGCTGCTTTGATCCGCGTCTAAGCGATACCGATACCGGTTTCTGGCAAGTTAACGTCGAGCGCGACGCGCAGCGCCAGCCGTTGCCCGAGCCGATTCAGCCGGAAATTTTTTTGCATTTAACGGAAAGTCTGCAACGGGAAACCACTCGGATCCGCCTGCCTGCGGGGAAGATTGCTGAAAAACCACTTTATTTGCTGCACATAAGCCGCGGCGGTGATGATGCCGGCACCTTATCCACCGTACATTACCGTCATCATATCGACGTGGAACGTGGCGCCCAGGCGCAAATTATTGAACATTTTACCAGCGCCGAGGGCCAGGGGCATTTCACCGGTGCGCGGCTGACCATAGCGGTGGGGGATAATGCCCATCTGACCCATATCAAACTGGCGTTTGAAAATCGGCAAAGCTACCACTTTTCCCATAACGATATCGTAATTGGTCGAGATGCCGTAGTGCGTAGCAGCTGCTTTTTATTAGGCGCGGGGCTGACCCGCCATCAAACCAGCGCCCAGTTGAACGGAGAAGGCTCGGATTTGGCGCTCAACAGCCTGTTACTGCCCTCTGGCAACGATATCGCGGATACCCGAACCTATCTTGAGCATAACAAAGGCTATTGCCTAAGCCGCCAATTGCACAAGATTATTGCTAGTGAGCGGGGCAAAGGGGTGTTCAACGGTTTGATTAAAGTGGCAAAACACGCGATCAAAACCGACGGTCAGATGACCAATAACAATTTGTTGATGGACCGGCTGGCGGAAGTCGATACCAAACCGCAGTTGGAAATTTACGCTGATGATGTGAAATGTAGTCATGGTGCCACCGTCGGGCGCATTGACGAGGAACAAATGTTCTATCTCCGCTCCCGTGGAATTCGCCGCGAGGATGCCCAGAAGATGATTATTCATGCGTTCGCCGCTGAAATCACCGAGTCGATCGCGAACCCAGTGGTGCGCGAAGTCGTTTTGGCTCGTATAGCCGACGCATTAAAAGGGGGAATTAATGACTTATCCCATTGAGCGTATCCGGTCGGACTTTCCAATATTGGCGCGGGAGGTTAACGGTCAACCGTTGGCGTATTTGGATAGCGCGGCCAGCGCTCAGAAACCCAATGTCGTTATTGATGCTGAAAGCGATTTTTATCGCCGGGGATATGCGGCTGTCCATCGCGGCATTCATACTCTCAGCGCCGAGGCGACTTCCCGTATGGAAGACGTCCGCGCTCAGGCCGCCCGCTTCATCAACGCGGCCTCCGCTGACGAAATCATTTTTGTCAAAGGGACCACCGAAGGCATTAACCTGGTCGCCAATACCTATGGACGCCAGTTTTTGCAACCCGGTGACAATCTCATTATCACGGAAATGGAGCACCACTCCAATATTGTGCCATGGCAGCTACTGGCTGCTGAAAAGCAGCTGGATATTAGGGTGATACCGCTATTGCCTGAGGGTACTCTTGACGAGTCAGCGTTACCCGGACTGATTGATGAGCGCACGCGTCTGCTGGCAATAACTCAAGTGTCTAATGTCCTAGGTACGGTAAATCCACTGGACAGGCTGATTGCCACGGCTCGCGCCGCTAATCTGGTGGTGCTGGTGGACGGCGCTCAGGGCATCATGCATCAAAAGGTGGATGTTCAGGCGCTGGATTGTGATTTTTATGTGTTTTCCGGGCATAAAATCTACGGCCCATCCGGCATTGGTATCCTTTACGGTAAAAAGCAGCTGCTCGACAGCATGCCTCCGTGGGAAGGTGGTGGTTCGATGATTCGTTCCGTTAGTCTGAGCGAAGGCACCACGTTCCTGGAACCGCCATGGCGCTTTGAGGCGGGCTCGCCGAATACGGCGGGGATGATGGGGCTTGGCGCGGCGTTGGGTTATGTCGAGGCGTTGGGTATCGAGCGTATCCATTATTACGAACAAGATTTGATGCGCTATGCCCAGGATGCTCTGCAGCAGGTACCAGACCTGGTGACGTATGGGCCGGACGATCGCGCAGGGGTTATTGCCTTCAATTTGGGTAAACATCATGCCTATGATGTGGGTAGTTTCCTCGATCAGTACGGTATCGCCATCCGTACGGGCCATCATTGCGCTATGCCGTTAATGGCGTATTACCAGGTGCCTAGTATGTGCCGCGCTTCTCTGGCTCTTTATACGAGCCGGGAAGATATCGATCGTTTGGTGGCCGGACTGTTAAGAGTAAGGCATTTACTGGGTTGAGTTTGATCCCAGGGAGATATGTATCGATGGCGAGTTTGCCGGATAAAGAAAAATTATTGCGTAACTTTTCCCGCTGCGTTAACTGGGAAGAGAAATATATGTATATCATTGAGCTAGGCGCTCAGCTGTCGCCATTGTCCCCGGAGGCGCATAATCCCGCCAACCTGATCGCCGGCTGCCAAAGCCAGGTCTGGATCCAGCTCGACAGGGATGAGGCGGGGCGGGTTATCTTGTCAGGCGACAGCGATGCGGCGATCGTAAAGGGCCTGATCGCAACGGTGTTCATCCTATATCAGGGATTAACGGTACACGACATTGCAGGGCTCGATGTGCGGCCTTTTTTTACCGAGTTGGCGTTGACCCAACATCTCACGCCGTCCCGTTCGCAAGGGCTTGAAGCCATGGTACGGGGCATCCGCGCCAAAGCCGCCGCTTTATAGCGCCAGACCCCTCCGTTTTATTTCCGCCTCGATCGGGGCGGAATCCTTGTGTACCCTCAATTTTATTTTCCCGCTTTTGCTAAACTGCTCTGAATCAGCGCTATCTGATGGCGCGGGTCACGTTTGGTTGCTATTGGTATAAACCCTCAATCCGCCGTTACGTCTATGAACGCGCCGCCCGCGAACGTCGACAACATACGATAACTATCCTAAAGGTAGTCATTATGAACAAAGCGTTGACCCTAGCCAGTATCGCGTTTGCCTCCTGTCTGGCCGGCGCCGTATCCGTTGCCAGCGCAACGGAGTATGCGCTACCCGCGCCAGACAGCCGGTTAATCGGCGAGAATACCACCGCCACCGTCGGTAACGACGGCGGTTCGCTGGAAGCGATTGCCGCTACCTATAAAATCGGCTTGCTGAGTATGCTGGAAGCCAATCCGGGTACCGATCCCTATTTGCCGCAGCCCGGCACGGTGCTGACCATCCCGGCCCAAATGCTATTGCCTGACGCTCCCCGCACGGGCATTGTGATCAATCTTGCCGAGCTGCGGCTTTATTATTATCCCGCCGATAAAAACACGGTGATTGTCTATCCTATCGGCATCGGCCAGCTTGGGCGGAACACGCCGGTAATGACGACCGCTATCGTGCAAAAAATCCATAATCCCACCTGGACGCCGACCCCTAACATCCGCAAGCACTATTTGGCGGAGCAGGGGATAACCTTGCCGGCGGTGGTTCCCGCCGGGCCGGATAATCCTATGGGACTGTTTGCGATGCGCCTGGCGGCCGGCAAAGGGGCCTATTTGATCCACGGGACCAATGCCAATTTCGGCATTGGTATGCGCGTCAGTTCAGGCTGCATCAGACTAAGGCCGGATGATATCGAGGCGCTGTTTAATCAAGTGCCGCTGGGGACCAAGGTCCGGGTAGTAAACGACGCGGTAAAGGTATCACTGGAGCCGGATGGCAAGCGCTATATTGAAGTGCATCAACCTTTGTCGCATAACGATCGGGACGAACCGCAGACCATGCCCATTACCTACAGCGGCAAAGTCAAAAAACTGCTGGCGTCGAAGGCTACCGACCAGGCGGTGGTACATGAGGCTATAGCACGACGCTCCGGTATGCCGGTATTGATATCAACCGGGATTGCTCCCGAGATGTCGTCACAGGATAGTGGTGCGGTGCCAAGGGTTTCGCAAAGCTTCGCGCATGCGGTGTATGCTTCGACGGCTAATCGCACGGAAACAAGCGCCTCACGGGCTGCTGACGACGTTATTGCCGAGTAGGGGGGGTAACGAGAAGGAGGACGCGCTGCGGGCCGTGATGGGCCTGTGGTGCGCAATGGCGGAAATGGTATAAAAAAAATGGCGCACTAAGTGCGCCATTTTCTAAACAAGGCAATGACTCTTATTTACGATAAGAGTGAGCTTGGTTATCTAAACGTTGGTTAGCGCGGGCAGCGTCATCTTTAGCAGCCTGTACGTCAGAACGAATAGCGGTTACATCAGTGCTCAGCTGGTCAACTTTTGCGTTCAGGGTCTGAACGTCAGAGGACAGTTGATCAATTTTAGCGTTGCTTGAACAGCCAGCAAGCAAAGTGGAACCCAAAATTACCGCGCCCAGTACCAGTTTAGTACGATTCATTATTAATACCCTCTAGATTGAGTTAATCTCC
>JAATGH010000067.1 GCA_015654745.1 Enterobacterales bacterium
AACCTGATTTGGATCGATCTGGAAATGACCGGGCTGGATCCTGAACGCGACCGTATCATCGAAATAGCATCCCTGGTCACCGACGCCAATCTTACCATCCTGGCTGAAGGCCCGGTGTTGGCCATACATCAATCCCAGGCCCAGATGGATCTTATGGATGAATGGAATGTGCGCACCCATAACGCCAGCGGCCTGGTGGATCGCGTCAAGGCCAGTACCCTGACCGAGGACGACGCGGTGGATCAAACCCTGGCGTTTTTGCAACAGTGGGTGCCCGCGGGCAAGTCGCCCATTTGCGGCAACAGCATTGGCCAGGATCGCCGCTTCCTGTTTCGCTATATGCCGCGCCTGGAAGCCTATTTCCACTACCGTTACCTTGACGTCAGTACCCTCAAGGAGCTGGCGCGGCGCTGGAAGCCGGAAATCCTGGCGGGCCTGACCAAAAAAGGGTCCCACCAGGCCCTGGACGATATACGCGAATCGGTGGCCGAACTGGCATACTATCGGGAAAATTTCATTCGCCTTTAGGCGATTTCAGCGCTGCCGACGCGGGGAAATCCATCATTTTGCTGGTTTTATCAGCAGTTGAGCAAAAAGAACAGATTTTTCCGCCCGAGGGCTTGCAGCGAAAATCAATTCTCGTATAATGCGCTCCCCGTACCGGTGCAAAATTTCATTGCTCTATAAGCATGAAATCAAGCATGAAAAGTAAGTATAAAAGTAAGCGGGAATAGCTCAGTGGTAGAGCACAACCTTGCCAAGGTTGGGGTCGCGAGTTCGAGCCTCGTTTCCCGCTCCAAACGTCACCTCGCGGGGATGGCGCATAAATTACGGTACGGTCGATAAAAAAGCGGGAATAGCTCAGTGGTAGAGCACAACCTTGCCAAGGTTGGGGTCGCGAGTTCGAGCCTCGTTTCCCGCTCCAGATTATGATTTATAGAATTCTGCCGAATTTTGTAAATAGTTGAAAAAAAGGACCTTAGGGTCCTTTTTTTTCGTTTTAATGCACCCTGCGCGGACTGTTGGACACCACGGCTTTTACGTCCATCCATACCAGTCTCTGGCGCGCGTAAGGATCATGCTAGGTAAAGCGGTTCACAAAATCCAGCAGCAGGCGCCTGGGCCAGATCGTTGTTTCCTGCAGTTGTCTCATTTCGTCGATATTCCGACCCAACTGTTTCAACATGTGCTCGTTGCGTTCAATACAAGCCAGCATCGTATTTGCGGTAAATTCCGGATGAAACTGTGAGGAAAGGACGCGATCGCTATAACGGATGATCTGGCAGCCGTCAATCTGCGATCTGGCCAGGACCAGCGCGCCCGGCGGCGGAACCAGCACCGACTGCAGGTGTGTCAGGTAAGCGGCAAATCTCGTTGGGAATGACCCCAGTAGCGCATCGTCTTTGGCTTGTGCCGTCAAGGTGATCGGCAACAGCCCCATCTCCAGACCGTTCGGGTTATCGCCCACCGTACCGCCCAGCGCATCCGCCAGCAGCTGATGCCCGTAGCAAACGCCGAGCATGGGCACACCGGCGTGAAAGGCCTCCCGCAGCCAGGCCCCGGTTAGCTCGCTCCATCGCAGGCGATCGGTCACCATCGCCCAGGAGCCGGAGATAATCACCGCCGACACATCGGTATAAGCGGGAAAGGGTGTTCCTCGATCGGGGCGTAGGATATTGATAGGGAAGTCGCGCCCGGCCAGCGCCGAGTTAAACCAGTCGCCTTGCTCGCCCACTTGCGCCGCTACTTCACTCGGGGGTTCACCCATCTGCAACAGCAATAACGGTTTTTTATCCATTTTGCCTCTATCTGGCCAGTCGACAATCCTATTATGCCTAACGTAACACCGCGTTTGTCGTTTGTCATTAATTTGCTGGGTTAGCCTCGGTAATGGGTAATACCTTTTTATTATCTGTCATTGCGGTGGTGTTTAAAATTTGCGCTGAGGTTTTGTCATAATCGGGTCATCCGATACCGTTAGTTTAAAATGTCAATAAGTGTGGTGAAGGGTGCGGTTCACCGCCTCTTTGCCTGTTTTCCTTAGGAGAATCCATGTTATGAACCGTTATTCACCCGCCGCTATATCACTGTGCTGGTGCTTGTGCGCGCCGGCCGTCGCGGCTATGGAAACCCCAGCGGGCATTTTTATCCTCATTGAGCAGCGTATGCAGCTGATGAAAGACGTTGCCGGCTATAAAGCGCTGCACCATCAACCCATCGAGGATCAAAAACAGGAGGAGAAAGTGCTGGAGACTATCCTGCGGCAATCGATGGCGCTGGGATTGGAACCCGCGGGCACCCGGCATTTATACGTGGCGTTGATTAATGCCAGCAAGGCGATACAGTACCGCTATCGCGCTGAATGGCTGGCCGCCCCGGAACCGGACTGGACGCCTCGTTCGTTAAATGAGACGGTGCGGCCACGGCTGGCCGCCATTGACAATGAGCTGCTGGCCGCGATAAAAAATTATCTGTGCCGGGGCGGTACGCTAACCACCCAGCAGCAGCGGGGATTGCTCGGGCAACTCCAGGTGCGGTTTTTATCCGAAACCGACAAGCTGCGTATTTACCAAGCATTGTCGGAGGTTCACCTGGCGGTCAATTCACCGAGCCGCCATTCCTAAATCCTACGCGCGGCGATCGTTGCCGGGATGTCGGTTAACTTTTGGCCGTGGTCTGTTTGGTTTTATCCTGAGCGGCCGTTTTCGCCATATGATGGCCAATGGCGCATCCCGCGGCCATTCCCGCCGCGGTATGTTTGGCCGCGTGGCCGGCAATACCGCCGACGATGGCCCCTTTGATACAGCCGGCTGCCTGGGCGATCGGCGCAGTACAGATTGCCGTGAGCAATATCACTAATGCGGTGCAGTGTTTCATAGCGTCTTCTCTGTTTAAATTCATACGATGGTGCGCTGGTCGCAGTCGTCCAGCGAGACACACAGCATAAAGCCTATTCGCAAAATTTCAGTAAAACTGTGTAACAATTTCGGCAGGTTACTATTATTGATTTTGCCGATGTCTGATGCCGCGACAGGCGGTCTGGATATTATCGATGCCGGGTTAGCGCATAGCGATTCAGAAGCTGTGATAGATGCCGCTTGGTTTCCATTTGTATCAGCGCCGAGTCGCCGGTGACCAGCAAACTCGGCGGAAGCTCCACTTTTTTCCGCGCTCCACCCGTATGCAGATCAAGCCGGATATTGACGCGCGCCTTGGGGCGTTCATTCTGGTAGGAAGAATCGCTCATGGCACTCCTTATGAACGTGCAATCCGGGGGGAACCGGGCCGCGCTTTATTACGGGTTTATCTGATTGTAGTTAAAAAAACTACAATTAAACGTAAATATGGAAGTTAAATTTATTTTATATTTATTTGTTGGAATATACAACTGTCTGGTGAGTTATTTAATAATGATATGTAAGGCCGGATATAAAAATAGTTTAAGATGGCGTACTGCCTGAAATAGAATCCTAATAATCAATTCAATGTTATTAATAATTTTATCTCTAATCAATAAATATTTTTACTCCATTGCTGTTCTGTTAATGCTAATAATTAGCATATCAATTTTTTTGATTGCAAAAATACTAGAGTCATTATTTTTATATGATAATGTTCAGGTGGCTACCCTAATTGATTTTCTACTCCGTTATAGACATGAGTCTTATTTCTTATTGACGGCCTCGGCTGTGCTTTTTATTTTGCGACATTACCGAACTGCTTCCATGACGGCGGGTCCGGCGTATCGGTACTGATCTTTAGGAGCATCGTTTATGAATCCTTATCCGAATAAACCATCGCATTCTCCGCCGGCCTGCTGTAAATGCCGGTTGACCTATGCCGCGCCTGAAAAACGGCCAGCGAGATCCTGGCTGACTTTTCTCATCCTGTTATTATTAGGGCTTACTAGCGTTTTATTAGGATTGGCTACCACCCTATTCGCCGCGCCAGGCTGATAGGCAGTAAACGGCAACCCGGGAAATAGCGCGTCAATCGCCGCTAGTGGCACCCTTGGCGAGCTCACCGACGCGGCTTATTGGCAGACCGCATCGACCACCGTTTGCGCCAGGTTGAACGCTGATAGCGATACCCATCAGGACGGTCGACGTCGACAGCAATATTGTGCTGGATGATTAAACGCGCCGCCGCCGGTCATCGTCACCGATGAATTGGCCGGCCCGGGCGGCCGCAGCTCGGCCTATCGCCGTTTCCCGGCTAACCATAAACGATTCTTGCCGATGGCGATTTTGACCTGCATGTTCACTTGACAGGCCCGGAAAATAAAGCCATAATTGCGTCCTCTCATCGGAAGAAGACATAAAAATTATAGATAAATCAACAAGTTATAATGTTTTTTTATCTGTGATTGATACTCTGCCGATTAGCGTTTTGTGACGGTCAACGTATAGACTGCTGACCAGATGGCCTGGCTAAGCCGCACTTGGGCTATTGATTCAAGCTCCAGACCGGACAGCCGGCCGTTGTTGTCTGCAACGCGCGAGATCACCATTTTTTAAGCGGGAATAGCTCAGTGGTAGAGCACAACCTTGCCAAGGTTGGGGTCGCGAGTTCGAGCCTCGTTTCCCGCTCCAATTTCAGTTGTTTCTTTGTATCATTAATGCGTTGTAGCCTGCAGTCGGAAGCTCAGCCCGCCCAAGTCGCCAAAAATGTTTTAAACAGAGTTATCCACAGTTATCAAAGTTATTATTAATTTTCCATAATCATTGTTTAAATCAAAGTTGGACGATAACTTACTGATAACATTAGATAATATTTAATTAAAAAACGTCGGGTTTTCCTCTTGTCTTTTTTGTGGCAGTTGATTGTCAAAGGATTTTTATTTTTATCCACAGACGGAAAGTTCTCGATTGTAATACTTTTTTTACGTATCTATGCTACGCGTCGCGTAACAATCCCTTCTCAATAGATCTAATCAGCCGTAGCTGCTGCGCCGATTGCACATTGATTGCCAAGGCCTGTCGGCGATGTTGTTGTTGCGCCAACGCCCATTCAATATGGATATCCAGCAGCGGACTTTCACCCCGGCGTGATTGCAGGCTTAACACGATGTCATCCGCGTAGGGGGCGTTTCCCAGCGCTACCGCGATATTGCGCAACCAGCGGAAATGCCCAATACGCCGGATTGCCGATCCTTCGGTCGCGCGTAGGAATTTCGCTTCGCTCCAGCTAAATAGCTCGATCAACTGCGGTGCGTGCAGCTCGGCGCGGGGGCTAAAGTCATCTTCTCCCGTTAACTGCGAAAAGCGGTTCCATGGGCAAATCAACTGACAATCATCGCACCCATAAATACGATTACCCATCAGCGGGCGCAACGCCTCTGGAATTTCGCCCGCCAATTCGATGGTAAGGTAAGAAATACAGCGGCGTGCATCCACGGTATAAGGCGCAACGATAGCGCCGGTGGGGCAGGTCGTCATACAGGCAACGCAGCGGCCACATTCCTCCGGCTGCGCGGCGTCTACCGGCAACGGTAAATTAATCAACAATTCTCCAAGAAAGAACCAGGAACCGGCTTCGCGATTAAGAATAAGTGAGTGTTTACCGACCCAGCCAAGCCCGGCTTTCGCGGCCAACTGGCGTTCCAATATCGGTGCGGAATCCACAAATGGCCGAAAGTTGGCTTCCTGGCACCAATCCTGAATCTTGTTGCCCAATTGTTTGAGGCGCTGACGCAACACTTTGTGATAGTCGCGTCCCAGCGCATAACGGCTAAGATAACCCAGACGGGGATTTTTTAAGGTACTGGCGAAGGCGGCGTTGGCGGGTAGATAATTCATTCTGGCGCTGATGACCCGCAAGGTTCCCGGCAACAGCTCCTGGGGGCGCGCGCGCAGCATACCGTGACGGGACATCCAGTCCATGTCGCCGTGATATTGCTGGTCCAGCCAAGCTTGCAAGGCGGGTTCGTGAGCGGAAAGATCGGTATCGCAAATACCGACTTGTTGAAAACCCAGCTCGCGCCCCCATTGCTTAATCAAGCGGGCTAATTCTATGAGATTAAAAGGGTATGACATGGCTGACCGTAAAAAAGGAACATACTCGATAAGCTTACCACATTCCATCTATGGCGCGGAGTGGCTACGGGGTTGGGAGAGCCAGGCCGCGGGACTGGCGGGGCTGTCGATGTATCAACTGATGGAGCGTGCCGGCGCCGGCGCGTTTGACGTTGTGAGCTGGACCTATCCGTTCGCCCGCCACTACCTGATCCTGGCCGGCCAGGGCAATAATGGCGGCGACGCCTATGTTGTGGCCAGACTGGCCGCGGCAGCGGGCAAAACGGTGACGCTAATCGAGAGCCCGGGGCGTAGTCCGTTGCCTGAGCCGGCTGGCCGGGCGCGTCAGGCCTGGCTGGACGCGGGGGGGACGATCGGGCATGCGAGCGCGCCCTGGCCGCAGGATATTGACGTCATTATTGACGGCCTGCTGGGTACCGGCTTGAAGGATGCGCCACGCTTGCCCAGCGCGGTGCTGATCGACGCGGCTAATGCCCATGCCGCGCCCATAGTGGCGCTGGATATTCCCTCTGGCTTGAACGCCGAGACCGGTGCGGTGGCCGGTAGCGCGATCCGCGCGGCGCATACGATAACCTTCATTGCGTTGAAGCCGGGCTTATTGACCGGCAAGGCTCGACGCGTTACTGGTCAACTGCATTATAACGATCTGGGCCTGAGTGAGTGGTTGCAACCCCAGGCGCCATTGATGCAGCGTCTTACCGCCGACGATCTGACGCGCTGGCTCCCGCCGCGCGATCCCTGTTCCCACAAAGGAGACAATGGTCGGCTATTAATCATCGGCGGAGACCATGGCCTGTCCGGCGCGATCCGCATGACCGGCGAGGCGGCGTTGCGCACCGGCGCGGGGCTGGTGCGGGTACTGACGCGTGAAGAGAATATCGGCGCCCTGCTTACCGCCCGACCAGAGTTGATGGTTGAATCTCTCAATGATGATTCCCTGCGCCAGGGTTTGGATTGGGCCGACGTGGTGGTGATCGGCCCGGGGCTGGGGCAAACCGATTGGGGTAAAAATGCGCTGCGCATCACTGAAAATTGCACTAAACCCATGCTATGGGATGCCGATGCGTTGAACCTGCTGGCAATCAATCCTCAGAAACGTCACAATCGTATTATCACTCCCCATCCGGGGGAAGCCGCCCGCTTGTTGAATACCAAGACCGGCATGATTGAAAGTGATCGCTCACTTTCCGCCAAGAATATCATAAAGCGCTACGGCGGCGTGGTGGTGCTGAAAGGCGCCGGCAC
>JAATGH010000017.1 GCA_015654745.1 Enterobacterales bacterium
GGCTCGCTGGTGGGCAAGGGGTCGAAATCCACCGAAGAGATGAACATGCCGAAAAACCTTAGTTTTTTGCGCGACAGCACCATTTCTATTTCCATCACCATGATGGTCATTTACCTGGTTTTGTCGATTTCGGCCGGTAAAGCGTATGTGGAAGGCCAGTTCAGCCATGGACAAAATTACCTGGTTTACTCATTCGTCCAGGCCATCACCTTTGCCGCCGGCGTATTCATTATCCTGCAAGGCGTACGCCTGATTTTAGCGGAAATTGTTCCCGCCTTTACCGGCTTTTCGGAAAAGCTGGTGCCTAACGCCCGTCCGGCGCTGGACTGCCCGATTGTTTATCCCTATGCGCCTAACGCCGTGCTGTTGGGCTTTATTTTCAGCTTTATCGGCGGTCTGGTCGGGCTTTTCTTCCTCGGGCAATTACACTGGGTCTTAATCCTGCCGGGCGTAGTACCGCATTTTTTCTGCGGTGCCACCGCCGGCGTATTCGGCAATGCCACCGGCGGCAGGCGCGGCGCCATGGTGGGGGCTTTTGCCCACGGGATATTGATTACTTTCCTGCCCGTTGCGCTGCTGCCGGTACTCGGCGCCATGGGCCTGGCCAACACCACCTTCTCTGATACCGATTTTGGCGTGGTGGGGATCATCCTGGGCAATATGGCGCGTTTCCTGGATAAAGGCACCATCACCATGGCGATATCCGGCGTGTTTGTGCTGATGGTGATTTATAATTTCGCTGCTAAAAAGAAGGTGGTGGCGGAGGAGAATGAGATCTGAGTAAGGTGTGGTAAACAGTAAATCAGAGGGGCAGGCGACAGTCCCTCTGATAAATAATTTATATCGGCGCCAAAAATCAGCTGATGTTCAATTATGGGCGCCATATCAACACGTTTGGGATAATGACCGGCGTCGGTACGCCCTCAGCCTTATTCATTTTACTGCCGCGAATATGCGTCAGTGTATCGGTGCGGGACTCACCGGCGATTAGGATGGCGGCGAGGCCGGTCAGTCGGCTCGTCTTGCCATTATGTAACTGCCGCGCCCGCACCACCATGCGCATATGCCGTTGACATTGCGGGAATGATGGTTCTTCGAGCGCTTACGGGATAAGGACGACCCGTCCGAGACGGGAATGACCTTCGGCATAGGCGTGGGCTTTCGCGACGTCGGCGAGCGGAAAGATTCGGTCGACTATCACGTCGAGGTCCCCAAGCGCCGCCTGGTCCAGCAACCGGGAGATGGTTCCATACACTTCCGGCTTTTCGAATTGCGTTCCCATGAAAACGCCAAAAAGCGATTGGTTTGCTTGTAGCGCCGGCCAGAGATCGATATCGAGCGTCGAACCACCCGCATTGCCGACAAAAACCAATCGTCCTTCCGGGCGTAGCACCGCAAGAGAAGCCTGCAGGGTTGCCCCGACCGGATCGATGACGAGATCGACGCCGCGTCCCCGTGTGATTTGATCTATTTCTTCAACAATATCCACGGAGCGGTGGTCAATCGCATAATCAAGCCCCAACGGGAGCAAACGACTGACTCGCTCAGCCCCGGTGACCGTCGCGAGAACGATAGCCCCCGCCCGATGCGCGAGCTGGATGGCCGCAACCCCGACGCCACCGGCACCAGCCTGTATCAGGACGGTTTCACCGCGCTTCAAACCACCGCGCGCAAAGAGACAGTGATAGGCCGTTCCGAATGCAATCGGCAGCGCCGAGGCCGCGCTCATGTTGAGGCCTTTCGGCACGGGCCATGTCCGGCTGGCTACGACCGCCCTTAACTCGGCGTGGGATCCTGCGGCATCGAAGCTCGTCACCTTCTGACCCACCCGCCGGTCCAGCACCTGCCTGCCAACCGCGACGACCTCGCCTGCGGCCGCGTAACCGACCACGAAGGATGGACTGGGCGGAACTGAGGAAGCCCGGTTGATCAGGTCGCCACCTTCGATGGCGATGGCTCGGACGCGGATGACGACGCCGTCGGGCGGGCAGACCGGATCGGGAACATCCGCATAACGAAATACCTCCGGCGAGCCGGGTTGATCGTAGATTGCTGCTTTCATCTCTTCACCTCACTGCTCCATGAGTATCGACGTTAACCTTACGATACCATGCCCGTCAGGACGCCGGCCATGAAGGCATTGTGCTCGATGCCGCTGAGTCCGTGCACCACAGAGAACCCATTGGCCGCCATCCCGACGAGCCGGGATGTGTTCCCGCCTCAACGGGGATCCGGCATGGGTGGCGCAACATATTATCTGTCGATGAACTGGCGTTGACATCTAAGGAATGCGTGCAATCACCTTGATTTCAAAATCAAAACCAGCCAACCAAGTCACGCCCACGGCGGTCCAATTCGGGTAAGGCGCATGAGGGAAAAATTCCCCTTTGATTTCCATAATCGTTGCAAATTGGTTTTCAGGATCGGTGTGGAAAGTGGTGACATCAACCAGGTCATCAAGGCCGCAGCCCGCGGCGGCAAGCGTTGCCCGCAAATTGGCAAAAGCGAGTCTTACCTGTGCAGCAAAGTCGGGTTCCGGTGAGCCGTCGTTGCGACTGCCTACTTGCCCGGACACAAACAGCAGGTCACCGGAGCGGATTGCGGCAGAGTAGCCATGCTCTTCGTACAAACTATGGCGGCTGGCCGGGAAAATGGTTTCGCGCTTGATCATAGGTCGCCTTTTATGTTGGTCACTTTTATTGGAGTGCGTGAAATGCGTTATTGATTTAAGATACATCGCGTATGTTAGTTTAATTATATACGCAGCGTATGTCAAATGACATACGCTGCGTATATTGGTCTGAGGAGATTATGGCAGCAAGACGTCGTGCAGAAACAAGGGAAGAGAATCGTGAAAAGCTGATCGCCGCAGCGCGTAAAGCCTTTGCCGAAAAGGGTTTTTCCGCCGCTTCGATGGACGAACTGACCGCCAGCATTGGCCTAACCCGTGGCGCGCTTTATCATAATTTTGGTGATAAGCGCGGCTTGCTGGCTGCGGTGGTGGCTCAAGTCGATGGCGAAATAGCGCAACGCGCGAAAGAAGTTGCCAAAGAAGCTGAGGCGGGCTGGGGTCAATTGCTGGCCGAAGGCGTGGCCTATATCAAGATGGCGCTTGACCCTGAGGTACAGCGTATCGTGTTGCTGGACGGCCCGGCATTTTTGGGCGATCCGTCGCATTGGCCAAGCCAGAATGCCTGCCTTGATGCAACCCGTTCTGCGGTGGCGGAGCTGATGAATAATGGCGTGCTTAAGCCAGTGGATGTGGACGCGGCGGCGCGTTTGCTCAGCGGCACGGCGCTGAATGCGGCATTGTGGGTGGCGGCAAGTGATAACCCGCAGGAAAGACTGCCGAAAGCTATCGAGGCCTTTGCTCTTATGGCCGGTGGGCTGCGCTTATCCGACAAAACTCTCGAAGATAAGTGAAATCATGATGGGTGATCCATTTAGTTAGCTGACGGTGAACCCGCCTTTCTGCGTGTAAAGCATATGAGTGGGTAGGCAATACGGAAATAAGTCCTATTTGCTCCGTTGGTTCAATTCCCTATACTTCCATAAAGCGTACTGATACCAGCATGACGCATACTGTATAATTTATCTCCAGAAATAGACGTAGGAAAATGGCACCATGCCGGTGACGAAGCGCGTTTCTGTCAAACGCGAGATATTGAATTGACGCTGAACAACCTACGGTTATCAGGGACGATCCCCTTACCCGTTTGCCCGCTACGCTCAGTGTGAGCGACATTTACCAGAACCGGTCGCCAGCGGTATCATGTTGGATTGCCCCCTATTTTTCGCCCCGCCGACAAACAAGCACTTTCCCGGCTTTTTTTCTTCAACCCGCAAAATATACCGTCCCAGAATTGTTGACCATAACACACCGGAATGAAAGTCTCCGGAGAAGGTGAAAAAATACGGCCAGGAAAAGCGCCGCATCTGGCGTAAACGCTGAGGTGAAAACGCATGATTTCATCCGCCAAGATCCGTTGTTGTATAATGTTACAGACGCAGAAGCTTTCCTTGGCCTTATCTGGCTGACGGACCATAAAATAAAAGCTGCATTAGCCGATGGGATTTAACACCATGGCTGTGCCGCGCCATACCACAGGGAGCGGCTATCCCCTTCTGGCAGGGTAGTTGACACCCCATACTGAAAATCCCAATGGGGGCAACGGAGCCTGATATGAAACGTTATTCACCGGAACGTAAAGCTGCTGTTTTGGCTAAATTACTTCCTCCTTACAACATGACCGTTACC
>JAATGH010000126.1 GCA_015654745.1 Enterobacterales bacterium
AAAAAAAACCCCACCTTTCGGTGGGGGAAGACAGGGATGGTGTCTATGGCAAGGAAAAAGGGTGTACTGATATTTGTTACTTACTGCTTAATTCGTACTGCTTACTGCTGGCTTCTGGGTGATACTGGGTTCAATTCGACATTCGCAGCTTAATCTCGGCAACGCGCTGCTCATGTTTTTCATCTAAAATTTGTCTTTGCTCCGGCGTCAGCAGGTTGTACATTTGGTTGCGTATTTTGGCCATTTGCACCTGCCGAACCAGGTCTTGTTGCGCGATTAATTCCATTTGCGCCCGAACAGCCGGCTCATCAAATTTTTCGGCTGTTATCAGTGTATGCAGTCGTTCCATTTCGCTAACATTAATATGGGGTGTTCCCAGGCGCGCCTGACTCATCAAATCTCGCATTTGCTGTCGCTGTTGCTCGGTGAGCCGAACGCCATCAAACATACTGTAATGCGTATCGCTGAGATCGTTTGCGATATCATCATGATGCCAACCTTCCGTTGTCGTCTGACCGCCTGCGGCAGCTGTACCGGAAACTGCACCGGATGCCAATGCGGCGGCGATGACTAAAACGTTAAGTTTGTGCATCCCTAACCCCTTGGCTTATCTCTTTGCTGCTTAACGATGAAGTCATTCTACCGGCGCCGCTGCAAACATGCGTCAGGGGATGTAAAGCTACGTAAAGTCATGGATTGGTAGCGATTGATGACGTATTTTGCGTCATGAGGTGAATAAAAATGAATAAACTCCTTTTAGTTGATGACGACCGTGAATTAACCGCATTGTTAAAAGAATTGCTCGAGATGGAAGGATTTGAAGTCCTGGTGGCTTATGACGGCGAACAGGCGCTGAACATCCTCGACAGCTCGGTGGATTTATTATTGCTTGATGTCATGATGCCCAGGAAGAATGGTATCGATACGCTAAAGGAGTTGCGTCAGCAACATCAGACGCCGGTCATTATGCTGACGGCCCGCGGAAGCGAGCTGGATAGGGTGCTGGGGCTGGAACTGGGCGCGGATGACTATCTGCCCAAGCCGTTTAACGATCGTGAGCTGGTGGCCAGAATCCGGGCTATTTTGCGCCGCTCCCATTGGACCGAGCAGCAGCAAAACGGCGATTCGGGCACCCCCTCCCTGGAAGTCGACTTTTTGCGTCTGAATCCGGGGCGCCAAGAGGCCACTTTCGATGGTGTGCCGCTGGAGCTAACCGGTACCGAGTTCACCTTGCTCTATTTACTGGCTCAACATCTTGGCCAGGTGGTTTCCCGCGAACACCTTAGCCAGGAAGTGTTGGGAAAACGCCTAACCCCATTTGACCGGGCGATAGATATGCACATCTCCAACCTGCGGCGCAAGCTGCCGGAGCGAAAGGATGGGCATCCCTGGTTCAAGACGCTTAGAGGTAGGGGATATTTAATGGTATCCGCGGGATGATCAACAGCTTGACCGCACGTATTTTTGCCATTTTCTGGCTGACCCTGGCATTGGTGTTAATGCTGGTGCTGATGGTGCCCAAACTGGATTCACGCCAGCTTACGCCGCTGCTGGACAGTGAACAACGTCAGGGCATCATGCTGCAACAACATGTCGAAGCCGAGCTAGCCGGCGATCCGGCCAACGATTTGATGTGGTGGCGGCGGTTGTTTCGCTCTATTGATAAATGGGCGCCACCCGGCCAGAGGCTCATTCTGGTCACCAGCGAGGGTCGAGTGATCGGCGCCCAGCGTAATGAAATGCAGGTTATTCGCAACTTTATTGGCCAGTCCGATAATTCCGATCACCCGCAAAAGAAAAAATATGGCCGCGTTGAATTAGTCGGCCCGTTCCCGGTGCGGGATGGGGATGATAATTATCAGCTATATCAAATCCGGCCCGCGGGAAATTCCCAATCAGACTTTATCAATCTGATGTTTGACCGGCCGCTACTGCTGTTGATTGTCACCATGTTAATCAGCATTCCTTTACTCCTTTGGTTAGCCTGGAGCCTGGCGAAACCGGCGCGCAAACTTAAACATGCCGCGGATGAGGTGGCTCGAGGCAACCTGCGTCAACATCCCGAACTGGAAGCCGGTCCCCAAGAATTTTTAGCCACCGGTGTGAGCTTTAACCAGATGGTCAGCGCGTTGGAAAGAATGGTCAATGCCCAGCAACGCCTGCTTTCTGATATATCCCATGAGCTGCGCACCCCCTTAACGCGCTTGCAATTGGCCACCGCGCTTATGCGCCGTAAGCAGGGGGAAGGGAACGAGCTGGCGCGAATAGAGACCGAAGCACAGCGGCTGGACGCCATGATTAACGATTTACTGGTGCTCTCGCGTAATCAGCATAAGAACGAGCTGACCCGTGAAATCATCAAGGCCAACGATCTCTGGTCCGATGTGCTGGATGATGCCAAGTTCGAAGCAGAACAGATGGGTAAGACCTTGCGCATTACCACGCCACCCGGAGGCTGGGTCATCGTGGGTAATCCGGCCGCGCTGGACAGCGCGCTGGAGAATGTGGTGCGCAATGCCCTGCGCTACTCTCACCAACAGATCGCCGTGGCCTTCACCGCGGATCAGCAGGGCATTACCATCACCGTCGACGACGATGGGCCGGGCGTCAGCGTTGAAGACCGGGAACAAATTTTCCGCCCATTCTATCGAACTGACGAGGCGCGCGATCGTGCGTCAGGTGGCTCGGGGCTAGGACTGGCTATTGTGGAAAAGGCGGTTGAACAGCATCAGGGCTGGGTCAAGGCGGAAGACAGCCCGCTGGGTGGTCTGCGCCTGGTGATATGGCTACCTCTGCAGCATCGCAAAACAGGCGATGCCCAGCCGAAAAGATAACCTGACCAATTGTGCGCAGTTGCGGCGCGGCGGCGGCTTTTTTGGTATCCTTCGCCCTCGTCAAGGGGGCAACATGTTACATATCGTTTTATTCGAACCGGAAATTCCGCCGAATACGGGCAATATTATTCGCCTGTGTGCGAACACCGGTTTCCAATTACATCTTATCGAACCACTGGGCTTCACCTGGGATGACAAGCGCTTACGCCGCGCCGGTCTGGACTATCATGAGTTCGCCGATATCAAACACCACCATGATTATGCAGCATTCCTGGCCCAAGAAGCCCCAGGTAGAATATTTGCGTTGACCACCAAGGGCACGCCGGCCCATAGCGAGGTGGCTTATCAACAGGAAGATTATTTGCTGTTCGGCCCGGAAACGCGCGGCCTGCCTCCGGCTATATTGGATCCTCTGGCGCCAGACCAAAAGATTCGCATACCCATGCAAACCGGCAGTCGCAGCATGAATCTTTCCAATGCCGTGTCGGTGGTGGTGTATGAAGTTTGGCGACAGCTCAATTATGTCGGCGCGCGGGCCTAGGCTTGAGGGTATTTCTCAATTGCGCTTAAGGATCAGGACTTAAATGCCGTCGCCATATTCGAAACCATGGCCGCCAAAGAACTGGTCCATATCCATTGAGGGTTTGTCACTGTTCGGCCTGCCGACAATTCTGGCCGGCACGCCGGCGGCGGTAGTATGAGCCGGTACCGATTGCAGTACTACGGAACCCGCCCCGATTTTAGCCCCGCGCCCCACTTCGATATTACCTAAAATGGTTGCGCCGGCGCCGATCATCACACCCTCGCGTATTTTCGGATGGCGATCGCCACTGGTTTTACCCGTACCGCCCAGCGTTACCGACTGGAGAATAGACACGTCGTTTTCCACAACGGCCGTTTCGCCGATCACGATACCCGTGGCATGATCGAGCATAATACCGCAGCCGATGTTAGCCGCCGGGTGGATATCAACACCAAACGATACCGAAATCTGGTTCTGAAAATAAATGGCCATCGCCTTACGATCCTGGCCCCACAGCCAATGACCAATACGATAGGCCTGCAACGCATGGAAGCCCTTTAGATACAGCAGCGGCGTCGAGTACTTATCCACCGCCGGATCGCGCAGGCGCACGGCGTGAATATCCCTGGCGGCGGAGATAATCATCTGTAAATCCGCGCTGTATGCTTCTTCGACAATTTCACGAATGGCAATGGCGGGCATGATGGGATTCGCAAGCTTGTTGGCCAACATATAGCTCAACGCACTGCCCAGATTTTCATGTTTAAGCAGCGTTGCATGGAAAAAACTGGCCAGCATGGGTTCACAGTCCGCCAGCAATCTTGCCTCAGCTTTAATGTTATTCCACACCAATTCCAATTCTTCTGTCGACATACTCGCTACCTTCCAAGGATTGATTACTTATCACCACGTGGGGTCAAATGCCGGTCTTTTCGTCTTTTTGCGCTCGGCCAAGCAAACTTAAGGCCGCTTCACCCGCATCTTTATGTTGATAAAGTACCTGATATATTTGCTCAGTGATCGGCATTTCGACGCCAAAACGCCCTGCCAACGCCAGTACCTCTTTGGTATTACGGTAACCTTCCACCACTTGACCAATCGTAGCCTGCGCGGATGTTACGTCAGTACCCTGCCCCAGCAGCATACCGAAACGCCGGTTACGAGATTGATTATCAGTGCAGGTTAATACCAGGTCGCCCAATCCCGCCATGCCCATAAAGGTACTCGCGTCAGCGCCCAGGGCGGCGCCTAAACGGGACATCTCCGCCAGGCCGCGGGTAATCAGCGCGGTACGGGCGTTCGCGCCAAATCCCATCCCGTCCGACATTCCGGCGCCAATAGCGATCACATTTTTCACGGCGCCACCGAGCTGGACGCCGATAAAATCAGGATTGCTGTATACCCGGAAACTTTTGCCGCAATGCAGCAGATTTTGCAGATCGGCGGAAAAGCCGGCATCGGTTGAGGCCAACGCGATGGCGGTGGGCAAACCGGCGGCCAGTTCGCGAGCGAACGTCGGCCCGGAAATCACCGCCAGAGGAATATCCGCACCCAGCACTTCACGCGCCACATCCCCTAACAGCCGGCCGGTCTCCGCCTCCAATCCCTTGGTCGCCCACACTATCCGGGCGTCAGCCCGCAGGCTGGGTTTCAATTGGGAAAGTACGCTGCCAAAAACATGGCTTGGCACCACGATCAGCACATTCCGGCCAGCGGCCAGCGCCCGCGGCAAATCCGTCTCCAGGCGCAGCGATGGCGGGAAAGGTACATCAGGCAGAAACGCCTGGTTGCACCTTGCCTTCTGCAAAGCGTGAACATGCTCGGGATCATGCCCCCACAACACCACCTCGTGGCCATTGCGTGCCAGGGTAATGGCCAACGCCGTACCATAGGAGCCGGCGCCGATGACCACCATGGACGCCCGGTTCAAGGGAGTGTTGGCGTTGGAAGCACGAGATTGCATGATCAGGCTTCCTGGACCGGTTGGCTTCCTTCGGCGTCTGACTGCTGCTGCAGATAGTTCATAAACAGGGCGTCAAAGTTGACCGGAGCCAGATTCAGCTGCGGGAACGTACCACGTGAAACCTGGCTGGTAATGCATTCGCGGGCATAGGGAAACAGAATATTCGGGCAATATGCACCCAGGCAGTGCGCCATCTGGGTACCATCGATACCGGATATGGTGAAAATACCCGCCTGCTGCACCTCGCATAAGAAAGCGGTTTCTTCACCCAATAAGGCGGTGACGGTCACACGCAGCACCACCTCATAAATGTCTTCCGCCAGTTGGCTGGACGCGGTGTCCAAATCCAATTTAATTTCAGGTTGCCATTCCAGTTGGAAAACCTTCGGCGCGTTCGGTGCTTCAAAGGAGACGTCCTTGGTATAGATTCGCTGGATTTGGAACGCCATCTCGGTACTGTTTTGTTCAGACATTAAAAAAACCCTTTGATTAATTAGCGCATGCGCTCCGGCGCAACGGCTTGTCCCAGCCTATTTAAGCAGGGGGTCCAGGCCACCGCGCGCATCTAGCGCGTGTAAATCATCACAGCCACCCACATGCTGTCCGTCGATGAAAATCTGGGGAACCGTGGTTCGCCCACTGCGTTTTATCATTTCTTCCCGTTTGTCCGTATCCCCATCGATGGATATTTCCTGGAATACGGCTTTTTTACGGGTGAACAATGCCTTGGCACGATGGCAATATGGACATGTCTGTTTGGTGTAAATTTCAATATTGGCCATGGTTCCCCCTATTCAAATGATCTGTTATTTACCCCTGACGAGAGGTAAATTTTCCCCGCTCCAGCCGGAGATACCTTCTTTTAGGACATAAACGCGATCAAAGCCGGCTTTATTCAACTTTTCAGCGGGCTCGCGCGACGTAGCGCCATTGGCACAAACGACTATCACCGGTTTGGCCTTGGCTTTGTCCAATTCGCCTAAACTGCCGCTTTTGATTTCCGACGACGTTAGGTTAAGTGCGTTGGCAATATGCCCCTTACGGTAATCATCCCGATTGCGCAAATCAACTATCACCGCGTCTTCCTTGTTGATCAAACGGATAGCTTCACCGCGGGAAATTTCATTAACCTTGGAAAAGCGGCTTTTGAACGTTGTTACGATGACTGCGATCAATAATGCGACCCAGGCCAAACATATCATGGGGTGATCGCTGACGAACTGCGTAATTTCTTGCATGGGGTGTAAAAGCTCCCGTTAGTTGTGGCCACGCTTCAAAGCCTTCGAGTATACCCTCGCATTACGGCAAATTCAGCCAATATACATGACC
>JAATGH010000226.1 GCA_015654745.1 Enterobacterales bacterium
ACTCGAAAGCTTTAGGGGATACCCGTCATCTTTCAAGTCGCGGATGCGTTGGCTGCGTTCGCTCACCCGAATCACTTACCGATGCCAGCGACGCAAAATTCGATTTTTAAGACCGGTATCAAAATACCAAATATGGTCAAATATTTTCAGAATACCAGGCTTCCCCAAGGTCGATAGTGCAACCGCATGAAAACGCTGCTGCTGTTTTCGTTGCTTTTGTTTTATGCGGGTGATGAGTTCCTCTGATAACCGTTGGGCGATAAAATCCGAAATGACCACCGCATCCGCGTCCCGCCATTCCGGTGTATCGAGCCTATCTGCCAGGGCGGAGATACACGCGGCGAGATCGGTACCGCCGCTAAAACGCTGGCCAAGGAAACGCGTCGCCTGTTCTAACCCCGTGTTTGCACTGAGTTCATAACTGACCATTCCGGTAGAAAACAGGGTAATAAAGCAGCGGCGATTATCCGCTAGCGCGATGCGCATCAGCGCCAGGCAAAAAGCCTTTGCGCACTGCTCGTTAAACCCTCCCATTGAACCTGATGTATCGACGCAAACAATAAAGGGTCCGCGCGGTTGCGAGTCAAGGCGCTCGCTACGCGCCGACACATGCATTTCCCTTTCCCGCCAGCCCTCCCCTTGTAAGCGGTAAGTCAGTAGCCGTTTTTCCAATAGACGGCGGTAAAATTCATACTCCAAATCGTCAATACCCAGAGTAGCCAACTCCGCGGGAAGTAGGCGCAACAGATCGTCGCTTTGGTGGATACCGCTGACTTCCTCAGGCTGTATCGCCGGTTCGCGGATTCGTAGACGTACCCACTGCTGGGTAGCGTCAGGAGCCGCCACTGCATGGGCTTCCCGGCTGCGGCCTAATTGGTCCGCTAGAGTGCGCAGTTCCGGCTGTGTTTGTAAAAACGCGCTGTAATGTACCAGTTGTTGGTAATCCAGCTGCCGCCGCTCTCCCGCCGCCATATCCCATAGTCTGCCGGCTGAGGTTTCGTTTTCAACCACCAGCGGACTCAGCGCGCCGCTAATAGCCATTTGTCGCTGCAGTTCGTCAAGCAGGGTCTCTCGCTCTTTGTCAAATATATGGCGATGGAGCATCACCGCCCGCATGGTTAAACTGATGCGCCACCGTTGCAGAAAGAGCAGTTGAAAACTTTCATCCGGTTTGGCGCCGTCAAAGGTGACGGCCTCAGCCAATAATCGGGCTTCGGGATAAAAATCCGCGGCGAGTTTACCCAGGTGCTCCACCGTGGGGGTGAGCCCGGCCCTGAATTGTGCTGTGGTCCAAAGTTGGCATTCCTGAAACAGATGGAACTCTTTCGCGAGCTCTGGAGATACATGGGTCTCTTGCAGGACGTGTTCCAGACGCTGCTTAACCAGCGGCATGCGTTTGAGCAGGATTTGTTTAAACGCCGGGTATTTTTCCAAAAAAAACGCCAACTGCGGTGTGGCAAGCAGCGTAAGGATAAATTCATCCAACAGCTCGTTCTGATTTATGGATAAAAAGAGATCAAGGGTAGTTAAGGCCAGCATAATGGTTAGCCCTGTTTAGCTTGCTGGATTTGTTGAGAAACATCCAACAAACTGGCTTCGATCTTGGCTATCCACTCCTTAGGGATGAATAGGCATGACTGCTGCTCGCTGAACCTGTTGCGTTGTTGGTGGAACAGGCGTTCGACTATAGACAAGGATTCCTGCTGGGCCTGTGGGAGTTCCTGCGGCGTCAGTTCACCCTCCAGCGCCAGTAACGACGCCCGACGACTGATATCCAGAACTTCCACTTGACCTTGTGCGGTTATCCGCGCCTCTAGCGGTTGGGCAAAGCCAATATTGTTTAGCCGGGCTTTCAACTCTCCCCCTTTTAGTAGCCAGTGCTGGAACAATTGCCGTTCGATACCAAGGTGGGTCACCGTAAGATTATTAAGTACCAACGGCGCTTGTAGAATAAGTTGCAAATTTGAGTCGGTTATCTCCGCCGGAAGTGAGTAAATAATCTTGCGGGGCAATAGTCCTTTTTTAGCGTCCAAGGTTAAGGCGTGCAGCAAATGACGCTCCCGGCGACGCTCAATCTTCTCCCGCTGAATCTCCTGCAGCTTTAGCAGCATGGCATGCTGCTGATAAGCCTGCTCCACCATCAACAGTTCCACTTGGTTATCCACCAGCGCCATGCTGTCCGGATCGTGCCATAAGCAATCTTTCAACAAGATAACGTCCACCGGCGCGATGGCCTGCCGATCGCTGAAAAACGCGCTTGCCTGCAACAGGCGCAGCGCTTTTTTCCAACGCCTGTCGGACACATAAGGCGCCTCCGCAAGCGCGTCCAACCTCTGGCGAAGCTGGTAAATCAATTCAAAACACTCCTGGGGTAAGGTTATACGGTCGATTTTTCCTTGCCAGGCCTGATATTCGTCATCGGTAATTCGCAAAGATTCTGCAAACGACTGAGCGTTGCTTTCGTTGTTATGGGTCAGAAGGGCCTGAAAATTGGCCTTATCCTTTACTTTGTGCAGCCAAAGGCGGATTAACATCCGGTCATATAGCGCTTCCAGACCACTGTCGGCTTCGGGCAGTTCATTAGACGCGGTGATCAATAGGCGTAGCGGCAGCTTTTGTTCCGTATCACCATTGCGAAAGCGCCGTTCATTAATCGCCGTCAGCAAGGTATTTAAAATCGCCGGGCCGGCTTTCCATATTTCATCGAGAAAGACAATTTCCGCTTCAGGCAGGTATCCCTTGGTTAGCCGTTGGTAACGGCCATCTTCCTTTAGAGCCTGAATGGAGAGCGGGCCGAACACTTCTTCCGGAGTTGAGAACCGTGTCATCAGATAATCAAAGGCTCTGGCGTGGCTGAATGCTAATTTCAAACGCCGCGCAATAAGACTTTTGGCGATCCCCGGTGGCCCGAGTAAAAATACGCTTTCACCGCACAGCGCCGCCAACAGGCATAGCCGCACGGTATGCTGCCGCTCATAAAGGCCGCTTTCCAGCGCGCTGCTAAGACGATAAATTCTCTCAACCAGTGGGGATGAATGAGCCATAATAAATGCGATACCCCAATCAATAATGATAATGAAACAATAAACCACCGCTTTTTATAATGATAGGGCTATGAGTTCAGGGGCCTTGGCCGAATTTTGTCGTGTTTTACCCATTTGCCTGCGATCTAAGTAGATATTAGGTTAGGTATTCTACAAGTTTCATGCATACTGTGCGCTTTTTGATGAGCTACGGAACCCGCCCACAAAAGGCTTATGGATATCTTATAGCGCGAAGAGGTTATGAGCATAGAGAACAAACAATCATTATCAGCGGTAACGTTAGCCGCAATTGGCGTGGTTTATGGTGACATCGGCACCAGCCCTCTTTATACCTTAAGGGAATGCCTGGCGGGACACTACGGCTTTGGCGTTGAACGTGGGGCTGTGCTCGGCTTTTTGTCATTGATTTTCTGGCTGCTGATCCTCATTGTTTCCCTAAAATACCTTGCGTTTGTCATGCGCGCGGATAACTCCGGCGAAGGCGGAATATTAACCCTGATGTCATTGGCCGGCAGAAATACCTCCGCCCGGATGACGTCGGTACTGGTGATCATGGGGCTGGTTGGCGGCAGTTTTTTTTATGGTGAGGTAGTGATTACCCCCGCCATCTCAGTTCTCTCGGCGATAGAAGGGCTGCAAATCGCCGCGCCATCGCTCGATAACTATATTGTGCCCTTATCCGTCATCGTCCTGACGCTACTTTTTGTTATTCAGAAAAAAGGTACCGGCGGTATCGGTAAGCTCTTCGCCCCGGTCATGGTGGTGTGGTTCCTCACTTTGGCCGTTTTGGGCGTACGCGGCATTATCGACAACCCGGAAGTTCTTTATGCGTTAAATCCCAAATATGCGGTCAACTTTTTTGTACAATATAAGATGATCTCGTTTTTTGCCCTCGGCGCGGTGGTGCTGTCTATTACCGGCGTCGAGGCCCTGTACGCCGATATGGGGCATTTCGGTAAATTACCGATCCGCATCGCTTGGTTCGGCGCGGTTTTGCCTTCGCTGATGTTGAATTACTTTGGTCAGGGCGCGCTATTATTAAAATATCCGGCGGCGATAAAAAATCCCTTCTTTTTACTGGCGCCGGATTGGGCGTTGATTCCGCTGCTGATCTTGGCGACGCTTGCGACGGTCATAGCTTCCCAGGCGGTGATTTCCGGCGTCTTTTCCCTAACTCGCCAGGCGGTTCGCTTGGGCTACCTGCCCCCAATGCGCATTGTCCATACTTCCGAGATGGAATCTGGACAGATCTATGTCCCCTTTATTAACTGGTTGCTTTATATCGCCGTGGTGCTGGTCATTATCAGCTTCGAGCGTTCCAGCAACCTGGCTGCGGCTTATGGTATTGCCGTCACCGGCACCATGGTGATCACCAGTATTCTCTGCTGTACGGTGGCGATAAAAAACTGGCAATGGAACCGTTATCTGGTGTGGCTGTTACTGGTGCTTTTGCTGGCCATGGATATTCCCATGTTTGCCGCCAATGCCCTGAAAATTTTCTCCGGGGGCTGGTTGCCGCTACTGCTGGGTTTCATTATGTTTATCGTCATGACCACCTGGAAGAGCGAACGTTTCCGGCTACTGCGGCGGATGCATGAACATGGCAATTCTCTGGAGGCGCTGATCGCGTCTTTGGAGAAATCCCCACCGGTCAGGGTATCGGGCACCGCGGTATTTATGTCTCGTGCCATAAACGTGATTCCCTTTGCGCTACTGCATAACCTTAAACATAATAAGGTGCTGCACGAAAGGGTGGTGTTACTGACGCTGAGAACCGAGGATGCACCCTTCGTGCATAATGTGCGACGGGTTACCATAGAGCAGCTCTCGCCCACGTTCTGGCGCGTTGTGGCCAGCTATGGTTTCAAAGAGACGCCCGATATGGAAGAGATCTTCCATCGCTGTGGGCTGGAGGGGCTGTCATGCCGGATGATGGAAACGTCCTTCTTTATGTCTCACGAATCGCTGATCCTGGGAAAACGTCCTTGGTATCTGCTTATCCGTGGCAAATTGTTTATCGCCCTGAGCCGAAACGCCTTACGAGCACCCGACCAGTACCTTATACCGCCTAATCGGGTCATCGAACTGGGAACCCAGGTGGAAATTTGACTGTGGCCTTCCTGAGCCGGGTTAACCCGTTTAGTCGTTTCCGGCCAGCAGCCGCTGGCAGGCTGCGATAGCTTCCCCCGAGTCAGAGGCCACTATTGCGTTTACTATCGCCTGGTGGGGATCGGGTTCTATCCGCTCGTCACTGACGATGGCTCGAAAGTAGTTCTGATAAATAGAGCTGAACAGATTGGCAAAGGACGACAAGAAAGGATTGCCGCTTATCTCGTAGATGTGCCGGTGAAACTGCGCGTCGACGCTTATCCAACGCTCCCGATCATAATCCTGGCGCAATGACAGCATCTCCTCCATTATCCTGACCAGTTCCTTCTTTTGCTCATCGGTAGCGTTAATTGCCGCCAACGCGCAGGCCTGCGGTTCCAGACTGGTTCGCATAATCAGGAAGTGTTTCATCACGGCGTCGAAATTTTCGCGGGTAACCCACCAGCCCAACAGCTCTTGGTCCAAAAAATTCCACTGCGGGTGTGGTAAGACTCGCGTACCGATACGCGGCCGTGGTAACAACATTCCTTTTGCCGCCAAAATTTTCACGGCTTCCCTGACGGCGGTACGACTTACGCCAAACAGCTCTCCTAGCTCAATTTCACCGGGCAGAATCTCACCAGCGGCATATTCTCCCGCCAGAATGCGTTGCCCCAATTTCTCGGCCAGTAGATAGGAAAGGTTTCGTTGAGCGGCTTGCTGTTGCGGTGTCAAATGCATCGCGGCCTGTCCTATGCTTGAGTCATTAAACTATATATACCATATACCCGTCATACTTCACGTCGCAGGTACGTTGGCTTGGTTACGCGTTTCATTCATGAGCCGCGCCCCTTCCGGGCCGCTGCAAGCAGCGTTCAAATCTGCTCCTGGCAGATATACCCCAGTCACTTACTGATGTAGGCTCCAGGTAACTCGCTGCGTTGCCGACTTCCCGCAACGCTAAATTCATTGGGTATATTATGCTTATGAAAAACGATATTGCGCATCAAATGTCGTAAATGTTGCCTGGATCCCTGAATTTAGCCAACAATTGTTGAAAATTAAACCGATTGGCAAATTTTTGATAATAAAGCCTTGTCACGCGGGAGAAAGTCCCTATAATGCGCCTCCACTGACCGGGAAC
>JAATGH010000078.1 GCA_015654745.1 Enterobacterales bacterium
ACCTGCTTTTTCGGTTTTGTCGTGTACTATGCCGCCGATGGAACCTTGTCAAAAGACGGGGTGCGCTTTCTCAACGCAGTGGAAAAACTGCTCGCACGGGAAGGTGGCCGGCCGCATTGGGGGAAATATTACGACCCGGAACTTTATCGCTGGCACGATCTCTATCCACAATGGCAGCGGTTTCGCGCCGCCCGCGCCGCCCTGGATCCAACGGGGAAATTTGCCAACGCCTTCACCACGGCGCTGTTTGGTTGATCCAATAGGAGGTATTTCATGCAGGCATGGATAACATTATTGACCCAACCCGACTATTTACTGGGCGTCAAAACGCTGCACCAATCGCTACGGGATACGCAGACCCGCTATCCTTTGGTGGTGATGGTCACGCAGAATATCGATCAGGCCACACGCTCGGCCCTGGCCGATGCAGGGTGCCTGGTGCGCGACGTCGCGCCTCTCGCCCCGACCGCCGGGGTGGTGGAAAACTATGCCCATGCCCATTTTGCGGAGGTCTGGACCAAGCTGTGCGCCTGGAATCTGACGGAATTTTCACGTTTGGTGCTGCTCGATGCCGATATGCTGGTGGTGAAAAATATGGATGAATTAATGGATTTACCGCTGCCGCCGGGGTGGATTGCCGCCTGCCACGCCTGCCGGTGCAATCCGAACCATATTGTCTCCTACCCTGCCGACTGGGCGCCGGCCAATTGCCATTACACTTATGGCGATGGGGGGGATGATGCCGCCGTACCGCGCGGCCTGGCGCCCTATTTCAACTCCGGCACCGTGGTACTGACTCCCGACCGGGAGATCTTTGCCGATCTGCTGACCCGCCTGGCGGCGATAACCGATCTCTCCGCCTTTCCTTTTCCCGAGCAGGACCTGCTTAACCACTATTTCCGGGGACGCTGGCAGCCGTTATCGTACCAATACAATGCGTTGAAAACCCTGTCGGTGCATCATCGGAATCTATGGGATTGCCGCCGGGTAAAAAATATTCATTTTATCCTGGCCAAACCCTGGAAATACGATCTCTCCCTGCCGGAAACCCTTCAAGACCCCTATTACGCCCTGATGAAACGCTGGTGGCAAACCGCCGGCGCGCTGAAAAATTCACTGGGTTAACCGCCGTTCCATCGAGCCGAACGCCCTTTCTTGGGGCGTATGCGGCTAAATGCAATATTTGCGCATCCTTAGCTGTTAAAGTTTATACTATATAAAGTATATATTTGGTAGGTTTGCGGTGACGACACCTGTTTATAGGTCTATGGCGCGCGGTGATTTTCCAGGCCGCCCGCGTTCATCCGGCAATCTGAACTTACCAAGGAAAAAGCCTTTATGTTTTGGTTAACGCAAGCGTCTCGCTGGAGCCGCGTTTTACTGGCATCATGGGTCCTGCTGTGGGCGAATGCCCCGGCATGGGCCGCTACCGCCACCCCCCATCCCGGCGGCTCCCTCACGGTGATGCTCACGAGTGAACCCTCGACGCTGGTTTCGCTGGCAACCGTCGCGCAGCCGGTGATTGCCGTTAGCAGCAAGGTCACCGAAGGATTATTAACCTACGACTACGATCTCAAGCCGCTACCGCAATTGGCGACCTCCTGGGAGATCAGTCCGGATGGAAAAACCTATACTTTCCATCTGCGTCCCGGGGTCAAATGGCATGACGGCCAAGACTTCACCTCCGCCGATGTGGCCTACTCTATTGAGCTACTAAAAAAATATCATCCCCGCGCCAGCAGCACCTTTGCCAACGTGACGCGGGTCGACACACCGGATGCGCTGACGGCGGTGTTTGAATTATCCAACCCGGCACCCTACTTGATCCGCGCCTTCGCCGCCGGTGAAACGCCCATTATTCCCAAGCACGTGTACGACGGCACCGACCCGCTGAAAAATCCGAACGGCAGCGCCCCCATCGGCACTGGCCCCTATATTTTTAGCGAATGGGTACGCGGCAGCCATGTCATCTATAAACGCAACCCCCACTATTGGGATCAGCCGAAGCCATATATTGACCAATTGGTGATTAAATTCTCCTCCGATCCGGTCGTACGTTCGCTGGCGCTGGAAACCGGACAGGCCGATATCGGCTACCGCACGCCGGTGGCCTTGAGCGATCTTAACCGCCTAAAGGAAAAAACCCATTTGGTCTTTAGTACCGAGGGCAACAATTATTCCTATAGCGTGGCCTCGCTGCATTTCAATCTGGACGATCCGCATTTCAGTAACCTGAAGGTTCGCCAGGCGGTAGCGCACGCCATTAATCGCGACGCATTGCTGCGCGTGGTCTATTTCGGCTACGGCACCGCCACCGCCACACCCGTCGCGCCCGGTCTAAAGACCTTTCACAGCACCGCGCCCTCGCCTTATCCCTTCGATCTGGCCGCCGCCAACCGGCTGCTGGACGAGGCCAATTACCCTCGCGGCGCCGGGGGTACCCGCTTTAACGTCACCCTGGATTACAGTACCTTTGACGATACTTTCCGTAGAAACGCCGAATTTGCCCGCTCGGCGCTAGCCAAGATCGGTATCGCCGTCACGCTGCGTTCCCAGGATATTTCCACCTACGCCAAGCGGGTATTTACCGATCGGGACTTTTCGCTGGTCAGCGATCAGTACGCCAATCTGTATGATCCGACGGTCGGCGTGCAGCGTCTCTATTGGTCGAAGAATTATCGTGTCGGGGTGCCGTTTACCAATCTTTCCCATTACCATAATCCGGAAGTGGATCTACTGCTCGAAGCGGCGCAAACCGAAAACGATCCGGCCAAGCGGATTGCCGAATTCAACGCGTTTCAGTCCATTGTCCAACACGACCTGCCGGATATTAATCTGGTGTCGCCGCAATTTATCACCATCGCCAGTCCGCGGGTGCACGATCACTCTCCCACCGCCGATGGATTAGAGGGGAATCTGTCCTCGGTATGGATTGACCCGGCCCCGTAGCGGACGCTTTAGGCGCAAGGGATAGACGAAAGAGGGGGGAGATCAACGCGCCCCCTTGAACAGCGCTGTAGGCGACATCGGCCCATGGGCGCGCGCCGGCATGGCGCCGGTTACTCCGCGTCGTCTTGCAGAGTAAAACGGGCGCCATTGAGGTGATGGGATAGCAGCTCGGCGCAATCATCACCGCGCCGGTCAATAATCGCCCGCAGGATTTGGCCATGCTCCTGCGCCACCGCTTGCCAATCGCCGCGGCGGTTATTGCGCTGATTGCCTTTAAAACGCGTCCGGTAAAGCCGGGCGTTAAGGTTAGCGTGCACCTCGATCAGAACGGCATTATGCGACGCCCTGACCAACGCCAAATGAAACTCTTGATTCGCATGAAAATAGCGTAACGACTCGCCGGCGCGAAATGCCGCCATCAATGCTTTTTCCTGCTTTTTCAATTCACGGATATCGGTGGTGCCGGCATGTTCCGCCGCCAGACGGCCGGCCAGTTTCTCCATTTCGGTATAAACCACCAGCATTTGGGCAATCTCGTCGTTATCCAGTGAAGCAACCAGGACCCGCTTATTCGGCTGCATTTCAACCAACCGCTGCGCCGCCAGCATTTTTAACGCCTCACGCAGCGGCGTTTGGGAAATTTGCAGGGTTTCGCAAATTGCCTGGACATTCACCGGTTCGCCCGGTTTGAGTATGTCCTGGATAATCAAATCACGGACATATGCCGCCACCCGATCGGTAAGCGGCCGGCGATCCACCGTAACGGTCGGGAGAAGGTTTTCGCCGGTGCCCATCGTTCCGTTAATCAATCCCATAGTGCCCTCAAGCAGTAAGTCCAGATAACCCACCGGTGCCCTTGGGCCATGGACGGCGTCACGCGGCCAGCTGCCTATATGCGGCAAACGCAAATGGTTATCCGATTAAGTTTATACAATATAGATTATATATTTGTTAAGTTAACTGCAACCTGTTTTGCCAGAGATTTTATGTTAACTTTTTGATATATAGGTAATTTATTATGAGTCATACGACACCGATATCGAAACCGAACGGCACCACGGCGCTCTCCTGGCTGCGGCTTGATGAGGCTCCACTGACGGGTGAGGTGGGCGACATTATCGATCGCACGGCGGCCAAGGTAGGCCATCGGCGCAACGCACAATTAGTTCTGGCGCATAATCCGCCCTTGCTGATCGCGCAAGATGCGCTCAGCCGCGCCCTCAACCAACCGGAACAAAGCGATCTCAGCCCGCGCGAACGTGAACTGATTGCCGTGGTGGTAAGCGTGGAAAACCGCTGTGCGCCCTGCGTGTTTGCCCATACGGCCACGTTACGCCAGTTAAGCGGCGATGCCGTTTGGGTCGGCCAGTTGGAGGTCAACTATCGCCACGCCGCCTTAACCGAACGCGAGCGCGCCCT
>JAATGH010000247.1 GCA_015654745.1 Enterobacterales bacterium
CCTGGTGCGCTAGACCGGCCACCCTCGGCGTCACACGCCAGCAGCCCCGGCACGCCGAACCAGGCGGGCGGATCCCAGCAGGCGCAGGCCGGGGAGCGAACCGAGGGGTCGAATTGGCCGTGGTGTTGCTGGCCAACGGAGCGCCGCCTGGTGCGCTAGACCGGGCCCCCTCACAGGTGCGCTAAGCCGGCCGCCCAGGCCCTAGGCGGCACCTCAAGCTCTTTAACCCCCATAAGATCGATAACTAAGGAGAAACCTTATGCAACTCATCGTCACTCCAGCCCCCAGCGAGATGGATATTGAAGAGATCCGCCAGCCACTGTTCAAATTCAATCGCCAATATATCGGTAACATCGATCGCATGCCGCTGGCGGTATTTTTTCTCAATGATGCTGGCGCTAAAGTAGCCGGATTGACCGGTAGCACCTTCGGTAATTGGCTAAATATTGATTACCTATGGGTTGCCGACACATTGCGTGGCGAAGGTATAGGCGGCAAACTAATGAATGCAGCGGAACGGGAAGCCATGGTTCGCGGTTGCCTCTATGCTCGAGTGGAAACATTGAGCTTTCAGGCCCGGCCATTCTATGAAAAACAGGGCTATCAGCTACAGATGACACTCAATGAAATTCCTGAGCATCACCAATGGTACTTTCTGACAAAAGAGCTCACAATCCGAGGGACCGCAGGCTAAATTGGCCGTTTCGGCTAATAGATATAGCTTACGTCCTTTATCTGCCATGGTGCAAAATTCACCAGAACTAAAATAAGAAAAATAATATGTCTTATCTTTAAATCGTAACGCTAAAATACCCCATATTTGAGCGGGGTTAGCTATTATTTACTGCATGTGGTTAAATTATATAAGTAGCTTTAATTAAACTGTGGTAATGATGAATTTTATTATTTATGATATAAATCAATTAGTTGACATTAATATTGCATCAATGATAACTGCAGTTCAAGCCAATTAACCCAATTGTTGCTTAGCGAAATTCACAATTTTAATTGTCTATAGAATATATTAGTTATCAATAATTGGTTAATAAATATAATATATGTGTCACATACAAAAAGCCCACATAAACGCCCGGCGACGAACTGAAAATTTATATTCACATTCATTAAATAACAATGAGCAAACGTTTTCTCGGCTCACCCATTGGCACACGCATCTTGAAACCGTACATTCGCCTATACACTCTACAGATCTCACTTACTGGCATCCTGTGAAATCAGGTAGAATACGCAAATGATGATTGAAGACAGGCTAACGATGATGATGGACGGTATGTCGGTAAAGCAGTTGAATACCTTTGCGATTGACACCACCGCCCAGCAGATTGCCACCGCCCACAATGAAGATGACCTAATGGCGATATGGCAGGCGGCTAAAGAACGACTACAGCCGATACTTCTGTTGGGTGGCGGCAGCAATGTCCTGTTTTTGGACAGTTTTGCCGGCACCGTTTTGCTCAACCGGATTAACGGCATCGAGGTCCATGAGGACACAGATGCCTGGCATTTGCATGTCGGCGCCGGTGAGGACTGGCATCACCTGGTCTGTTTTGCGCTGGAACGAGGAATGCCGGGATTGGAAAACCTTGCCCTCATCCCGGGTCGTGTAGGCTCCGCGCCTATTCAAAACATCGGTGCTTATGGCATTGAAGTGGAAACCGTCTGCGAATATGTCGATGTGCTCGATATGGACCACGGCAAGAAAATACGCCTATTCAAGGATGAGTGCCGCTTTGGTTATCGGGACAGTATTTTCAAACATCATTATCGGGACAGTTACGCAATCGTGGCCGTCGGTTTTGTCTTGGCCAAAACATGGCAGCCGGTGCTTCCTACGGTGACTTAAGGCGTCTGGATCGCGACGCCATCACCCCAAGGCGCGTTTTTGATACCGTCTGCGCAATGCGACGGGAAAAATTACCCGATCCGAAGGTAACGGGCAATGCGGGCAGCTTTTTTAAAAACCCGATAGTCGGTGCCGACACCGCCAATAAAATACTGCTTCGCCACCCCCAAGCACCCCATTACCCGCAACCCGACGGCCAGATAAAACTGGCTGCGGGATGGCTCATCGATCAATGCAACCTGAAAGGTTATCGGCACGGTGGGGCTGCGGTACATGAAAAACAGGCGTTGGTATTAATCAATCAGGGGCATGCCACAGGCGCGGATGTCGTTTCCCTGGCGCGCCATGTCCGCCAGAGCGTGGCGGATAAGTTTGACGTATGGCTCGAGCCGGAGGTGCGCTTTATTGGCGCTAAAGGCGAAGTGGATGCCGTAGGTGCATTGTCATGAAAGGCATCACCGTCCCACTAAAGCTGATCGTTTTGCTGGCCGACGGGGAATTTCACTCCGGAGAACAGTTTGGCGAAGTCTTAGGCATGAGCCGCGCGGCGATCAATAAACATATACAGACATTACGGGAGTGGGGAATCGATGTCTTTACGGTACCTGGCAAGGGTTATCGTCTGTATGCGCCGTTAACGCTACTCGACGAAAAGAAAATTCTGCCTCACCTGCCGGGCGAGCACATCACCGTGCTGCCGGTTATCGACTCAACCAATCAATATCTGATGGAGCGTATCGGTAGTTTGTCCTCAGGCGATGCCTGCGTGGCGGAGTACCAATATCAAGGACGTGGTCGGCGGGGGCGTCAATGGATCTCGCCCTTTGGGGCCAATCTTTATCTATCGCTCTACTGGCGTCTGGAACAGGGACCGGCGGCGGCCATTGGCTTGAGTCTGGTCATTGGCATCGTGATGGCGGAAGCACTTCATAGCTTGGGCGCGCGGGATGTAAGGGTCAAATGGCCTAATGATTTATACCTCGATGATCGTAAACTGGCGGGAATTTTGGTTGAGATCAGCGGCAAGGCGGGGGATGCGGCGCACTTGGTGCTTGGACTGGGTATCAATCTCACCATGCGGGAATCCGTTGACCAGGTGATTAACCAGGGTTGGGTTAATTTGCAAGAAGCCGGCATCGACATCGATCGCAATATGCTGGCAGCAACGCTGGTTAACCGACTTCGGGAAGCGCTACCGCAATTTGAAAAAGAAGGTTTTGCACCCTTTCGGAAACGCTGGCAAGTTCTGGATAATTATTTCAACCGCCCCGTCAAGCTGCTGATAGGCGAACGGGAGATTCATGGCATAGCCCGGGGTATCGACGCCCAGGGCGCGCTTCTGCTGGAACAGGATGGAGAGGTCAAACCCTACCTGGGGGGCGAAATTTCCCTACGCGGTCGGTAATCAGCGTAATGACTAAACCGAATGCGGCCCATACCCCGGCCGCGCTATTTCCTTAACCGAATATTACCCACCGCGTGGTTGGCGCTTTTGGTGAGAATAAGACTCGCCCGTTCCCGGGTAGGCAAAATATTTTGTTTAAGGTTCAACCCGTTGATTTCAATCCAAAGCTGAGATGCTATTTCCACCGCTTCCTGTTCCGGTAATTTTGCATAGTTATGGAAATATGAGTCTGGATTGGAAAATGCGCCTTGTCGGAATTTAAGGAATCTATTGATATACCAGCTTTTTAAGAGATCTTCCGGTGCATCGACATAGATAGAAAAATCAACAAAATCCGAGACAAACACATGATGGGAGCCGTGCTGATAATCCATTCCGCTCTGTAATACGTTTAATCCTTCAAGAATAAGGATATCTGGCTGCGAAATGACCTGACTTTCATCAGGAACAATATCGTATATCAGATGGGAATAGACTGGCGCAATAACTTTGCTGGCGCCGGATTTTACCTCGGATACAAAATTAACCAGGCTGCGCATGTCATAGGATTCAGGAAAGCCCTTTTTCTTCATCAGCGCCCGCTCTTTTAGCACGCGATTGGGATAAAGGAATCCATCGGTGGTGACCAACTCAACCGAACGATGCTCAGGCCAACGGCTCAGTAGTGCTTGTAAAACGCGGGCTGTGGTGCTTTTACCTACGGCGACGCTGCCGGCGATACCAATAACGTAGGGAATATGCTCGCTATTGGTACCCAGAAACTGCTCTAACACGGCTTGGCGCCTTAGGTTGGAGCTGATATAGAAATTAATTAAACGTGACAACGGCAGATAAATTTCCGCGACTTCATCCAACGATAGGTCTTCGTTAATCCCTTTCAGTTTGATGATCTCTTCCTGCGTCAACGTCAGCGGTACCGTATCACGCAAAGCGGCCCATTGCTTCCGGTTGAATTGAAGGTACGGGGTAGACAGTGATTGATCACGATTTATCATAAGCTTAGCCAGCCTGTTGCGCAGGTCCAATCGGGGCAGCCGAGCCCACCCGGAACGAAAACAAGCTGCATAGTATAGACAGCTTCGTAACTATCGTAGAGTGTTTTTTCTGCTGGAGTAGGGAATTATAGCAATCAGGAATAAGGGCGGGACTTAACGCCTCGGGGAATCGGGCTGAGATGCCTGATTTTGGTGATTAACTGGCAATCGAGCTACATTGCTGGTTAGCCGCAAATAAGCGTTTGTAATATATCGCGGTGGGATGGTAATACCCGTCGGGTGTGCAGGCGAAGTCAGGAATTTCACCCAGGCAGCGATAGCCCAGGGTACGGTAAAACGCTTCCGCGGGTGAGCCGGACTGAGTATCCAGATAAAGGAGGCCACGTTGTCTGTCCCGTGCGACGCGCTCTAACGCGGCCATAAGCGCTTTACCGACGCCTTGTCGCCGAGCGCGGCTGTGTACCAAGAGTTTTTGAATCTCTGCCCGATTTTGCCCATTCGGCTTTAAGCATAAATCCAGCTGGATACTTCCGACAATGCCACGCTGATCGCGGGCAATCCATACCAAAAGATGATTCTTGACCATAGCGTCGCGAAGGGTATGTATATAGTCTTGCGCTTGATCCCGGGTGAGGGTATCGATATAACCCACCGAAGCTCCTTGGGCAACGGCATCGATCAATAGCTCGGCGAGATCGTTGCGGTAGACAGGAAGGGTTGCGGCATTAAGTTGTACAATCTTCATACTGTCATCCTCCGGACGGTGGTATCACAAAGACCATGTCTAAATAGAAGCAAGATATGTGCCATATCAAATAATGAAGGGGCACCCGGGAGCTACATGATCAATCCCCTGCACCACGCATTCAATGACGCAGTGGGAGGCGCTGCGGTAGGGAGTCAGAAACCGTGATGCATCATATTGGTGCGACGACATAGGAAGAAGATGTGGCAGACTAAAACCGGCGCCCTACACATGAGAGAAGACATCACTAGGGTGGGGCAACGACGCCTGAATAATAATCAAAATTGTGAAACATTTTCAAAAATTGGGCGTTTTATGAGCGAAAGTGCAGTTTACGCAATTTTTTGGTGCATAGGTCGCCCGCTCTACCTTGAATGCGCTGCACTTGATGC
>JAATGH010000435.1 GCA_015654745.1 Enterobacterales bacterium
AAGATCCGGCGCGGATCGCGCCGGCGCCTTTCACAAATCTTCCAGTGGGATCGACTTTAGCATTTCCACCCGAAGTAAAAAGTCATACAGCGGGCGCAACTGCCGGAATCCTCTGGCTATTTGTTGAGCCAACTGCGCTGAAAACAGCGTTTCCATTTGGGTATCGGTGGTCATAACCGCAAAGGTTTTTCGGTTATACCAGTTGGCCAGCGCGGGATCCTGATCCTTTACCAATGGGCGTTTATATCTTTACCCAGCTAGTTCAAACGGCGCTCGGCAAGACGCGGCGACGTCGGCAAACTCCTTTGGCTGGCGCAGCATCAGGTGGCGAAAACGATCCATGGTGGCTTTACTGGCAGAATAATAACCTAACCCATAGTGGTAAAAATCCGGCGTAACCTCAAAGAAGAACACCGGCGCATCGGTCCACTGCTTGGCCGGCCGTTTAAATGTCAACCACATACGATTACGAAAGAGCGACTTGTCATTGGAAAAACGGGTGTCCCGATACATGCGCGACAGCGTTTTGCCAATGCTAGGACGGATTTCGAAACCGTCGTCAATCTCCAGCATGGCGGGGGCTAATTGCTCAACCAAGGCGCGGAAAGGCTGCAATAATTCTTGCTGATAGACCGCTCTATGGGCCTCAAACCATTCTTTACTGTTTTCCCGAACAATCTGTTGTAAAAATGCCAGACCTGTGGGGGTAAACCCCTGAAAAATAAACGGCTGCACGGCGTTCCCCCGAGTAAAAGCCTTACTGTAGCGCGTTGCCGGGCGCTTTCCAACGGTATATTTTCCTTGATAAACAATCCGGTGCCCTGATTAACACCCAGCGCTGCGTTCCGCGACCGTCAATATGGTGGTGAATTTGTAACTTGCATTATGATAGTTACTGGAATATAGTAACTATCATAATGCAAGTTACTTATGCTTCCATCAGCACGTGCGGGAGACCGCCTATCAGTGAGTAAAAAATCATGACTCCGGAGCAGCGCTTTAATCGTTGGGTTCAGTTTGCCTTGTTGGTTTTTGCCCTGGCGTTTGGCTACTTTATTATTGCCGATACCCATATGCCGTTGACGCCGGAATCACGGTTACTGCGTCCGGTATTGCCGGTAGCGGCGCAGGTCTCAGGCCGGGTGATCGCCGTGGCGGTACATGCCAATCAACATGTGGAACCTGGGCAATTATTATTTACCCTCGACGATCGCGCATTTCGTTTAGCGGTATCGAAGGCGATCCTGGCTCAGGAACAGGCCGGGCGGGAAAATGCCGAACTGGATGCCCAGATTGCCTCAGCTGAAGCCGATGTGCAGTCTGCGCGCATCGAGGCGGATAACCTGCAGCGCGATGTAGGGCGCTACGAAGCCTTGAGCGTCAGCCAAAGTATTCCCGCCCAGACGCGCGACCAGACCAGGGCCAAATATCGCGGCGCCCTGGCCGCGATAGCCGCCGCCGGCGCGCGGCTCAATCAGCTAAGGACGCTGCGCGGCGCGGCGGGCGAGGGTAATTTGCAACTGCGCCAGGCGCGCAACGATCTGGCCGAGGCCCAATTGGCACTGGATTACACTCAAGTGCGCGCCACCAGTGCGGGCGTGGTGACCAATCTGCAACTGGTGGCGGGGGACTATGCCGTCGCCGGGGGCGCGGTGCTGGCGTTAGTGGGGGATCAAGGCGATCTGGTGGCGGATTTTCGTGAAAAAAGTTTGCGCGGAGCGCTGCCCGGAACGCTGGCGCTGGTCAGCTTTGATGCGCTACCCGGCCAGGTGTTTTCCGCCCATGTATCTTCCCATGAGGCGGGGATCGGCGATTGGCAATATCTTGCCAACGGGACCTTGGCCGAGCCCGAGGTTTCCGACCGCTGGGTCCGCGACGCTCAGCGCATGCGTATCCATGTGGCGCTGGATCAGTGGCCGGAACGCCTGATGCCCACCGGTGCGCGGGCCACGGTACAGCTGTTGCCCGGCGGCAATCCGGTGGTTCACGCGTTGGGGGCGATGCAGATCGGCCTGGTCAGTATGGTGCATTATGTCTATTAATTTTCTTATCGGCCACCCCTTGACCCCTAATGATTTGCGCCAATGCCTGCGCGCCGCCACCGCCGGTACGCTGGGGTTTTTGTTTTGCAAAATCTTTGATTGGAACTTCGGGGTATTTTTTACCGTCTATCCGGTACTGTTGGTTGGCCTGTTGCCGGTGTTCAGCCGTCATATCGCGCGACAGTTTATTGCCGCAGCCATGATCAACAGCGTTGAAGTCGGTCTTATCGCCGGTTTTTTCAGCCATATGCCGCTGGTGATGACCATTATCGTCTTTGGGCTGTTTTTTGTCCGCTTCCGGCTGATGAGTCGGGGACCTATGCTGCTGTTCGGCGTCAGTAGCGTAATTAGCCTGAGCGTCATGTTTAATTTTGCCAGCTATCCCACCACCGATTTGCACGATTTGCTGATCAGTAACGTGGTCGCCACCTGGCTATCGGTACTGATAGCCGCCTCGGTATATTTCCTGTTTCCCGACACGCAGGCGCGTCAGCCGCCGCCGCCGATGGTAAAAACACCCGAGCGTATACGCCACGAAACCTTGATTGGAACTATCTTGGCAACGTTATCGTTTCTGGTGTTTCAGACCATGAATCTGCATGATTCCCTGTCGGCACAGATGGCGTCGATACTAATTTTGTTTCCTTTACACTACCGGGGTATCATCGTGGCCGCCCGCTGGCGGGTTATCGGGGTGATCCTCGGGTGTTGCTTCGGCCTGCTGGTGCAATTGCTCCTGTATGATAATTTTCATATGTTGCTACTGGTCTTGCCTCTGCTTTGGGTGGGGCTCATGCTCAGCGGACGGATGCACGTCACCGAAAAAGTCGGTTCAGGCATCGGATTTGGCGCGATGACCACCATTGCTATTTTGTTTGGGCAATACCTGCAGCCCAACCAGGATTTGGTCTATAACGATCTCTATCGCATCAGTTCAGTTTCGGTATCGCTGGTGGTGACGCTGGCGGCAGTCTATCTGGCCCATAGCCTGCTTAATCTGTTTTCCGCCACCCGGTTTATACCCGACTGAGCGTCGGGCGCCCGGAAATTGGCGGCATAAACGATTGAAGCCGCTTGGCCCATGACTACAACCGGTGGAACATCATGAAACACAGCGAATTAGGATCGACGCAATGTCCGGTGGCGCAAAGCCTGGATCGGGTTGGCGAATGGTGGAGCATTATGATCATGCGTGATGCTCTGGCGGGGCTGACGCGTTTTGACGAATTTCAAAAAAGCTTGGGCATTGCGCCCAATATCCTGACCCGGCGTCTCAACGATCTGGTGCACGCCGGGTTGCTGGATAAGGTGCTTTATTGCCAAAAACCGCCCCGGCATGAGTATGTCCTCACGGCGACCGGCCGTGATTTTTATCAGGTGATGGCGGCTTTTGTCGCGTGGGGCAACCGGCATTTTTCCGGTAACAGCCATACCACCGAAATCGTCGATAAGGCCACCGGCCGTCCGGTGCGCATCGGTCTGGTGGATCTGGATACCGGCGAGCCGATCGACCGCGAGCGCCACCTCATGGCTCCCGGCGCAGGCGCCAGTGAGCGGATACGCTATCGTTTTGACTATATTGACCGCAAAAAACGAGGTCAGGAAACCGATCTACGCTTTGAGATGCCTACCCGGTCCGGGCCGGACGGCACGCCCGCCGGCAAGTAAGCGGTCGGTATCGCGGGTCATAGCGCATGCTGTTTCAGCGCGCCAAGCTGGTCGGGCAACAATCGATACTGGTAGGCCGGCCGTCCTGCCGAACCGTAAAAAATCGAGGTGTGCAGGGTGCCCGCTTCCGCCAGATAAATCAGGTATTTTCGGCAGGATACCCGGGAAATCTTGATCTCGTTGGCCAGGGTATCTGTGGAGAACTCCTGCTGCTGATGCTGTTCAATCCACTCGCAGATGGTCCGCAGCGTCACCGCCGTCAGCCCCTTCGGGAGTCTTCTGTGCCCGGTCGTCGCGCCGGTATGGCGTAACAAGCTGTCTACTTCCGCCTGTTCCACATGCCCGTTTCGGTCTAATAATGTCCGTTCCTGGCGGTACCCGGCCAGTGCCTGCTCAAAGCGCGCAAATTGAAAAGGCTTGATTAAATAATCCATCACGCCGTATTTCATGGCTTTTTTTACCGTGGGCACATCGCTGGCGGAGGAGATGATAATGACATCGGTCTGCTCGCTAAAGGCGCGAATGGTGGGCAGCAGATCCAGGCCGTTATCCTGTTGCATATAAATATCCAGTAGCACTAAATCGATATGGTGGTCAGGCCCGGTCAATAACGCTTGCGCCTGTTGCAGTGTGGATACGCAGGCCAGACAGTGAAAACCGTCCACCTGCTCCAGATAACACTTATTCAGCTCCGCCACCATGGCATCATCATCGACTATCAGTACATTTATCATAACATTATCCCGTTTTGACCCGATAAGGAAACGTGACATAAAACTGAGTATACACACCGGGCTCCGACTCATATTCCAGCCATCCTCCGAGTTTTTCCACACTTTGTCTGGCCAGAAATAGGCCAATGCCGCGACCGTCCCCTTTAGTGGAAAATCCGCGCTGGTAGATTTTTTCCTGCAATTCCTCTGGGATGCCGGGACCGTCATCACTCACGGTGCAGTGCAGCATCTCATTGCGAAAATGGAAACTGACGGTAATTTCAGCGCTTTCCTGGCCGACCAGCGCGTCCATGGCATTTTCAATCAAGTTACCCAACACGGTTATCATTGCGGCGGTGGTTTCACCGTCGTCAGTATCCGGTAGCCAACTGTCCTCGGTAAGGATCAGAGCGATATTTAAATCCCGCGCACGATTGATTTTGCCTAAAAGGAAACCGGCTATCACCGGAGATTTTACGATCCGGATAATCAGCCCTATCTCATGCTGATAATTATTAGCGGTTTTAAGAATATACCCTTCAAGCTCCCGATAGTTTTTCAAGTGTAACATGCCCAAGATCACATGCAGTTTATTCATAAACTCATGGGATTGAACCCGCAGCGCATCCGCGTAGGTAGACATGCCGCTCAGGCGTTCCAGCAACCGGCTGACTTCGGTTTTATCTCGAAAGGTGGCAATAGCGCCGATAATCTGTCCGTTGACTATCACCGGCACCGTATTGCTTAGCAACACGCCGCCGTTGATATGGCTCTCTTCGTCACGTCTGGCGACGCCGCTTTGCATCACATTGCTTAGATGCAGCAAAGCCGGCCATTCCCGGCCTTCGGCGCGAGTGCCGACCTGCAATGGGTTGCGCACTGTTGAAAACGTAGCATCATCTTCGTTGCCGGCAGCTTCGGGCCCTGGTTGTGGCGGGCGGTGTTGACCGAACAGCCGCTTGGCTTCGTCATTTATCAGCGTGATGCGCCCCTCGGCGTCCACCGCGACGACCCCCTCTTTAATCGATTGCAGCATGGCGTTGCGCTCTTCAAATAGATGGGAGATTTCATAGGGTTCAAAACCCAGCATAATGCGCTTTAGCGCCCTGACCAGCAGCCAGGTGCCCAGACCGCCGATAGTGGCGCCAATTAGCGCGGTCCACAACAGGTTCCAACGGCTGTGGTTGACGATGGCCTGCACCGTGACCAGTGACGTACCGATGGAGACCACGCCAATTTGTCGGTGGTCGCGATCGTAGACCGGGGTAAATACCCGCAGCGCTCTGGCCAACGTTCCCTGGTTGATCGCGGTATTCTCCCGACCCGCTAGCGCCGGCAGAATATCATCACCGACAAAATGTTGACCGATCAGGCTCGCGGTGGGGTGGGAGTAGCGGATACCCTGCATATCCGTCACCACGATTAACAGCAGATCTCCTTGCCGGGTGGCTGATTGCGCCAGCCGCTGGATGGCGCCCGGGTCGCCCTTGCCGGTCAAACCGTTCACCAGGTCGGGAGTCAATGCCAGGGTACGGGCAATGGCAAAGGTCTTATCGCGAATGTTATCTTCTGCCAACTGGCTGATTTGCCTGAAAAACAGCGTGTGCACCACCAGCAGCACCGAAATGACCACGCTAGTGACCATTAACATGACGGAAAAACTGAGTTTAAGCGGGGGTTTTTGCCTGACCATTATATTCTCCGGCCTCAGCTATGCTTACGGCCCCTTGCGGACATATCCTAAACTAACCTATTGGCGGATGCGGGTCTGTGATGTCGTGACGCAGGCCGCCGGGGGCGACCGATGACAGGTGTTAACACGGCCGGCCGCTGTAAAGCACGGCCGGACCGGTCATAGTGTAGCGTGGTATCCTGCCGGCTTATAAAAAACCGTAAAGTGCCGCCAATACCCAGCCGATCACGCTGGAGACGCCGACGCCGATCAACCCGACCAGGATAAAGCTGTGGTTGATAACAAACTTGCCAATATGGGTAGTGCCGGAGCGGTCAAACTGAATAGCGGCCAGATCGCTGGGGTAGGTAGGCAGGATATAATAGCCGTAGCAGGCCGGGGCCGAGGCGACGATATAAGCCGGATCCACGCCGATTGCCAGCGCGAGTGGAACCACCGCCGCCAGCGCCGCCGCCTGGGAGTTGACAAATTTCGATACCACCAGGAGCGCCAGCGCATAGGCCCATGGATGAACCTTGATAATGGCCCCCAAATGCGCTTCAATTTCCGCCAAATGGGCGCCGAAAATCGTTTCCGCCATCCAGGCGATGCCGTACACCGCCACAATGGCGATCATGCCGGAACGGAACACCTCATTTTTGGAGATTTCAGCCGGGTTGGTTTTGGTGGCAATAATGATCAGAGCGCCGGAAAACAGCATGCACATCTGGATCACCAACACCATCGACAAGGCTTTGCCGCCAAATACCGGACGCAGTCCCGGCACCGCACCCAGAATTGCCACCGCCGCGATGGTTGCCAGGAAAATCCACATCGCCACCCAATTGCTGCGCGGCAATTTTCGATCGAGTAGAGTGGCGGTGTCGCCGTAAACATAATGATGGTTTTCCGGGTCGGCGATAAATTTCTGGAATACTTCATCCTTATCCAGATCCTTGCCGCGAAACCAGCTGAAAATGCCGATGGCCAAGATGCCGCACAGCGTTGAGGGAATGGTGATGGCCAGCAAATCAAGGAAATCCAGATGACGGCCGTTAAAGGTAACATTGCCTAGCATGGCGACCAGCGAAACCACCGCCACCGACACCGGACTGGCGATAATGCCCATTTGCGAACCGATAGAGCTGGCGGCCATTGGACGTTCCGGACGGATATTATTCTTAATGGCCACGTCGTAGATGATCGGCAAAATGGTATAGACCACATGGCCGGTACCGCAGAGAATGGTCAGGCAACAGGTGACAAAGGGGGCGACGATGGAAATATATTTTGGATTGCGGCGCAGCAGCCTTTCAGCGATTTGCAGCATCACATCCAACCCGCCGGATGCCTGTAGGGTCGCGGACGCGGCCACCACGGCGATAATCACCAGCATCACATCCACCGGTGGTTTGCCGGGTTCGAGATGGAAAACAAATACGAGAATAATCAGCCCAATGCCGCCCAACAGGCCGAGCGCAATGCCGCCTTTTTTGGCCCCATAAAGCAGGCAGCCTAAAATAACCGCCAGTTGAATAAAAAAGTCCATACCATCCTCGATTAACAAATCATATACCCGTCATCTTTCAAGCCGCAGGCGCGTTGGCTACTTTCGCGCGTCCCTGCCTGCATCTCGAAATCTTTTGGCTGTATTAAGTAAGGTGTAAATATCGATCCCTGCGCAGTTAATATATTCTTATAGCGGCGGCGATTGTTGCGTTATATCTATGAATGGCTTATTTTTTTGAAAATTTTATAAATAAGTGATGTTTATCACGTTTAATTGTCAATGCTTCCTTGAAAACGCGATTAATTAAGTAACTAAAGAAAGTATTTAAACTAAAATAATGAATAAGTTCATTGGAAACCTTTTTTTGTTACATTAACGCTAACATAATGATAAAATTTATGAGGGTTTACCTCGGTATATTGCGGTTATTCCAGGCTTGCGTAGCCTAACGTGAGTAGGTTGGCGGACTTGCATCGCAAGGACAGAATGAATAAAATCCAACGGATAAATATTATTTCCCTAACCTGATGAGCCGATATATATTATTCACAGGCGAAACAGGATAGTCAGCCGATTATTTTAGTTATTTAAAGATAATAATATTTTATTTTGACGCTATGTCGCAATCCGCTCGTTGAAAAACCATAGAATAACGCGATAGTCGCCAACTGAGTGAAAATAATAGCCATTCTCATTTAACGATCTCAGTAGCAAACCATTAGGGATCTAAACAATAATTCCGCATCATTTGATGAGGATCAATATATCCGTACCATTGTAATTACAGATATTTAACAAGGCTGTCATACTTGGGCCCGGTTTTGTAAAGGTGTTCCCACATGCTTGAGAATAATTCGCTGCTTACCCAGCAAGGTGTCAACCGCCGCGATTTTATGAAGCTCTGTACCGCGCTGGCGGCGACCATGGGCTTGAGCGGCAACGCCGCCGCCGAGATGATCAAATCGGTCGGTTCCCCCCAGCGTCCGCCGGTGATTTGGATTGGCGCCCAAGAGTGTACCGGATGCACGGAATCGCTATTACGCGCCACCCACCCGACGCTGGAAAATCTGCTGCTTAGCGTCATTTCACTAGAGTACCATGAGGCGTTGTCCGCGGCGTTCGGTACCCAGGCCGAAGAAAACAAGCATCGGGCCATTGAGCGCTATAAAGGCCAATATATCCTGGTGGTGGACGGCTCCATACCGCTAAAAGACGGCGGGGTCTATTGCATGGTGGCCGGCAAACCCATTGTCGAACATATTCGCGCCGCTGCGGAGCATGCCGCGGCGATTATTGCCATTGGCTCCTGCTCCGCCTGGGGCGGCGTACCGGCGTCGGGGAGCAACCCTACCGGCGCCGTCAGCCTGCAGGAAGCGTTGCCGGGCAAGACCGTCATCAATATCCCCGGTTGCCCGCCGAACCCACACAATTTCCTGGCCACCGTCGCGCATCTTATTACCTGGCAGCGGCCGCCGGCGCTCGATAGCCATAACCGTCCCGCTTTTGCCTACAGCCGGCTAATCCATGAAAATTGCGAGCGGCGCCCGCATTTTGACGCCGGGCGATTCGCCAAGCAGTTCGGCGATCGCGGCCATCGCGAGGGGTGGTGCCTGTATCATCTAGGCTGTAAGGGACCGGAAACCTACGGTAACTGCTCTACGCTGCAATTTAACGATCTGGGCGGCGGTATCTGGCCGGTAGGCATTGGTCATCCCTGCTACGGTTGCAATGAGCAGGGCGTGGGATTTACCAAGAGCATCGCAGAGCTGGCCAACGTGGCCAACCCGACGCCGCGCGTGGAAAAGCCGGACGTGCTGGAGCACGAGGGCGGGTCGGTGTCATTAACCGCCGCGGGGCTGATCGGCGGCTTGATTGGCCTGGTGGGCGGTGTCAGCGTGATGACGGTGCGTGAGTTGGGGCGCCAGCAAAAGCATCCAGACGATACGTCGCCACCGCCCCCGGAGGAGTAGCTATGAACCGCCGTCATTTTTTTAAATTGGCTACCGGGGGCGCGCTGCTGGCCGGCATGTCTCCCGCCGGCCATGCCGAGGCGCAGGGCACCGCGCCGCTTCCCGGCGCGCTGGGTATGCTATACGACTCGACGCTTTGCGTGGGCTGCCAGGCATGCGTCGCCAAGTGCCAACAGGTTAACCACGCGGATCTTGCCGACCCGAGCGCCCCCCGCGGACCTTATGCCGCCGGCGACGCGACCTGGTCGATTAACGATAAGCTGAGTCCTTATACCAACAATATCATCCAGGTCTGGCGCGGCGGCGACGGCACCCAAAAAGACCAACCGGTAAATGGCTATGCCTATATCAAAAAACAGTGCATGCAGTGCGTCGATCCCAACTGCGTCACGGTCTGCCCGGTATCGGCGTTGATCAAGGACCCGCGTACCGGCATTGTGCATTACGATGCCGATATCTGTACCGGCTGCCGTTATTGCATGGTGGGCTGTCCGTTCGATGTGCCGAAATATGATTATGCCAACGCCTTCGGCAAAATCCATAAATGCGAGCTGTGTAATCAAAAGGGCCTGGCGCGGCTTGACCAAGGTGGTTTACCCGGCTGCGTCGAGGTCTGTCCCACCGGGGCCGTCATTTTCGGCACCCGAGCGGAGCTTTTGGGCGAAGCCCGGCGCCGCCTGAGTCTAAAGCCCGGCGAGCGCTACGCTTATCCGCGCCAAACGCTGGCCGCCGCCGATCCTCATGAGCAGACGGTGGCGCATTACCAACCCCATCTGTACGGCGAAACCGAAGGGGGAGGCACCCAGGTGCTGGTACTGTCGGGGGTGCCGTTCGGCAACCTGGAATTGCCGCCGCTGGATCCCGTCGCCACCGGCACGCGTTCCGAGCATCTCCAGCACACATTGTACCGGGGTATGGTGCTTCCTCTGGCGCTGCTGGCCGGCATCACCACGTTGGTCTATCGCAATGGCCGCGGGGAAGCCGCCGACGACCAAGACGACAAGGATGATAAACATGACGACGCATAACCCCCGCCCACTGGGCGGCCGGTTGGTAAGCTGGCCGGTAATGTTATTGGCGCCGTTTGGGGTGATATGTGCTTTGCTGATCGTCCGGCGGCTGTTTGCCGGCATTGCGTCGGTTAGCGCCCTGAACGGTGGGTATCCGTGGGGACTGTGGATCGCGTTTGATCTGCTGGTGGGCACCGGACTGGCCTGCGGCGGCTGGGCGCTGGCCTGGACGGTCTACGTGTTTAACCGGGGCGAATACCACCCATTGGTGCGTCCGGCGCTGCTGGCCAGCCTGTTCGGCTATTCCCTGGGCGGGTTGTCTATCACCATAGACGTGGGCCGCTACTGGAATCTGCCGTACTTTTTTATGCCTTCGCATTTTAACACGTCATCGGTGCTGTTCGAGACCGCGGTCTGTATGACGATCTATATCGGCGTTATGGCGCTGGAGTTCGCGCCGGCGCTGCTGGAACGCTTTGGCTGGCGGGTGCCGCTCCGACGCTTGAATAAAATCATGTTCTTGCTGATAGCCCTGGGCGCCCTGCTGCCGATGATGCATCAGTCATCCATGGGATCGTTGATGATTGCGGCCGGCGCCAAGGTCCACCCGCTATGGCAAAGCTATGAAATGTTGCCGCTATTCTCTCTGCTGACGGCGTTTATCATGGGATTTTCCATGGTGGTGTTCGAAGGGTCGCTGGTAAGGGCGGGCATGCGGGGACGGGGCGCCGATGAAACGCCGCTGTTTTACCGCTTAACGCACATCATCCGGGTTTTTCTGCTGCTGTTTATCCTGCTGCGCTTCGCTGAACTGATCTGGCGCCATAAAACCGGTTATCTATGGCACCTGGATCGCTTTGCGTTGTCGTTCTGGGCGGAGGTTGCCCTGATGGCGTTGCCGCTGGTGATTTTCAGCCTGCGTAGCTGTCGCCGCGATGCCCGGCTACTGTTTATCGGCGCGCTGTGCATGATCTTCGGATCCGCCTTCTGGCGCATGAACTACTCGCTGCTGGCCTTTAATCCCGGCGGTGGCTACCACTACTTTCCTACTGCCAGCGAGATCCTGATCACCTTAGGGTTCCTGGCCATAGAAGTCTGCGCCTATATTTTATTGATTCGGCTGCTGCCGGTGCTGTCCGCGCCACAACGCCATTCTACCCAAACAGAGGTTGAGCATGAGCCAACGCATCACCATTGATCCTATCACCCGAATCGAGGGGCATCTGCGGATCGATTGCGAAATTGAGCAAGGCAAGGTGGTGAAAGCCTGGTCTTCCGGCACCATGTGGCGCGGTATGGAGGAGATCCTGCACGGGAAAGACCCGCGGGACGCATGGATTATCGTGCAACGCATCTGTGGCGTATGCACCACGGTGCATGCCATCGCCTCGGTGCGCGCAGTGGAAAACGCGCTCAATTTGTCGGTGCCGGTCAATGCGCAATATATCCGTAATATCATCCTGGCGGCCCACAGCATTCACGACCATATCGTGCATTTTTATCAGCTATCGGCCCTGGATTGGGTGGATATTCTGTCGGCCCAGCGGGCCGATCCCCATAAGGCCGCCGCGTTATTAAACGGTTTATCGGACTGGCCGTTGAACAGTGCCGCTGAATTTAGCCGGGTACAGCAAAAAATTAATGACTTGGTGGCTAGCGGTCAATTGGGCATCTTTGCCAATGGCTACTGGGGACATCCCGCCATGGCGCTGCCGCCGGAGGTGAACCTGATTGCGGTGGCGCACTATCTGCAGGCGCTGGAATGCCAGCGCGACGCCACGCGTATCGTGGCGCTGCTGGGTGGTAAATCACCGCATATCCAGAATCTGGCGGTAGGGGGCGTGGCCAATCCGATCAACCTTGATGCGCCGAACGTGCTGAATATGGAACGCCTGATGTTGCTTAAAAGCATGATCGACAGACTCGGCGATTTTATTGAGCAGGTCTATAAAGTGGATACGGCGGTGATCACCGCGCACTATCCGCAATGGCTGACGTTGGGCAAAGGGGCCGACAATTATCTGAGCGTGCCGGAGCTGCCCACGGACGGCGCCGGCGAACGTTTCCTGCTGCCGGGCGGCTATTTGGAAGACGGCCGTTTCCGGCCGATAGCCCATCACCGCGATCCTTATCTGCTCAAGGGTATTGAGGAGAGCGCCAAGCACGCCTGGTATCAGGACGACCAGCCGCTGGCGCCTTGGGAGGGGCTGACCCGGCCAAATTATACCGGCTGGCAGGACGACGGCAAATATTCCTGGGTCAAAGCGCCGACCTTCTATGGCAAAACCGTGGAGACGGGTCCGCTGTCGTGGTTATTATGCTCCCTGGCCTCCGGCCATCAGCCAACCCAGCGGCACTTCGCCGGCATCGCCGCCGCCTACCGGCAACTGAGTGGCCAAACGTTGGGCGAGGAGCAGCTACCCTCCACCGCCGGCCGGATCATCGGCCGGGCGGTTCACTGCTGTGTCCTGCGTGAAACGTTGGCGGATCAATGGCAAGCACTGGTGACCAATATTGGCCAGGGTGACCTGCAGACCTACACCAAGCCGGTATTTCCGGCCGTCGGCGAGATTCGCGGCGTAGGGTTTGAAGAGGCCCCCCGCGGCATGTTGTCTCATTGGGTGGTGATCAAGGACGGTAAAATCGCCAACTACCAGGCGGTGGTACCGTCCACCTGGAACGCCAGCCCACGCAGTTTTCAGGATCAACCGGGTCCTTATGAACGTGCGCTGGTCGGCACGCCGGTCGCCGATCACGCCAAACCGTTGGAAGTGGTCAGAACCATCCACTCCTTTGACCCTTGTATGTCCTGCGCGGTGCATATTGTCGATACCGCCGGTACGGAAGTCGTCCGGGTCAAGGTGCTGTAATGCGTATCCTGGTCTTGGGTATCGGTAATATACTGCTGAGCGATGAAGGCGTGGGCGTCAGCGTGGTGGAGGCATTAGAGCGGGGTTATGTGCTGCCGTCCTGGGCGGAGACCCTTGACGGAGGCACATCAGGCATGGAGCTGATGGAGGTGATGGCCGGACGCGAACACCTGATCGTGGTGGATGCCGTGCGCACCGGTGCCCCGCCGGGCACGGTGGTATTACTGCGCGATAGCCAGGTGCCGGCACTGTTTACCCAAAAAATTTCACCGCATCAGCTGGGTCTGTGCGACGTGCTGATGGCGTTGCGTTTAACCAATGAATTCCCGCACCGCCTGACGCTTGTGGGTGTCGAACCCGAATCGCTGGCGCCCGGCATCGGCCTGAGCCCAACGGTGGCACTGGCGGTGGCGCCGGCGCTGGAGCAGGTATTGGCGCTACTCGCCGCTGACGGGGCAATCGTCGTGCCGCGCATCTTACCTGACGCGGCGGCGCGATAGGGGGTGTTAACGATCAAGGGATCGCCCATGTTAGAGATGATGACCGGTCTGACGGATAACCCCCAGGCCCTGCTGGAACAGTGCTTTAACGCGATAGCCACGGCCGAGATGAGCCAACTGCCGTTTTATCAAGCGCAAATACCGGTACGGGCCTGTGGCTTTCAACGTTTTGAACAGCAATGGGTAGGGGCGCTGCTCACCCCTTGGATGCTGAGCCTGCTGGTATTGCCGGGCCCCGGACAAATATGGCCGCAAAGATCGGTGGGCAGCCGGCTGGCGCTGGCTTTGCCCTGTGGCAACGTCGGATTTATCGCCGGCGAGGTGAGCGGCTGCGGCCCTTATTTGGCCAGTTCACTGTTGTCGCCGCTACCCCCTGGAATCGAGGCCGACGTCGCGGAACGCCTGGCGCAGCAGTGTGCCCGTTTGGCCCTCTCATTGCCGGTCCTTGACGTTGACGCCCCGGCCAACCCGACCCGGCGTCTGCTGTTTCGCACCCATGGCGCCTCGTTCCATGCATGAACTCAGCCTATGTCAAAGCGCGCTGCAACTGATTGAGCAACAGGCGCTGGCGCATCATGCGCGGCGCGTGACGGCAGTCTGGCTGGAAATGGGCGCCCTGTCTTGCATTGAGGAAGGCGCGCTACGCTTTAGTTTTGCGTCGGTCTGCCGGCGCACGTTGGCCGAGGGGTGCCGGCTGGAGCTGACCGTTAAACCGGCCAAAGCCTGGTGCTGGCAGTGCGCTAAGGCGGTCAGCGTGGAACGGCACACCGACGGTTGCCCGATCTGCGGTGGTTATACGCTGCGGGCGCAGGACGACGCGGGCCTGCAGCTTAAACAGATTGAAGTGGAATAGTCCAGTCGCCCGCAACGCTACCATGAGTTAACAGGAGCAACGATGTGCATCGGCATACCCGGTAAGATTGTTGAAGTAGGAGAGGATATTCAGCAGATGGCCTGGGTGGAGGTCTGCGGGGTGAGGCGGGAGATCAATATTGCGCTGGTGTGCGAGGACACGCCGGCGCAGCTATTGGGGCAGTGGGTGCTGGTGCATGTGGGGTTCGCCATGAGCCTGCTCGATGAAGCCGAGGCGCAGGAAACGCTGGCGGCGCTGCGGCATATGCGCGCGGTGGGTATGCCGACGGATGCGCCCGCATAGTCGCGCCGAACCCGCCCTTGAACCATGCATTTAGAGAAACTCCGCGGCTTTAACGATCAAACTGGTTTTGCTGAGCGCACCCAGCAGCTTGCGCTCGGTCGGGTTGTTTAAGACCGGCAATCTCTCGTAGGTCGTTGCGCTGAACGCCTGCCAGCCTTCCTGCAGCGTCTGGGTATCATAGACCACGGGAAAAAGGGGGTTAAGCACAGATTGCATCGGCGAGTCGGGCGTAATGACCTTGTCGAGAATCTTATCGGCAATTTCATGAATCGAAACCACCCCCAGAAAACGGCCGGTATCATCGGTGATATACACATAGCGCAGCTGGCTGGCGATGCTGGCTTTTAGCGCCTTCTCGACGGGCTGTTGCGGCCCGAAGGTGAGTCCGGGCACCACCAGTTCGGCAATGAGACTGGTATCGAAGTCATATTTTGCTTCGGCGCGGTGAAAATGGGCTTGCATGCCGGCATAGGCGCCGTATGACTTGACCCGATGGGCAATCGCGGCCGCCAGTACGGTCGCCAGCATCATGGGAAACAGCAGACCGCTATTTAGGGTCATCTCCAATACCATCAGCATCGCCATCAGCGGCGCCTGGGTGACCGCGCTCAATACCGAGGCCATGCCGATGGCGCCAAACAGCACCGCCGGCCCGATGTTCATCCCCAGCGCCTGGGCGGCCATGGACATCAGCATTCCGAGTATTGCGCCGATCAAGAGCGACGGCGTGAATAGGCCGCCGCTGGCCCCCGATCCCGCCGACAGGGCGGTGGCGATGATTTTCAACGCCAGCAGCAGTACCAGGGCCTGGGCCAGCGGGGCACCCGACAGTATCTTGGTAATGACTTCATAACCATTGCCCAAAATATCCGGCGTCGCCCATGCCAGCGTGCCGACCAGCACGCCGCCGAT
>JAATGH010000175.1 GCA_015654745.1 Enterobacterales bacterium
AGTGAACAACCGACCACCGCGTTCATATCGCCGGCCAGCATGGCGTTGGTCAGGTAGCGGCCGAAGCCGGGCCAGGCGAAAACGGTTTCGGTCAGCACCGCGCCTTCCAGCAAAAAGGCATAGGAAAGGGCTACCACGGTCACCACCTGCACCGCAACGTTGCGAAACGCGTGGACCCACACGCTGCGCGCCCACGACAGCCCCTTGACGCGCGCGGTGATCACATACTCCTGCGATAGCTGTTCAATCATAAAGCTGCGGGTCATGCGGCTGATGTAGGACAGGCCGCTGAGGCCGAGGATCGACGCCGGCAGGATCAGGTGGCTGAACACATTGCCCAGCGCCGCCCAGTTGCCGGCAAGCGCGGTATCAATCAGGTAGAATCCGGTAACCTTCTGCACGTCGAATTCGTAGATAAAATCGATGCGCCCCGGTCCGCCTATCCAGCCGAGCGTGGCATAAAACAGCACCAGCCCCATCAGCCCCAGCCAAAAATTCGGCGCCGAGTGGCCAAGCAGTCCGATAAAGCGGATGCAGTGATCGAACCAGGTATTGCGGTACATGGCGCTGAGCACGCCGGCCGGAATGCCCAGGCAGGTACCGATGATCGCCGCCAGGCTCGCCAGTTCCAGGGTGGCCGGAAATACCCGGCCGATGTCCTCGGCAACCGGGCGCCCGGTAGTCAGCGCGTTGCCGAAGTCCAGCATGGTGACGTTTTTCAGGTACATCAGAAACTGTTCCCACAGCGGTTTGTCAAGCCCCAGCAGGTGATACATTTTTTGATAGGCTTCCTGGCTGGCGTTGTCCCCCAGCACCGCCACCACCGGATCGATGGGCAGCAGGCGGCCGATAAAAAAGGTCAGCGCCGCCAGTCCCAGCAGAGTGCAGAACACGGACACCAGCAGCTTGCCCAGGCGCGCGCCGTACTCACTTAGCCTGAGCCAGAGCGGGTCGGCAGGATGTTCGCCCGCGGCGGTGGGATCGGGTAGCGACATCGGTGACTCCTTCTGTGCGAATTCTGTGCGAACGACAAGGTGGCGCCGGTTATTTAGCGGCCACGGCGTAATAAACGCGAAAACCATTCCAGGTCCAGTCCTTTACCTGTTTGGTCAACCCGGCGGTGTTGTACATCTGGAACATGATCGCCATCGGTCCCTGCTGCATCTGCTCTTCCTGCAGGATGTGGTAGCGCGCGATGCGTTTTTGGGCATCCGGCTCCAGCAACGCGTCGGTGACTTCCTGGTTCATCGCCGGATCAAAATAGGCCGCGCGCCAGCTCGGATACTGCGTTTTTTTGGCTTCCTTGCTGTTGTCCGGGTTAAACACCAGACGCGAGGCGTTGCCATGGGCGTCCGGCACCGCGGTTTGCCACGCCATCATGGCGCTCTGGAATTCACGTCCGCGTACCCGGCTGAACAGTTGCGCGTTGGCCATGCTTTCGATGGACAGCTTTACGCCGATTTTCGAGGCATTTTCCTGGGTGCTTTGCGCGATGGGCGCGGAGTGCGGCAGCGTGCCGATAATCAGTTTGGCGTTGAATCCATTTGGATAGCCCGCCTCGGTCAACAGCCGTTTGGCCTTGACGAGGTCGAGCTTGAACGGCTGGCCGGCATCTTTATCCAGCGCGCCGTATGCGCCGAGCTGCGCGAAGCTGGCGCGGGGCACGCCGAGGTACGGCATGACGGTGGACGCCAGCCCCTGGTAATCAATCAGGTAACGCATCGCCAGGCGCACCTTGGGATTCTTGAAGATCGGGTCTTCGCTGTTGAAGGTCCAGAAAAACAGCTGCGGCTTGAGCACTTTTTCTATCTTGACCTGGCCGCCCTGGTCCAGGTCGCGCAGGTCGTCCGGGGCGAGATCGCGCGCGATGTCCACGTCGCCCTGGGTCAGCAGCAAACGCTGGGTGCCCGTTTCCGCCACGTGGCGGATCAAGATGCGCTGCAGTTTGGGGGCCGTACCCCAATAGGTCTTGTTCGCCTGCAGCATCACGCCTTCGCCGGCGTTCCAGCGCATTAGCTGGTATGGACCGACGCAGGCGGTGTGGGTGGTGAGGTATTTATTACCCATATCGCCGTTAACGGCGTTTTGCTCCACCAGCGCGCGGTCGAGCATGCTGGAGACGTTATTGGCCGCAATCGCCTGCAGCACCAGGTTGGTCGGATACGGCTGATCAAAGTCCATCACCAGGGTATCGTCGTTCGGCGCCGTAATACGCTGGGCAACATTGCCTTTGTCAAAGCCGTACTCGGTCAGGGCGGCGGCGTTGCCGAAGCCCAACAGCACCACCCGCTGCAGCGACCAGGCGAGATCCTTCGCCGTGGCCTTGTTGCCTGAGGGAAACGTCAGGCCGCTGTTCAGATGGAAGGTAATCTGCTTGCGGTCCGGTGAAATATCCCAGCTTTTCGCCAGGCGGGGAATCACCCGGGATTCATCCTTGGGATCGAAATCGACCAGTGTGTCGCAGGTGTTCTTGATGATTTCATTGGTAACCACTTCGCCAATCTGCGCCGGGTCAAAGGTGCTGATGGCATCGATGTTCCACGCCATCACCAGCGAATCCTGCGGCGTTTGCGCCTGCGCCGCCAGGGGCAGAATGGCGCATCCCAGCGCCAGTCCAATCAGGTTGTTCAGGGGTCGTGTCCGGCTGTGATGCATAAATTCCGCTCCTGTGAATGAACATGGCCAAGTACTGCGGGCATGCGGTCAACATGCCGCAACAGCCCCGGACAAGGATAATAAATCGCTATTCGGCCGGGCGTGGCTGCAGCGGCGGCATAACGTCGGCGGGAATCGGGCAGACGTAAGGCGATTGCGCGATGAGTTCGTAATGCGCGGTTTTCGCCTGCGCCAGCAACACCTTGTCGGTCAGGGTGTCGATGGCGGTGGCGGCCATTACCTTGGCCGCATAGGCCAGCCCTTTATGCGCGGCGGGTAGCATGCCTTGCGCGGTCAACTGCCATGAATGGCCCGGCGTGCCGATGGCGTAAGTCGGAACGTGGGCCTGCACGGTCGGCAGTTTCCAACTGATATCGCCCACGTCGGTGGAGCCGAGCATCAGCTCGCCGGCCGCATCCAGCGGCACGATAAATTCGCACAGCTGGGCGGGATGCTGTGGTTTTTTAACGCCGATGCGGCGATAGGCGCTCTGGATATCTTCCGGGGACAGCGTGGCCTGGATTTCGGCGGCGAAGGCTTTATCGGCGTCGTCAAAGGCAATCGGGCCGAGCAGTTCGTAATTACGCTGCATGGCCTCCTCCAGCGGACCGTTGCCCAGCAGGTTGTCGACGGCGCTCATGATGCTGATATCCACCGTCGTCTCGGTCATCATCGCCGCACCCGCCGCCACTTTTTTCACCCGTTCGTTAAGTTCGAACATGGCGTGAACGTCGCGGGAGCGAATAGCGTAGCGCACCGCCGCGCGCGCCTGCACCACGTTTGGCGCAATGCCCCCGGAGTCGAGCATGGCGTAGTGGATGCGTGAATCGGACGGTACATGTTCACGCAGGTAGTTGACGCCGACGTTCATCAGCTCGACGGCGTCCAGCGCGCTGCGCCCCAGATGCGGAGACGCGGCGGCATGGGAGGCGCGGCCGTGGAAGACGAAGTCCATGCGGGTGTTGGCCAGTGACTCGGCGCGCGCCACTTCGCTAAAGGCCGATGGGTGCCAGGTAATGGCGATATCCACGTCGTCAAACACGCCGGCGCGGGCCATAAAGGATTTTGCCGCGCCGCCTTCTTCCGCCGGGCAGCCGTAATAGCGTATGCGGCCCGGCGCGCCGGTCTGCGCCAGCCAGTCCTTGATTGCCGTGGCGGCGAGCATGGCGGCGGAACCGAGCAGGTTATGGCCGCAGCCATGGCCGTGGCCGTTGCCGGGAATCGGTTCCGGACGGGCGAGGCCGGCAACCTGGCTTAGCCCCGGCAGCGCGTCGTATTCACCCAGGATGGCGATGATGGGGCCCCCCTGTCCGGCTTCTCCCATGACGGCGGTGGGTATGCTGGCGACGTTCTCCGTGACGCGAAAACCCTGGGCATTCAGCATGGCGGTGTGTTCGGCCACCGAACGGTATTCGGTATAGGCGATTTCAGGCATACCCCAAATTCGATCGCTCAGGTCGGTGAACAGGTTCTTTTTGACGTCGACCAGGTTCCAGACTAATGCTTTCTGCTGCGCTAATGCGTTATTCACCTGAATATCCTCGTGCCGGTGGATGAAGCGTCGATGACGTGTTGGGTCGGACAAAACGACGGGAACCCGTTCAGAATGTGGGCGCAAGCGGCAAAGATCCAATGAGACTTTCAACTGGCCTATTCCAAAATCGCATAGTTTGCCCCGACATGATTTTTGGGCAGGTGAAAAGAATATTTGTTTGATAAATAAGTTTTTTTTGGGGAATAGCAAACCGCTCCCGCCGGGGGCGGGCAGGATGATGGGGCGTTACCAGGCCAGACGGACGGCCGAATGCCGGGTGGCGCGGCTTAGGCCATCGCGTGCGTCCGGTGCAGCAGGCGGGCCCGGTTCCACAGGCGTTCGGCCTGGATATTGCGGAATTTTTCCAGCCGGTAGAGGCGAATACCGGCCTGGATATCCCAACTGCGATCGCCCGCGCGCGTCAGGGTACCGGCGGCGATTTCTTCGGTAATCAAACTTGACGGCAGCCATGACGTACCGCAGCCGGAAATCGTCATGGCCTTTAGGCCGCTGGAAATCGGATTTTCATAAATCGGCTTTAACGGCAGCGGGCGCGAGGCAAACAGCGCGCTGAGCGCGTGGGCGAAAAACGAGCGTTTGCCATAGCTGAGATACGGGATGGGCGCCTGGTTGCCGTCGGCGTCCCGGCGTTCATCGATCGGGTAAAGCGGTTTTCCGTCGCTGTCCGGCGCGCAGACGGCGATGGCCCGCTCCTCGCCCAGCTCGATATACGGAAAACGCCGCAGCTGTTTCATCAACAGTACCGAGTCGTGCGCGTAGGTCAGCAGAAAATCGGTTTCACCGTCGAGCAGCAGGGCGATATTACCGCTGAAAGACGGCTGCTGGTCACACAATCGAAGGTAGCCGTATTGCTGGGAAGGATCGACCGCGTTGATCCAGGCGGGGAAAAAGGTTAGCGACAGCGTGTTCAGCGTGGCGAAATGCACGATGGCGTGTTTTTGCGCATGGCGTTCGCGGATATCGTTGCGCAGTTGGGACATGGAAAACACCATTTCCGCCGCGGTTTGCAGGAAGTCCTGGCCCTCGGGCGTCAGGCTGATCGGATACGTCTTGCGATCGAACAGCGGTACGCCCAGCCATTCCTCAAGCTGCTTGATGCGGCGGCTTAGCGCGGACTGGGTGATGTTTCTCTCGTTAGCCGCCCGGGTAAAGCTGTAGCACTGAGAAACGCTGAGAAAATCTTCAAACCACTTCAGTTCCATCGGATAACCCCTGGCTAGTTATGTTCAACATATCTACGGGAGAAAGCGCATCGCGCCCGGGTCGTTTTTGGCAAAAACATCAGGCGAGCATCAATGCAGCAAGATTCACGCCAATGCCAAAAAATAATGATAAGTATCTTGTTTTCAATTAATTAGATAAAAATGCGCTGGGCTCAAGCCGGTCCGGGGATAGGGGGTGCGGCGGATATGCCGCCCGGCTGCACTGTAACGGGGCAGGCGTGTAGGTCGTCGCCCGCCGGTTACGGCGGCGTAGGTCAGTACGAGGAGATCCTGTTCATCTTATCTCGCGGTATAACTGGCATTTCGTAGATTGGCCAGGGCCAGAACCATGTCGATGGTCGGCGTGGCCTTTCCCGAGATATCCTTAACGGCCGCCAGTGAATGTTCAAATGGCGCGAGTTCAAGGGGCCGATGTTTTTCCAGATCTTGCAGCATTGACACCTTGTGTTTCCCGGTGCTTAAGGTGTAATTAATTCTTTCGGTAATGGATTGTGGCACCGTGAGACCAAATGAACCCGCTATTGCGTCGATTTCAGTCAGCATCCCTTTAATGATGTTCACGACTGCCGGCGATTCGGCAATTCCATCCATATCGGCCAATGTCAGAATGCCCACCGGATTCCAGCACAGGCTATTGGCGAATTTTGTCCAAATCTCACCGCGTATGTTGGCAGATAGCGGGGCGCGAAGGCCTCCTTGCTCAAGCAGATGGGAAAGCAGACGCGCGCGTTCCGAATGCCGACCGTTGAGTTCACCAAGGGGATACCGGCCTTGATCGCCATCCTGTTGCGTTACGCCTGGCGCGATGCTGTGCGCACCGTACCAGAAAACCACCGGCAGGACCTGTTCCGGCGGCATCGTTTGCCATTGCCGATCCTCTGGGTCAACCTCAGCGAGATGGCGGTTTTTAAACGGGCCCTCTAATTCGTGGAAAAAGAAATACGGTATTCCGGTCGAAGGTGGTAGAAGGGTGGTCTCTGTCCCAATCAGGTGGGTAATACTTGCCAGTAATGTATTGGCTTGCTGGATTTTCGTGGCAACAATCACATAGTCCTGCACCCCTAATTCCTCAGGGGTTGTCGCGGCATGGACCTGAACATTGAAGTCTTGATCCGGCGTGATGACGCGTATTCCTTGCTTCTGAATTATTGTTACGACATCTTCTCGATCGATAATCGACACGTCGCATTGTTTTGACCGCGCGAGATGACCGGCAAGATGGCACCCTATCGCACCCGCCCCATATACGCAGATTTTAGGAATTCGTTGGCTCATCTATTATTGCCCCTTATTTTAACCCCATGATAGTGCTCTAGCTTTTAAATCCGTGATTGAATCTACTGGACCGGGCGGTAGTGTATACATGGTGGAGAGTCAACAGTGTAGTAGCTCGCAGTTCGCTTTATGTGGCAATACGTGACATTACGCCTACGTATGGACGAGTCGGTGCTCTCCTTTTTCTATAGCACTTCTGAGGTGGTAATGCTGGGCGAACAACCCGGTTCTTTCCTTGGGGAGTAACATATTCAGGAATTTCAATTGGAACAGTGATTTCAATAGAGTAGTTGTTATCAGTGAGTCGACTGTGGTCCTCACCTAAGGAAATAGTCTATCGCTCCTCTTCAATCTTCTTCCCTTCTCTTTGGCGCTGTTTCAATAAACATTCCACGAACAATAAAACCCACGATAATATCGCTTATCTTTCCCCAGTCATTATCTTTAGAAAAATCGCCGAATAAAGGTGATACCCGGTGACGAAAAGACGTTGGGTAAAATGTTACGCCCAGAGCACACGAGTATAACCAATGAAAAACATCTGGTTCATAATTTGACAGCACCTCTTGTGTAAGAGCGTGCAGTAAAAACGTCACGCCGTGGAATAACTCGGTAATGACTTTGGCCATACCTTCGGATGGCTCGGTGAGGACCGCACCGTAAAGCTGACGTATGGCTTCGGCTCCGTTTTTATCGGTCCATTCTGGATTGACGGAAGGGCATACCCATGCAGAAATGATTTCTTTCAGCTCGACCGTTTCTCCCTGTTGCAAACGATGTTGGCAGTCACGCAGCCCCTCGAACTGTTTGTCCCTTACCGGGCCGAGCCTGCGTTCAAAGACCTCCTGTAAAAAGCTTTCTTTGGAATTCCAATGGTAAGTGAGCGTACCGATGCCGGCTCCGGCTTCGGCGGCGATAATACGCATGGAGGCACCTTCGTATCCCATCCGGATAAAGACCCGTTCCGCGGCATCCAGATAGCTATTGCGCCGGACGCTTGAACCTGAATTGCCCTCCCTGTCATTTTTCATATTTTTGTTCCTGAGCAAAAGAGTGATCCTCAATATCGGCAGTGTTGAATTGAGTATCAATAACTTACCTCATCAAAAAAGAAAACGCCATTCATAAAAACGCTTATAAATGCAAAAAAATTATTAATTTTTATTGTTAAAATAAATATAAAAGCCAACATTGCATTTTTTATGAATCATAGAAAAATTCAGCAAATATTCACTGCAATAATTTTTAATGGACTTAATGATTCGGCGGCAAATAGTCACAATATGTTTATGAAAAGTTAAAAATGTTAATAATATGATTGCATTTCTTGCTTCGAAAGCGTTTTTTTGTAAAAAAATGCTATTTTTTATGATTTTAACGCTTAAATACAAAAACAGCGGTTTTCTGATTAAATTTGTGATCAGACCGGGTTATTTTCATTTAAATATGATCGTACGATCGTACGAAGTTGCAATAAGGTATTGCCAAAAATATATCTGACTTTTTGAGTCTGCGGGAAAACTTTACCCTTGAATAACTGAAGTGGTCAGGTGGTATTGGCAATAACGATGTTTTCTCTGGTTGCGATGATAAATAACGCGATGGGCTATCTGGCATTATCGCTGGGTTCTTCACATCTATCCACACGGGATAAAAGGAATCAGTATGTATATTATTACTGGTGTTGACGGACATTTCGGCAGTTCGGTCGCTGAGCTTTTACTGGGGGCAATACCTGGCGATCAACTTATATTTACCACACCCTTTCTAGAGAACATTCCACCTGCTCGTATTGAACGTTGGCGCGACAGCGGCGTGCAGGTCAGGATCGGCGATTATGATGATCCTGACGGCCTTACCGACGCGTTCAAAGGAGGGGAACGCCTCTTTATGCTGTCGGCGATGAAGGTCGGACCGGTACGACAGAGGGAACATAAAAATGCCATTGAAGCGGCGATTAACGCCGGGGTGAAATACCTGGTGTACACCTCCTACATCGGCGGTGAAAAGGATAATGCCGAGGCCATTGTCACCGTCGATCACCACTATACCGAGGAACTGATCAAGCTATCCGGCCTGCAGTGGAATGTCATGCGGGATTCCATGTATATGCAGACCATGGCCAATCAAATGGCGCAGGTGGGGTTTGATACCGGTAATTGGCGGGTCAACGAAGGTGACGGCCGTATCGGTTTTGTGGCCCGCGAAGATTGTATCCGCGTGGCCGTTGCCCTGCTGCTCGGCAAGGGTGAGCCCCATACCGCCTATGATATTACCGGTTCCGAGGCCCTCTCTTATCCCGATATTTTCCGTATGGTCATGACGCTCGCCGGACGTGATGACGTGGAATACCTCGAAGTCAGTGACGACGAACTCTACGCCTTCTGGGATTCATTGCATGTACCGCGTGAGGCCACTGGCGACTTTTCCCGTTCTCCCACGCCCTGGTGCAGTGATGACATGGTGTCCTATGGGCGCTGTGTCCGTCAGGGCGATATGGATCTCGTGACCGATCATGTCGAAAAGCTGACCGGCCGTAAGCCGATCCGCATGGGGGAAATTCTGGCAGCAGCAGCGGCTAGCTGGCCTAAGGTGCCGGCGAAGGCCTGAACGCAGTGTAATCATCGACAGAGGAGTAAAAAGATTATGGGACGACTCAGCAATAAGGTAGCGGTGGTCACAGGTGCCACCTCGGGTATCGGTGAAGGCGTAGCCCTGATGTTCGCCGCTGAAGGTGCCAAAGTGGTCGGTGTCGGGCGCAATGATAAAAAAGGTGCCGAACTGGTCAAAAAAATTACCGACGCCGGCGGGGAAGCCATCTTCATTCGGGCGGATTTACTGCAGAAAGAAAATGTATCCGCCATTAAAAATACCGCACTCAGAGCTTACGGCCAGATTGATGTGCTGGTTAACGGGGCGGGCGTGCTGGTGCATAAACCCTTTCTGCAACAGAACGACGCCGATCTCGACCTGATTCTGGAGACTAACTTCCGCTCCTGCGTGTGGACCATGCAGAGCTTCATCCCCGTGATGGTTGAGGCTGGCGGCGGCAGTATTATTAATATTGCTTCTATTTCAGCAATTTGGCCGGAAAGCAATGCCTATTTTTACGGGGCAATGAAGGCCGCGGTCAACAAGCTATCCCGCGATGTTGCCCGTGAGTTCGCCAGACAGCATGTGCGTATCAATACCATTTTACCCGGCCCGACGGATACACCCATGGTGCCCGATTATGTTAAAAACGATCCGGCGGTGATGCAGGGGGTGATCGATACGTTGGCACTGCTCGGCCGTTTGAGCACGCCGGAAGATATTGCCTATGCCGCGGTATATCTGGCATCAGACGAGTCGTTGATGGTTACCGGTCAGCAGATGGTGGTGGACAGCGGGGTCACAATCAGTAACCCATAAGCCGAGCGAGGTGCCGGACGACGGGTCTGGACGGGGCGCGGCGATGTTGTCAGGCATCTATCTTTATCGGTTTTTATAAATCAACAGGAGGGCAAAATGAGTGATGCAGGTATCCTCAAAAACAAAGTCGCCGTCGTGGTGGGCAGCACGTCTGGTATCGGAGAGGCCATTGCGCGGGAATTCAGCGCCCAGGGGGCGAAGGTTGTCTTATCTGGCCGGCGCGCAGAGCGTGGGCAATCCATTGTCGAAGAGATCATCGCGGCAGGGGGCGAGGCGGTATTCATCCGTACCGATGTCTCGATTCCGGCAGATATCGAACGGCTTATCGCGTCGTCCGTCAGCCGGTTTGGCACGCTGGACATTTTGGTCAATAACGCCGCGCTTGAACTGACCCGGCCGCTGGGGGAGTGCACGGCCGAGGATTTTGAGCGGGTGATCAATACCAACCTGCGCAGTTATTTCCTAGCCTCCGTGCACGCGCTGAAAATCATGACGCAGCGGCGGCGGGGGGTGATCCTTAACGTCAATTCTGTTACCGCCGAACATCCCGCTCCCGGTATCGGACTGTATTCCATGGCTAAAGGCGCGGTACGGCAACTGACCCGGACTCTGGCTCTGGAAAACGCGCATCTGGGGATACGGGCCAATGAGATCAACCCCGGGTTGATCCAGACCGAGATTTTCAACGATCCGACAGCGGCAAAGGTGGCGGAGTTTGGCGTAAGCCAAACACCTATCGGCCGGATTGGCACTCCGGGGGAATGCGCCAAAGCGGCGCTGTACCTGGTTTCCGATGAGGCGGGCTTTACCACCGGCGCGTCGCTGGTGATTGACGGCGGCCTGACGATATAGCGGTTGCTATAACATATGATGGCAACCGTATCAGATAAACCGGATAAAACGGGTCAATATGAGGATGAAAAGTTATGAGCAAAATTATTATCACCGGCGTGGATGGTCAGTTCGGCGGTATTGCGGCTGAGCACGCGCTCAAGCGAAAACCGGCGGGAGATCTGATTTTCACCAGTCCGTTTCCGGAAAAAATCAGCCATTACCAGGATAAAGGTGTGGAGGTACGTAAAGCGGATTTCTCCAGTCAGGATTCGTTGACAAAAGCCTTTGCGGGTGGGACTAGTATCTTGTTGATTTCAATGCCTATTGTCGGGGAGGAACGTGTCGCTATGCACACCCGTGCGATTGAAGCGGCAAAAGCAGCCGGAGTTCGCCATATCGTGTATACCTCGATAGTGGGTGCCGGCGACCCCGATAATGATGCGTTGGTGACCATTGATCACAATGCCACAGAGCAATTGATCAAAGATTCCGGGCTGACCTACAAAATTGCCCGCAATGGTCAGTACAGCGAGGCGATCACGGAATATTCCCTGCCAACTGCTTTTCAATCCGGGAAATGGACCGTCAATGAAGGCGATGGGCAGATGGCTTACATCTCTCGCCGGGACTGCGCTGAAGCCGCTGCGGCGCTGGTGTGCGGCCAGGGTGATGACAACCACATCTATCATATCACCGGGCCAGAATTGCTGACTAAACAGCAAATTGTCGCCCTCGCTGAGGACATGACGGGGCGGGGTATTGAGCTCATTGATATTTCTGATGAGCAAACCTACGCCTTCTTTGATTCGCTGGGAGTACCGCGAACCACGGTTAACGGCATGGCCGGGTCGCCGATACCCTGGTGCAGCGATGATATGGTGTCTTTTGGCCGTGCGGTGAGGGAAGGAAAAATGGCGGTTTCTACCGGCGATTTCGGCAGTATCACCGGCCACAAGGCGCTTTCCATGCGTCAGTTAATTGGAGAGGCAATAAAAAAAGGCCTGTATAACTGAATGGATATTAGTGACGACTTTTTTATTTGATATAGGAGTTAAGAACCAATAATCTGAATTAATCAAATAACCATAGAGCATATTATCAGGCAGTAATAATCGTCCGCGTTTTTTGTCTTTCTCTTCTAAGGAAGATAACTCACTCAATGCGGAGAGGGTCAACTGTGCTTAAATCTCTGGGAAATTACCATGAACATTTACTCACTTATTTATATTCGTTGGTTGGTCGGCAGAAAAAGTAATATAATAAAAAATAACATAAGCAGCTTAAAAAAATATTGTCGTTCATTCCCGCTGGTATTTACCCTGGCCGCGACACCAGTTCTGGCTGGGGAAACGGTAATTACCGCCACTCCCGCCGGGGGAAACGATCTCGGCGCCGCGCTGTTGCCTCCGCCGGGATTGTATGGTGCCTTGTCCCTGGTTCCAGCGAGCGGGCGTTCCCTGTTCGATGTGCATGGGGATCGGGTCCATTCTGTTAACGCAAGATTGGAAGTGTATTCGGTCGCGGCGACCCTGCAGTACGTTTATCCCGACGAGATTTTTGGCGGCCATGTGTCAAGCCTGATCCAGGGCGCCTATTCACACGCCTGGGTCAAGTTGGATCCCGCCTATAACAGTGATTCCTCCGGCATCCAGGATATGTATGTCGACGTGTTCAACTGGTCGAAAAATGTTTCTCATGCTGGAGCCAATCCACCGGAAGGCAATCCGGCGCTGCCGTCGGCGGGACCTTATGGCTGGATGCCGCTGGGGCTGAATATTTCCGCCGGGCTGGCGATGAAGTTGCCGGTCGGTCATTACGATAAGGATGAACCGGTGAACACCGGCGCCAATTTGTGGATCATTTCGCCCAACGTCGGTATGACCTGGTTGAGCACTCCCGACCATGGCGGCACGCTGGGGCCGTGGGACGCGAGCTTCCGGGCTTATTACAGTTTCCCGCTTAAGAACCAGGATACCGACTATACCACCGGACAGGTTCTGTCCGTTGACTGGGGTGTGGGCCGCTATCTTCGCCCCGATCTTGAAGTGGGTATTGCCGGTGTGTTCCAACAGCAGATCACCAACGACCATCCGCCGTCGGATTACACCGGTTCCCTGGAGAATGGCAACAAATATGCCAATGCGTCCGCCGGTCCGGTGGTGTCGTACACGCTACCCAACAACATGGGTTCACTCAAGTGGAAATGGCTGGCTCCGCAGTTTTGGGTGAAAGACGGTATCAGAAATCAGCTCATGATATTGACTTATGCCCGGCAGTTTTAACCGATCCTGCGGCTGTAAGCAGAATTGTGACAGTCGTTAACCGGGGTAATTATCCGCACTGTTGCCGCTGAATGCTGTGATCTTTCGGTGACAGTGCAAGGTGCCCGTTACTGGGGAAAGGAGAAAAAAATGAAGATTGGCGTACCAAAAGAGCAATTACCTCATGAAGCGCGCGTGGCCGCCACGCCGAAAACCGTGGAACAATTGCTGAAGCTGGGTTTTACCGTCGCTATTGAACAAGGTGCGGGCGATCTGGCAAGTTTTGACGATGAAGCTTATCGGGTCGCCGGGGCCGTTATTGAAGACACCGTTGCCGTCTGGCAGTCCGATATTCTCCTTAAGGTGAATGCGCCGCTGGACGATGAGATCGGTTTGCTGCGGGAAGGGGGTATTGTGGTGAGCTTTATCTGGCCGGCACAACATCCCGCGCTGTTGAAAAAACTGGCTGCCCGCCAGATTACCGCGATGGCGATGGACGCGGTGCCGCGTATTTCACGCGCGCAGTCGCTGGATGCGCTGAGCTCGATGTCGAATATCGCCGGCTATCGCGCGATCGTCGAAGCGGCGCATGCGTTCGGTCGGTTTTTCACCGGCCAAATCACCGCGGCGGGGAAGGTCCCGCCGGCAAAAGTGCTGGTGATCGGTGCCGGGGTGGCTGGGCTGGCGGCCATTGGCGCCGCTGGTAGCCTGGGCGCCATTGTGCGTGCTTTTGATACCCGGCCGGAAGTCAAAGAGCAAATAGAGAGCATGGGCGCGGAATTCCTGATGCTGGATTTTGCGGAAGAGGCCAGCGGGGCGGGTGGTTACGCCAAAACGATGTCGCCGGAGTTTATCAACGCGGAGATGACGCTGTTTGCCGCGCAGGCAAAAGAAGTGGACATTATTGTCACCACCGCCTTGATCCCCGGCAAACCGGCACCGAAGCTGATTACGCGCGAAATGGTGGAAACCATGAAACCCGGCAGCGTGATTGTCGATTTGGCGGCGCAGACCGGCGGCAACTGCGCGCTGACGGTTGCGGATACCGTGGTTACCACCGATAACCGGGTAAAAATCATCGGTTATACCGATTTGCCCAGCCGGCTGCCTACCCAGGCTTCCCAGTTGTACGGCACCAACCTGGTGAATCTGATGAAGCTGCTCTGTAAGTATAAGGACGGCGACATCACCGTCGATTTTCAAGATGTGGTGATCCGGGGAGTCACGGTTATCCGGGAAGGAGACATTACCTGGCCCGCGCCGCCCATCACGGTTTCCGCCCAGCCGCAAACGGAGCGAAAGACCGTCAGCGCGGTTGGCGAGCCATCGGTCAAACCTCCAACATCTCCCTGGGAAAAATACCTACTGGCCATAGTGGTTATAGGCCTTTTCGGCTGGCTGGCCAGTGTGGCACCCAAAGAATTTTTATCGCATTTCACCGTTTTCATTCTTTCCTGCGTAGTGGGTTACTACGTGGTGTGGAATGTGAGCCATGCGCTGCACACCCCATTGATGTCGGTCACCAATGCCATCTCGGGCATTATTGTCGTGGGAGCATTGTTGCAAATCGGTCATGGAGGCGCCGTCGCCATTTTGTCATTTATCGCCGTGCTGATCGCCAGCATCAATATTTTCGGTGGGTTCACCGTCACGCAGCGCATGCTGAAGATGTTCCGCAAAGGTTAAGGGGAATAATATGGTACAGATATCGGGTGGATTGGTCACTGCGGCCTATATTATTGCGGCCATCCTGTTTATTTGCAGCCTGGCCGGGTTGTCGCAACACGAAACGTCCCGGCGGGGGAATATTTTCGGCATTACCGGCATGGCCCTAGCCTTATTGGCGACCGTTTTCGGACCTAATTTTACGGTCATCCTACTGGGTCGGATTGGGGCGGCGATGGTCATCGGCGGAGCAATCGGCGTACATCTGGCCCGTAAGGTCGAGATGACGGGAATGCCGGAACTGGTGGCGATGTTGCACAGTTTTGTCGGCCTGGCTGCGGTGTTGGTGGGATACAATAGTTATCTTGATCAAACCCCGGGAACCGACGTGGTGCTGGAAAACATCCATTTGACGGAAGTTTTCCTGGGTGTCTTCATTGGCGCGGTCACCTTTACCGGCTCGGTGGTCGCATTCGGTAAATTACGCGGCACTTTTTCGTCGAAGCCGCTGATGCTGCCGCATCGCCACAAGCTGAATCTGCTGGCACTGGTGTTCTCTTTTGCGCTGTTGTGGATCTTTATCAAAGGGAATGTCGTCAGTAACCCCGTGGACGATGCGGCGTGGATCGGACCACAGTTCGCGGCGTTGCTGGTGATGACGGTGATTGCCCTGGGGTTTGGCTGGCATCTGGTGGCGTCAATCGGCGGGGCGGATATGCCGGTGGTTATTTCCATGCTGAATTCCTACTCGGGGTGGGCGGCGGCGGCGGCGGGTTTTATGCTCGGCAACGACCTGCTGATCGTCACCGGTGCGTTGGTGGGCTCGTCCGGTGCCATACTTTCTTACATCATGTGCAAGGCGATGAACCGTTCGTTTATCAGTGTGATTGCCGGGGGTTTTGGTTCCGACGGCGTTTCTTCCGGCAGTGCGGAAGAAACGGGCGAGCACCGTGAAATTACCGCCGAAGAGACGGCGGAGCTGCTGAAAAATTCCACGTCGGTGATTATCACCCCCGGCTATGGCATGGCGGTGGCGCAGGCCCAATATCCGGTAGCGGATATGACCAAAAAACTACGTGAGCGCGGTATAAAGGTTCGCTTCGGCATTCATCCGGTGGCCGGGCGTTTGCCGGGGCATATGAACGTGCTGCTGGCGGAAGCAAAGGTGCCCTATGATGTGGTGCTGGAAATGGATGAAATCAATGACGATTTCATCGATACCGATACGGTGCTGGTGATTGGCGCCAACGATACGGTCAATCCGGCGGCGCAGGAAGATCCGCACAGCCCGATTGCGGGCATGCCGGTGCTGGAAGTTTGGAAGGCACAGAATGTCATCGTATTCAAACGCTCAATGAACACCGGTTATGCCGGTGTGCAAAACCCATTGTTCTTTAAGGATAATACACAGATGCTGTTTGGCGATGCCAAAGCCAGCGTGGAAGCTATTTTGAAATCACTCTGACCGGACTGGATGAAAAAGAATGCCAGGCCATATTGACGGGTTCCGTGTCGGTTAATAAACAATGTCACGATTTTTTTCATTATTGTGAATTATTTTTAACGTACTGCTACTTTTATCCTTAACTAACGGATTTAATTAGGTCGCGAGAACAAAAGAAATAAGCAGGTTTTAATCATCCAGTATACGTTTATATCATGCCTGGCAAGGCGGCTATGCATAATACGGGGGGGGGCTATGTTATCGCTCCTACAAAATTTGGTTTTATGTATAATGATGGTACCGATAATGACTTTATTCTTATTGGGAATGATTTATTTTATAGGCGAAATATCTAATATTATTTCGCGAATCCGTATCCGTCGGTCACCATTCGTAAGTAAAAAATGAAATAAAAAATCTTCGTAACCGAATAAAAGTCACTATCTGGGGCATGGTTGATGAATATCATGAAAAAGACAACATGAAGGGATGCCCGTTGGATGCCAGCCCGATTCCGGCAGGCAATGACATCCGGACGCGCGGGTAGACACCCTTTGCCGTGACGTTAGGGATTAGTCCGTTCCGCACGCGCTATAATTGCTTTCATCGCATCGAACCCCGGAAGGATCCGCTTATCTGCCGGGGCCAACAGATATTGGATGGACAGACCGAACGACGCGGCCAGGATGAGCCGCGTGATGACTTCGGGCGGGAAAGGTGACGGCTGCGGGGCATTTCTCCCGTCGTTTCTGACCACCTGCGCATCGATAGCGGTGAGAATATCAGAAACAAATCCGGCCATTTCCTCTTTAAACGGTTCAGACCACATCGCATAGTTAAAAAACTCAAGAAAACATTGGTACAGCGCCGTATTATCTTTGAGTAGCTCTTCATTGTAAGAGGACAGTGCCGTTATTCGTTCGGCAAACGAAACGCATTTTTTCATCCGGAGATTGAGACCGTCCGTGTATGTTTGCCGCATGGTTTTTATCACCGCGGAGAAAAGCCCTTCTTTATTTACAAAGTAATAATTCAACTGGCTTAATACCACTCCTGCCTCTTGGGCGATCTCTCGCAGCGTGACGCTGTTGCATCCCTTCGCCGCGATGCAGCTCCACGCGGCGGTGACGATTTTCTCGGCGCTGATCTCACTTTTGGATTTTGTCATTCTTCAGCTCTGAATATTCCGGTCTTATGCGCGAGCGCCTCAGCTCGTCAGTTCACCCAGGATTATCCTGGGTCATTTCCAATAAGGCCAGCTCGAAATGCTCACTGTCGAT
>JAATGH010000051.1 GCA_015654745.1 Enterobacterales bacterium
CGCGGCGGTGATTCGGCCGCTGGTAAAGGCGCCGATGGCCGCCCCCAGCGGCACGGCGGAATACATCATGCCGAGCCGGCCGGCGCTGATATGCCACGTGGACGCCAGGGCGGGATACAGTACCCGCACCGCGCTGGTCATCGCCAGCAGCGCGCCGATCAATGCCACCGCGCCAACCATGGGGTGTTGAACCACAAACCCCAGGCCCGCCGCCAGTGCGCGCAAGGGGTGCTCTTTTGGCTGTGGCGGCGGCGCGAGACGGGGTAAACGCAACAGCGGCAACAGCGTTAACATTGTGCCCAACGCCGCCAGTCCGTAATTCCAGACCACGCCGCCGCCGGCGATAATCGCCCCACCCACCGCCGGCGATAAAATGGCGCCAAAGCGTACGGTAAGCATACTTAACGCGCCCGCCTGCATAATATTCTCCCGACCAACCAGCGCCGGGGTTGCCGCCAATAATGCCGTGACTCCCACCGCGCCAAAAAAACCATCCCAGACGGACAACACATAGATGACCATCAACGACGGCGCCGGCAACAGGGCGTTCAGGCATAAGCCGATAAAACCCACACCACAGGTCGATCGGGCAAACAGGATCAGTCGGCGCCGTTCGTGACGATCGGCCATCACGCCACCGGCCAGCAGGCCAATAAACATACCGCCGCCGGCCAGCGTCACCGCGAGCCCCACCTGAAAACTGGAACCGGTGATGGACTGGATTTGCACCGGCACGGCAACCGCCAGCAGCCCCAGGGCCAGAATGGATAAAAAGCGGGCCAGAAACACCGCCCGGAACGCCGGATGGGTTCTGAGCAAACTGACGTTAAGCATCAAAGTGGGTTTATTCATACAAACGGCAAAATAACCTAGGCTTGGCAACCATATAGGCTGAAATAAGAGGAGAGCTCATGCTATCATAACCCGATACGAGTAATAACGATAATAACTATCATTATCATATATATTATGGTCTAGCCATTTATGCGCCACTCCGTTGGGCTATCGTTAATGTGTTTCGTGTTGCTGCTGATGATGGCGCTGAGCCTCTTTATCGGCGCCAAAACCATACCCGCCGATCGCGTATGGCTGGCCCTCGCCGGCGGCTGCGACGGCAGCGCCGATTGCGTTATTGTGCTTAATGCCCGTGTGCCGCGCACGCTCGCCGGCCTGCTGGCGGGAATGGCGCTGGGATTGTCCGGTGCGCTAATGCAAACCCTCACCCGCAATCCCCTGGCTGACCCCGGTATTCTTGGCGTTAACGCCGGGGCGGGGTTTGCCGTGGTCGTGGGCATCACGTTCTTCGGCGCCGCGTCCATCGACGGCTATCTATGGTTCGCCTTTGCCGGCGCGCTGGCGGCGGCCCTGCTGGTGGCGCTGATCGGCGCGCTGGGCGGCGGCAGGCTTAATCCCATCCGCCTGACTCTTGCGGGTGTGGCTCTGGGCGCGGTGCTGGACGGCATGGCGTCGGGTATTTCATTGCTGCACCCCCTGGTATATGACCAGTTGCGCTTTTGGCAGGCCGGTTCGCTGGATATTCGCAGCATGGCGGCCGTTCACGTAACGATGTGGCCCATCCTGCTGGGAACGGGGCTGACCCTCTGGCTGACGAGCGCGCTCAATACCCTGAACATGGGCAGCGAGCTGGCGACGGCCCTTGGCGCCCGGGTGGGTTTAACGCAGTTGGCGGGTTTGACGGCCATCACCCTATTGTGCGGATCGGCCACCGCCCTGGTCGGCCCCATCGCCTTTATCGGGCTGATGATGCCGCACATCGCCCGCTGGATTACCGGACCTGACCACCGCTGGATCATGCCCTGGACAATAGTGCTAACGCCGATGCTGCTGCTGGGCAGCGATATGCTGGGTCGGGTGGTTGTCCCCGGCGAGCTGCGGGTCTCGGTGATCACCGCCCTGGTGGGAGCGCCGGTGCTGATAGCCCTGGTCCGCCGCCATCCCACGCTGGGCCGGCTATGAACCTGTATGCTTCGGCCTCCGTCAGGCTGACGCTCGCCGCCGTCGGGTTGCCGATCGCCTGTTTGGCCTTGGCGATGTATAGCCTTTGCGCGGGTTCGACACAATTTGGGGTCGTACAAGCGTTCGACGCGTTGCGCGGTGAGGCGCCGCACAATATCTACGTCATGGTAACGCAGTGGCGATTGCCGCGGGTGGCGACGGCGTTGCTGCTGGGCGCGGCCCTGGGAGCCAGCGGCGCGATTTTTCAATCGCTGATGCGCAACCCGCTCGGCAGTCCGGATATCATGGGCTTCAATACCGGCGCGCACAGCGCCGTGCTTATCGCCATCGTGCTGTTTAGCGGCGGACCGGCGGCAATCGTCGGCGCGGCGCTGGCCGGCGGTTTACTCAGCGCCGTGGTGGTCTATCTACTTGCCTGGCGCGACGGCATTCAACCCTTCCGGCTGATTATTATCGGCATCGCCATTCGCGCCCTGTTGGTTTCGCTTAATACGTGGCTGGTGGTGGGCGCGTCGCTGGAATCCGCGCTCACCGCCGGGTTATGGAGCGCCGGATCGCTTAACGGCATAACCTGGGCAAAAATAATCCCGGTAGCACTACCCATTACGCTAGCGCTGATCACGGCCCTAGCGTTGTCACGCCGGATGCGCCTGCTGGAAATGGGCGACGACGCCGCCTGCGCGCTCGGCGTACCGGTGGAAACGTCGCGCCTGTGCCTGATACTGACGGGAGTCGTTCTAACCGCCGCCGCGACCGCCGCCGCCGGGCCGATCTCGTTTATCGCCCTGGTAGCCCCGCAGATTTCCCGCCGCCTGGCCAGCACGCAAACGCTGGCCATCCCGCTGGCCGCGCTTACCGGCGCGCTGTTGCTCCTGGCGGCGGACGTCGCCGCCCAACGCCTGTTTACCCCCTACCAGCTTCCCGTCGGGGTAGTGACCGTCAGTATCGGCGGTATCTATTTGATAGGCCTTTTAATCAGGGAGTCGCGAAAAAAATGAGCGCCCTTACCCCATACTCATCCCGCCTACAGGCGGATAAACTGACGCTCGGCTACGACCAAAAAATTATCGCGCGCGAACTGTCCATCGACATTCCCGATGGCGAACTGACGGTGATTATCGGACCGAATGCCTGTGGTAAATCGACGCTGCTGCGCGCGCTTAGCCGCCTGATGCGCCCCACGCTAGGCACGGTGTGGCTCGACGGCAAGGCAATAAACGATTACGCCACCAAAGAGGTGGCGCGGCGCCTGGGGCTGCTGCCGCAAAGTTCCAACGCGCCCGGCGATATTACGGTGGCGGACCTGGTGGCGCGCGGACGCTATCCGCACCAAAAGCTGTTTACCCGTTGGAGTGTCGACGATGAAAATTCGGTGGCCCGGGCAATGAAGGATACCGGGGTATTCGAACTGGCCGGCCGGCCGGTGGATACACTGTCCGGTGGACAGCGCCAACGGGTATGGATTGCGATGGTGCTGGCGCAACAAACGCCGCTATTGCTGCTTGATGAGCCGACCACCTGGCTCGATATTGCCCATCAAATCGATCTGTTGGAATTATTACGCGAGTTAAACCACGGCAGCGGCCATACGCTGGTGGTGGTGCTGCACGTTCTGAACCACGCCTGCCGTTACGCCACCCATCTGGTGGCGATGCGCGACGGGCGCATCGTTGCCCAGGGGTTGCCGGCGGAGATCGTCACCGCCCAACTGGTGGAACAGGTGTTTGGCCTGCGTTGCGTGATCATTGACGATCCGGTCTCCCATACGCCGCTTATCGTGCCGCTTGGCCGGGCCCGGGGTTAAGTCCCCGTAATACCTGGTTCAATAACGGTCCAAGCGACTGGAACGATGCGGGCGAAATAATATCCACATGGGCGCAGTCCAACTCATGTAATGTGAGCTTGTCCACATAGCGCGCCCAGGTTTGCCGAACGTCCATCTCGGCGGGTAGCGAGCGCCGCGCCACAAACAGGGTGGCTTCACCGGCAAAATGGGTGCTGTGGCTGGCGGCCAGCAGACGGACGGAATCCCCATAATTGGCCTCGATATCGTCAAATAACCGCCGCTGCCCGTCCCCATCCGGTTCGCCCACCCCCTGCTGGGCGGCAATAAATTGCTCGCGCTCGCGCCGCACTTCATCCAGTACCGCCTGATCCAATACATGTTTACCCAGCACCTGATCCCAGCGCTGGGTTTCCGGCGGGTAGGTATCCAGCAGGCCCAGGAACGCCACCGTTTCACCCGCGGCCTGTAGCCGGGCCGCAATGCCCTGCGCCAAGGTACCACCCAGCGAATAGCCGATAAAATGGTAGGGACCCTGGGGCTGCTGCCGGCGCACGGTGCGCAGATGGGCATCACACACCTGCTCAAGGGTTGCGCATTGTTGCAACGGGCCGTCAGGACGCGGCGACTGAACTCCCACCAATGACCAGTGCGGATCTAGGTAGCGCCGCAGCACGCTAAACTGCCAGGCAAAACCGGACGCCGGATGAAAGCAAAACAATCGCGGACCCGGGCCGTCGCGTAGCGGCAATATGGCGTCAAAACCCGCCTGCCCGCCCTGTGCGCCACCACCGTCATCGGCGCACAAGGTCGCCAGCCGCGCCACCGTGGAGGACACCATAACCTGCCCTACGGTAATGGCGCCGCCGAGTTCCCGGCGTAATTCCGCCGCCAAACGCATCGCCAACAGCGAGTGGCCCCCCAAGGCAAAAAAGTCGTCATCAACGGAGCCAACCTTCTGCTGCAACAGCCGGCTAAAGATATCGGCGATCTGCCGCTCAACGCCCTCACGGGGCGCCCGGCTTGCGCTTCGTTGCCTGAACTGGGGCAACGGCAGCGCGTTGCGATCCAGCTTACCGTTGGCGCTGAGCGGTAATTCGGCCAGTTGAACCAGCGCCACCGGTACCATATGTGCCGGCAGCCGTTCGCAAAGCGACGCACGCAGCGCCTCCAGGTGCAATGGCATTCCCGGCTGCGCCACCAGGTAACCCACCAGTTGCCGCCCATCGCCGCCCGCGGCGTCGGGCGCGGTGGCCAGCATCCGGGCGTGAGTCACCGCCTGATCTACGCCGGGCAAGAGCAACAGCGCATGGTCGATCTCGCTCAACTCTATCCGTTGACCACGAATTTTAAGCTGATGATCGCTACGTCCGAGATACTCCACCGCGCCATTTTCCAGCCACCGGGCAATATCGCCGGTGCGGTACATCCGTCCGCCGTTTCCCCAGGGATCGGCGACGAAACGGCTGGCGGTCAGCTCCGGCCTGGCCAGATAACCCTCGGCCAGCTGTATACCGGTTAAATAGAGGTCCCCCGCCACGCCCGGCGGCACCGGCCGCAGCCGGCCGTCAAGAATGTGCAGCCCGGTGTTCCAGACCGGAAAACCAATCGGCACATTGGCACCGGATACCGCCGCTAGCGCCTCGCCATGCGCGGGATACCAACTGACGTCCACCGCGGCTTCGGTGGGACCGTATAAATTATGCAGCTCCACCGACGTACGACGCTGCCACAGGCGCGACAGCTCGGCCGGCAGCGCTTCACCACTGCAAAATACGCGCTTGAGCCCACGACAACGCGCGCGGCTATCGTCATCAATCAGCACCGCCACCAGCGCCGCCAGCATTGACGGCACAAAATGCAGGGTGGTAATGCGATAGTCGGCGACCAGGCGCAGCAGGGTGTCAGGATCGCGATGCGCCTCCGGCGGCGCCATCACCAGACGCGCGCCCACCATCAGCGGCCAGAAAAACTCCCACACCGACACATCAAAACTGCATGGCGTCTTTTGCAACACCGCGTCATCCCCGGACAAAGGATAGTGATGTTGCATCCAGAGCAAGCGGTTAACTATCGCCTTATGCGCCACCACCACGCCTTTCGGACGACCGGTCGAGCCGGAGGTATAAATAATATAGGCGGGATGATCTGCCGACGGCCCCTGAAAACGCTGCGGCAAGCGGGTATCAATCAACAGCGGCGCGTCGTATAGCAGCGTCGCGCCTCGGGCGGCGAAGCGCGCCCGTTGTTCACCGTTGGCGATCAGCAGGCGCGGGCCGGCGTCGTCGAGCATAAACCCCAGCCGTTCATCCGGGTAACCGGTATCCAGCGGCAAATAGGCGGCACCCACCTCGATGATGGCCATCAATGCCAAGGAGAGAAATACCGAGCGCGGCAGCGCGACGGCGACGATATCGCCGGGCTTGACGCCCAGGGCCACCAGTCGCTGGGCCAATGCCGTGACCTGATGACGGGTTTCCCCATAACTAAACTGATAATGGGCATCGGCAAGCGCCGGTGCCTGCGGCGTTTTTAAGGCCTGTTGGGCCAACAGCCCGCTCAGGGTCTGTGGCGCCAGAACCTTGGCGGTATTATTCACCCGTGCCAGTAACCGGCGATCCGCCTCATTGAGCACATCCGCCTCTACGCAGCTGAGCCGGGGATCGGCGGCAAATTGATCCAACAACAGCGGCAGCCGCAAGGCATGGGCCGACAGCTCGGCGAAGGAGTAGCGTTCGGCGTTGGCAATCAATTCCACCGTCACCTGTTGCCGATCGATGATGAGGCTGATCTCCACATCCCGCACCGGACCTGATGCCAGCGTATGGGTTTGCGCCTCGATGCCGGCAAAATCCAGCCGGTAATCGAACAATTTCAGATTGAATATCGGGCCAAACAGCGGCTGGTCGTCGCCCACCCGGCCCAGATCCCGCTGCACCTGCTCTGAATCATAGCGCTGGTGCCGCCGCAGGGTTTTTAACTCCCCGGCCAGGTCCCGGGCCAGTTCGCCCAGCGTTTGCCGCGCACCGACCGACACGCTAAGCGGCAGGACGTTGATCACCGGTCCGGTGGCGCACAGCGCCGCCGAACCGATACGCCGCATAAAAATAAATCCGGCGGTATAGACCATTTGCCCGCTAAGGCGGCCCAGCCACAGCGCCACCAGCGCCAGCGTAATCTCGGCCACGCTTAACGACGGCCGCTGCTGCGCCGCCAGTCCGGCCAGCAGACCAGCATCCAGGTCGACGCTGTGACGCAGCAACCGAGTGGTGGCGGCCTGCCCGGTCAAGGGCCTGGCCGCCAGCGTGGCCGGTGGCGGTAATAGTCGAGTCTTTTTCCGCCAAAATTCGCCGTCGCTACGCCACGCATCAGACCCATAATAAGCCTGGTATTCAGCCACCACGGCGTGAAACGGCGTAAACGGAGAGGGGGGCGGCGTTTGATGCTGGACAAGGGCGGTATAAATATCGGCAATACGCCGGGTGATGGCGGTAAAACTAAAGCCATCAACTCTCAAATGGTGGTAACGCTGATACCAAAACCAGCGCTCGCGCGCCACGCGGATCAGCACATGCCGATAGGGTGGCGTACCGCTTAGCACGCGCAGGTCGCTGCTTAAATCCGCCTGCATTAACGCCAGGGCGGCGGCCGGCGCATCCGCCGTGTCGCTCAGGTCCAGGCACTCCGGCCTGGCAATGGACGGCTCGGGGTTTACCCACTGCACCGCAATCCCTTCACGCTCGGCAAAGCGCAAATGCAGGGTATCGGCTTCGCCCATGCCCTGGACAATGGCGCTCAACAAGCACTCACTGTCAATGGCACCCTGCAGTTCAATATAATGCGCTACCCCATAGGCGTTAGGCCACGGGGATAATTGTTCGGCCACCCAGATACCGGGTTGCGCCGCCACCAGCGGTAGCTCGGATTCTAGCGGATTCTCGCCGGGATGTAAGACTAGCTCTGACACGTCGTTCGCTCCTTAAAACCCCAAAATTGCCGTCATCCGGCACGCAGCGCGGCGGGACGCATATCCGTCCAGTGGATCTCCAGCCACCCGGCACACTCGGCGCGCGGCGCCGGGCCAAACACCGAGGTCCAGCCGGCGGGTACCGGACTGAAATCCGGCCACAGACTGTACTGCTGCTGTTCATTGCACAGCACCCGGCAAACCTGAGCCGGATCGTCAAACGGATTTAATTGTTCCAAATAATACCTCCCCATAGGGCGACCAATCCGTCCAGCAGCCCACCGCGCCAGCACAGCGCGTCATGACCACCGTCCACTACCCGGTAATTCACCTGATGACCGGCTAAACGCAGTGCCTCGACGGCCCGATCGTTCACCCGCCTTACCAGCGGCTCCCTGGCGCCGGCTTCGATAAAGAGCTTAAGACCCAGTCCGGCGCCCAACCCCTGGTCAATCTCCCCCAGCAGCCGGCAGGAGGTAGCGGCGCTTCCCTGGCTACCCACCTCACGATTGGGCCACCAAAACGAACCGGATTGGCTCAGCACACAGCCAAATAGCCCAGGCCAGTGCAATGCGGCATACATGGCCGATAAGCCGCCAAAACTTTGCCCCGCCACCACCGTCGTGGCGGCATCGGCATGGTACGGCGCCCAGTCCGCCACCTGGGGTAACAACTCCAGTTGTACCGCTTGCCAAAACGCCGGATTGCAGGTTAGCTCCCGCTCCCGCCGCCGGGTATCGATCGCGTCCACCAAGACATACACCGCCTCAGGCAGTTCGCCTGACTGCGTCAATGCGATCAGCGGCGACCACAGCGGCATTTGCCGCGCCCAAAACTGGCCGTCAAGCAACAGTGCCAGCGGACGCCGGAGCGACCGGCGTCGTCCGGTGCTAAAAATCCAGACATCGCGGGTATTGCCCAACAATGCACTCTGCCAGCGATGCCGTTCCAACGTGGCCGGCGCGGGTAACGGCGGCAACGTACGGCCGGCCAGCGCGCCGACGCGATCAAACGTCGCCCATGCCGCTTGCGCCGGCGCCTGCGGCATATGCAGCCCGGAGACCGGGTGGCCGCGTCCGCCGGTCCAGGCGGGCAAGGGGTTAAGCTGGTCGGCAACGGCACCAGACAACACGCCGCGCCACCCGTTACGCAAGGCGGCGGGATCCAGGGATTGGCCTGACGCGAGGCCACTAAAGGCGGCATCGTCGCGACAGGGAATAAAACAATAGCTCCCACGCCACCCCGAACCCAGCACCGTCCGCCAGCACCAAACATCGGTACCCTCAATCCGCGCCAAACTTTGCGGCGCGGTACGGCTGTGGTGATCCGTCACGCCGCAGATATACACCCAGACGCGCCGGATCGCCGACGTATGCCGATCCCCCATGGGATCACGCCATAGGAACGTCACGGCGCATCGCCCGGGCGAATCAGGCTCCACCCACGGCGCGCCTCGTTGCGCCACTTCCCGCCACCAGTTATCACTGCCCACATCATGCCGGGCCAACATCACATTACTCATCGCCTAGGGTACCGTGCAAATAGGAAACTTAATACTATTGATAATTATTTCTATTTGCAATAGTGTGTAAAAAGTCCTTTTTCGGACCGCAAATGCGTTTATAACAGCGGCCAAAAAGGCGCTTGGCAACGTTGAATAACCCTATATTAACATGAGGTTAACATAAGGGTCAGCACCGCCTTCGTCGGGCTGTCCCCTCTCGGGGCGGCTCATAGTGTGACTTTCACAGACATTTTTACCGTTCCGGCGCGCTTCATCGCTTGCAAGGCGTGGCTTTAGGACCGGCAATTCTTTATTTTTTAAGGGATTCTATGAACATCAGGTTAGCGCATTACTCTTTCGCGACACTTATTGGGCTGGGTTTAGGCACCCCTGCGCTCTCGTTGGCCGCCACCACCGACGATGGCAAACCGGCGACCACCGTCCCCGCCAAGGCCACCGGCGACACCATGGTCGTTACCGCCGCGCAACAAAACCTACAGGCGCCGGGGGTCTCCACCATCAGCGCCGATGAGATCAAAAAACGCCCGCCGGCCCGCGATGTATCGGAAATTATCCGTACCATGCCCGGCGTCAACCTCACCGGCAACTCGACCAGCGGCCAACGCGGCAACAACCGGCAGATTGATATCCGCGGCATGGGACCGGAGAACACACTGGTATTGATTGACGGCCTGCCGGTCAGCAGCCGCAACTCGGTACGCCAAGGCTGGCGTGGGGAAAGGGATACCCGGGGCGACACTGCGTGGGTACCGCCGGAGATGATTGAACGGATCGACGTGCTGCGCGGACCGGCCGCCGCCCGCTACGGCAACGGCGCCGCCGGCGGCGTGGTGAACATCATCACCAAACGGGACGCCACCCAACAATGGCACGGCACTTGGAACACTTACCTGAATATGCCGCAACACGACGATGAAGGCGCCACCAAACGCACCAACTTCAGCCTGTCCGGCCCGCTAGGCGACGCATTCAGTTTCCGCCTGACCGGCGGTTACAGTAAAACCCAGGCCGACGCGCAGGATATCAACGCCGGACACCAGTCCCTACGCACCGGCACCTATGCCGACACCGTACCCGCCGGGCGCGAGGGAGTGATTGACAAAAATATCGATGCCCTGTTCCACTGGGATCTGGCGCCGCTGCAGTCACTGGAATATGAAACCACCTACAGCCGCCAGGGCAACCTCTACGCCGGCGATACCCAGAACACCAATACCAGTACCCTGGTAAAAGATAACTATGGCAACGAGACCAACCGAATTTACCGGCAAACCCACGCCCTAACCTATCGCGGCACCTCGGATAGCGGCATCAGCACCATGGATTACCTACAATACGAACGCACCAAAAACACCCGACTAAACGAAGGGCTGGCCGGCGGCACCGAAGGCATCTTCGCCAACGATGATTACTCCACCATCGAACTCGACAGCCTTCTGGCGCACACGGAAATCAGCGTTCCCTTCCAACTGGGGGTTAACCAAACCGCCACCTTCGGCAGCGAGTGGAACCAGCAGAAAATGAAGGACCCATCCTCCAACACCCAAACGATGCTGGGCGGCGCGATCCCCGGCCTCGCCAGCACCGGACGCAGCCCCTACTCCTCGGCGGATATTTTTTCACTGTTCGCCGATGACAATATCGAACTCACCGACAGCACCATGCTGGTGCCCGGCCTGCGTTTCGACCACCACTCCATCGTCGGCGACAACTGGAGCCCATCGCTAAACCTATCCCAAGGCCTCGGCGACGACTTCACGCTAAAAATGGGCATCGCCCGCGCCTACAAAGCGCCGAGCCTGTTCCAGACCAACCCAAACTACCTACTGTATAGCCGCGGCCAAGGCTGCGCCGCCAGCACCGGCGGCTGCTATCTAATGGGTAATAAAGACCTCGACGCGGAAACCAGCATCAACAAAGAGATCGGACTGGAGTTCAAACGCGACGGCTACCAGGCTGGCGTAACCTACTTCCGCAACGATTACCGCAATAAAATCGAAGCGGGATATCTCCCTTCCGGCGTATCGTCCACCGGCGCGGCGGATATCTACCGCTGGGAAAACGTACCCAAAGCCGTGGTACAGGGACTGGAAGGCACGCTGAATATCCCGATCAGCACCAACATCACGTTAAGCAATAACATCACCTACATGCTGGAAAGCAAAAACAAGGAGACTGGTGATTACCTGTCGATCATTCCGCAATACACGCTGAACTCAACCCTAGGCTGGCAGGCAAGCCAAGACCTCTCGCTACAATCCACCCTGGCATGGTACGGTCGACAAAAACCGAAAAAATACAATTACAAGGGCGAACGCGTCACCGGCAGCGAAACCCATGAGGTCAGCCCCTACGCGGTTATCGGCCTGAGCGGCACCTATGACATGACCAAATACGCCAGCCTGACCCTCGGCATCGACAATCTGTTCGACAAACGCCAGTTCCGCGCCGGCAACGCCCAAACCACCGGCAACGCCACCACCAACGCCTACATGTACGGCGCCGGCGCCGCCACCTACAATGAACCGGGCCGAACCTTCTACCTCAGCCTAAACACCCACTTCTGAGGCAAACCGGTTAAAGGGAAGGACCCCATGGCGCGCTAAGCCCGCTGACGCCAACTTCGCAGCAGATCGTGTTAAAGGGACAGCACGCCAATGGGGTCGAAACGGCCGTCTCCCGGCCACCAGAGCGCCCCATGGCGCGCTAAGCCCGCTGACGCCGACCTCGCAGCAGATCGTGTTAAAGGGACGGCACGCCAATGGGGTCGAAGCGGCCGTCTCCCGGCCGCCAGAGCGCCCCATGGCGCGCTAAGCCCGCTGACGCCGACCTCGCAGCAGATCGTGTTAAAGGGACGGAACGCCAATGGGATCAATCGCCAACTACACCGAATACCCAATCATCGTCAGCATTTTTTTCACCTGCAACACCGCATCCTGCCGCTGCTCGACCCCCAGCTTTTGATAAAGATTACGAATATGGGTTTTAATGGTAGTCGAAGCGACATCCAGCTCATCGGCAATCTGATTATTGCTGTAGCCCGAATAAATCAACCCCAGTACCTGCCACTCACGCTGGGTCAAGGGACTGATGCGAATCAACTCCGGCACCTGGGGATGATGCAGTAACTGCTGGACGAACTCCTCATCAAAATGGGCAAACTTATGCCGGTGATGAGCATTGATATCACGTAAAATGCGCCGGGTACGCTGCTGCTCCAGCTCTGGCAATATGCCCAGCTGGAGCAATTGACGCAACTGGACCGCCATCGTTTCGCCTTCAATCACGAATTGGCTGATAAACCCAGTACGATTGGCTAACGCCAATGCCTCCATCAACACCCGCTGGGCCTCGTTTTTGCGCCCGGCATACCAATAAATCAAATTATTAAGCAACAGATTACGATTGAGATCGCTAACCAAATGCAACTGGCGGGCGTTATCGTTAAGCTCATCCAAAACGACCTCCGCCTCATCAAACTGACCGAGCAAAATCTGGGCACGGGCAATATTGCGCCACTGCCCCTGCAGAAAATGATTATCAACATTATCCGGTTTTACCGTCTGGTTCAGCCAACGGGCCGCAGCCACGGCATCCCCCGTCAACTGCCAAAATAGAACCCGCGGATTATCGGCGTTGGTTACCCAATCACTATGATAGTGAGCACCACTCATCAGATTTTCGCAACGATGCAGATGACTACGCGCATGGTCAAAATCACCACGCGCCAAGGCGATTTTGGCCAATATCGCCAGGCACTGCAACTGCTGCTGCGGCTGGGCGCCAGCCAAGACTTTCAGGCCGTCGCTGGCGGCTTTCTCAGCCTCGTCAAGGCGCGACCAGGACCAAAGCAACTGCGCGCGCAGCCGCAGGAGGAACTCATGCATCGGCAACTGTTCCAGATGCTGATCCCCCACCAACTCAAACGCCTTATCCTGGATTTCATACGCTACCTGCAGGTATCCCTGAGCGATCAAGATCTCGCTTTGCTGCAACAGCGCCCATAAGGCGTAATGATATACTCCATGCTGGCGCGCCATTTGCTCGGTTTGCTGCATCATGGCCAACGCCTTGTCCAACTGACCTTTACAATGAGCCACTTCACCGGTGACCGACGTGGCGACAATCCGCCCGTAATAATTCGACTCCGGCAATAAACCCAGCGCTTCAGCCGCCAAGGCCTCAGCCTCATCGGGCTGGTCGGTATTAATGGCCACCTGCGCCAGCAAGGCGTTGAACTCGGCCTGCAGCCGAGACGAAATCACCACTTTTCTCTTGGCCATCTCATCACGATCTTGCGCCATTAGCTGGGCGACTTCCGCACAGCGATGCTGGCTCTGGGCTAACCAGCCCTTAAGCAACACCAGGCGAGGACGCTGAATTAGTGCTTCGTAGGGCAATTTTTTTAAACAGCGATCCAGCAGCGCCAGCTCGCCGTGATAAAACAGCCCCCAGCCGTTTTCCAACAAGATCTGGCAGATCATGTCCTGATCCCCTGCCTCCATCGCGTGGTGGATAGCCTCGGTAGGATATCCCAACGCAAGCCAGCCGGCCGCGGCATTGTGGTGGATCTCGGGCAGTTCGGCCGCCAGCTCCCACTGACAGCGCTGGCGCAGAAAATTGGCGAATAACGGATGAAAGCGGAACCACTCGCCGCTGTCGTCCATACGCTGAATAAACAGTCCCTGATGCTCGGTCTGCTCAAGCCGTTGTTGACCGTTCTCCTCGCCCGTCAAGCGGTCGATCAATACATCGTTCATCGAGTGCAGGAGGGAACAACGTAACAGAAAGCGCCGGGTAGCCCCATCAACCCGATCGAGCACCTCGTCCACCAAATAATCGGATAAATGACTGGCATTAATGCCCGACAGCCGTTGGGCGGTTTTGCTCGCCGGCGTGTCGGACTGACGGGTTGACAGCACAATCAGTTGTAGCGCCGTCGCCCAGCCCGCAACCTCATCACACAACCGATAACTATCCTGGGCTTCAATGGGGATATCGAGACGGCAATCAAAAAATAATTTTGCTTCGTCATGCGTAAAAGCCAGCTGCTGGCTACCAATTTCCAACAGTTGATCACGCACCCGCAAATTGGCGATGCCCAGCGACGGCAAGTTGCGTGACAGCAAAATCAGCTTCAGATTATCAGGCTGGTGGCGCAATAGACCACGCATGGCATCGTGGATTATCGTATTGCTAATAAGATGGTAGTCGTCGATCACGACAAACAGCGGGGTAGCCCAGTCGGCCAAATCGACCGACAGTTGCGCAAACAAAGTACTCAGACTGGCATATTGATGCTTTTGCGCCAATGCCTCGCTGCGCAGACAATGACCGCCCGTTGCCTGCTGAATCGCCGCCACCAGGTAATTAGCGAACTGCTCCGGCTCATTGTCGCTTTCATCAAGCGAATACCAGCCTAAATCCTCCCTGGCCGCCGCCCACTGCGCCACCAGCGTGGTCTTGCCGTAACCGGCGGGGCTGGCGATAAGCGCCAAACGGTAATTTGCCGCAGCGGAAAGCCGGTCTAACAAACGCTGGCGCAATATGGAATGTTGCAGCCTCGCTGGCCGCCTGAGTTTCGATGGAATCAACATTTTTTATTTCCCCGAGGGTTCGAAACAGCGGTCAGGATTTGCGGTTACTTCTTGTAACGATATTGTAATTATTTATTGCTCAAGGTTATCCATTTTCCTTGCCGGTAAATTGCTCCCTGTCACAAATTTTTACTACGCCTTGCTGCTCCTCCTCATTTCCCTGCGCACAGGAGGATGAGAAACGCCCATTCCATCGTCATGATACCTGCCGACCCTTATTTTTCAGACAAACAAGAGAATATGATGCCAGTACAATCCCTTAGCAGCTCGCAGTTCGACGCCGCCCTTACCTACCAGTGGCGGCAGGCAGGTTTCGGCGACCCTCGGCAGATGACCGCGTACCAATGGTGGCAAGCGGTTTGTCGAGCGGTGTCCAGCGTTTTTCCGCTCCAGGAAACAGGCGATCCAAGCCATAGCCTGCGACGGGTAAATTATATTTCAATGGAGTTCCTGCTCGGCAGGCTGACCGCGAATAATTTGATTAATCTGGGGTGGTACGGCGTGGTTGAACAGGCCCTCGACCGCTACGATGTTAAACTTGGCGATATCCTTGAGCAGGAAATCGATCCCGGGCTGGGCAACGGCGGCCTCGGTCGGCTGGCCGCCTGCTTTCTGGATTCTATGGCCACCGTCGGCCAGCCCGCTATCGGTTATGGCCTCAATTACCAATTTGGACTGTTTCGCCAGTCGTTTAACGAACACCAGCAACGCGAAGCGCCGGATAACTGGCGACGCGATGACTATCCCTGGCTGCGTCGACATGAGGAACGACAGATCGAGGTGGGTTTCGGCGGCAAGCTTTTCACGCATCCCGACGGCCGTGAAGAATGGCAACCGGCGTTTCGGCTCACGGGCGATGCCTGGGACCTGCCGGTGTGTGGCTATGGCAACGGCGTAGTGCAAATTTTACGGTTATGGCAAGCTGGACATGAACAGCCGTTTGATTTAGCCGCGTTTAACGCGGGTAAATACCTGCGCGCGGAACGGCAAGGCGTCGAGGCCGGAGCGCTGACCAAGGTACTTTATCCCAATGATAACCACCCAGCGGGCAAACGGCTGCGGCTGATGCAGCAGTATTTTCAGTGCGCCTGTTCCATCGCGGATATTCTGCGCCGCCATCTGGGGGCGGGTCGTACGCTGGCGAGCCTGCCGGACTTCGAGGTTATCCAGCTTAACGATACCCACCCGAGCATCGCCATCGTTGAATTATTACGTATCCTGCTTGATGAACATGGCCTGGACTGGGAGAACGCCTGGGCCATCACCGCCAATACCTTTGCCTATACCAACCATACGTTGATGCCGGAGGCATTGGAGCGTTGGAATGAACGTCTGATGCGCAGCCTGCTGCCACGCCATTTCGCGCTTATTCGCCAAATTGACGCACGCTTCCGTCCCCAGGTGGAACGCCTATGGCCGGGCAATCCGGCAATCTGGCGCAAACTGGCGATCAATGCCGATAAGCACGTGCGTATGGCCAATCTGTGCGTGATCGGCGGTTTTGCCGTGAACGGCGTGGCGGAGCTGCATTCTCGCTTGGTTACCGAGGATTTATTCCCGGAATATTACCGGCTGTGGCCGAAAAAATTCCATAATGTCACCAACGGTATAACCCCCCGGCGCTGGCTCAGGCAATGCAACCCCGGGCTGTCGGCGCTTATCGATCGTACTTTGGGGGCGAGCTGGATCACCGATCTGGACGCACTACAGCGGCTGGCGCCTTACGCCGACGATGCGCAGTTCCGCGCAGAATATCAGCAAATCAAACTAGACAATAAACGGCGCCTGGTCGCTTACATCCAACGGGTATGCGGCATCACCCTCAATCCCGATGCCATGTTCGATATGCAAATCAAACGCCTGCATGAATATAAACGCCAGCATCTCAAACTGCTGCATATTTTATGGTGCTACCGGCGGCTGATCGCCAACCCCCAGCGAACATATGTACCGCGGGTATTTTTATTCGGCGGCAAGGCCGCGCCAGGTTATCACCTGGCCAAGAATATTATTTGCGCCATCAACTGCGTGGCGGAACACATCAATCACGATCCGCGGGTTGCCGATCGGCTAAAAGTAGTTTTTATTCCCGACTATCGCGTCTCGGTGGCGGAACTGATGATCCCGGCCGCCGATCTGTCTGAACAGATTTCCACCGCAGGCACCGAAGCGTCGGGTACCGGCAATATGAAACTGGCACTGAACGGGGCGCTGACCATTGGCACGCTGGACGGCGCCAACGTTGAAATCGCCGAACAGATCGGAGAGGAAAATCTGTTTTTGTTCGGCCTGAACGTACAGGAGGTGAAAGCGTTGCAGGCTGACGGCTATGATCCTCTGGTATGGCGCCAGAACAGCGCCTCAATTGACAGCTTGCTAACGAGCCTTGCCGGCGGCGCCTATAGCGATGGCGATACGCAGGCGTTCGCCCCTCTGCTGAACAGCCTTGGCGCCGGAGGCGATCCCTATTTGGTACTGGCGGATTTTGATGACTATTGCGCGGCGCAGGACCGCGCCGATGCGCTCTATCCCGACCGGGACGCCTGGACCCGGTCGGCAATACTCACGACCGCGCGGGTGGGGATGTTCAGCTCAGATCGCGCCATTCGCGATTACCAACAGCGCATCTGGCAAGCGCCGCGCCAGGGGGAATAATGGAACCGTTGTCATTAGAGCAAATCTCGGCCCAGGCCGGTATCGCCAATGAATATATCAACGCCCAGGGCCAGCGGCAAACCATCTCGGCGCAAACCAAACACCGGTTACTCGACGCCATGGGGCGTCAGCTCGGCCCCGTCGTCGCGCCCACGCCGGCGTTACCCCCCGTGGCGGTCTGGCGCAGCGATGAGCCGGCTACGCTGACGCCTGGCGGCCAAGGCGTCGGCATCTGGCAATTATCGACCGAACAAGGATCCGTCCTGAGTGGCCGCGTGCGCGCCGGAACGCCGTTGCGGTTTCCCCGCACCTTAAGCTGCGGCTACCATAGGCTGACCTTGAACCAGGGAGGACAGGAGTGGGTATGCTTGGTCATCATCGCGCCTTCACGCTGCTACCAGCCGCCGGCGCTGCTGGCGGGGAAAAGACTGTGGGGCGCCAGCATCCAGCTTTACACCTTGCGCTCGGCGACCAATTGGGGTATCGGCGACACCGGCGACCTGAAAAAAATCATTCGTGAAGTCGCCCAGCGCGGCGGAGCGTTTGTCGGTCTTAATCCGATCCATGCCCTATATCCGGCCATGCCGGCAAACGCCAGTCCTTATAGCCCATCGTCGCGGCGCTGGCTGAATACGCTCTATATCGATATCAATAGCGTGGAAGATTTCCACCTTAGCCAGGCGGCACGGCAGTGGTGGGAACACGCGGAAGTACAACGATCGCTGGCGGAGGCACGCTCCGCCGCACAGGTGGATTATCTCCGGGTCAGCGCGCTAAAAATCACCGCGCTGCGGTTCGGCTGGCAACAGTTCAGACTGCGGGCGGAGCAGGATCCACAGCGGCTAGCGTTCGCCGCATTTGTGCGGGGCGGCGGCGACAGCCTGCGCCATCAGGCGGAATTCGACGCGGTGCATGAAGTCCTGGTGCACCGGGATCGGTCCTATTGGGGCTGGCAAGTTTGGCCGGAGGAGTATCGCGATATCCATGGCGCGGCAATGGCGCGGTTCCGCCGGACGCATGACCAGGAGATCACGTTTTATCTTTGGCTGCAGTGGCTGGCCGATCGCCAGTTCGCCGACTGTTACGATTTATGCCGCGCGCTGGACATGCCCATCGGATTGTACCGTGATTTAGCCGTTGGCGTCAGCGACGGCGGCGCGGAAACCTGGGGCGACCCGGCCCTGTTCTGCCTGGGCGCATCCGTGGGCGCGCCGCCGGACGTGCTCGGCCCGCAGGGGCAAGACTGGGGCCTGGCCCCCATGGATCCGCTGGTGATGACAGAACGCGGCTATCAGCCGTTTATCGATTTACTGCGATCGAATATGCGGGGCTGCGGCGCGCTGCGCATCGATCATGTGATGTCGTTACTACGCCTGTGGTGGATACCGCGCGGCGACACGGCCGCACAAGGTGCCTATGTCCAATACCCACTGGAGCACCTGCTGGCCATCTTATCATTGGAAAGCCAGCGCCATCGCTGCATGGTGATCGGTGAAGATTTGGGCACTGTCCCGGATGAAATCCGCGACCAACTGCGCGCCTACGGCATTTATTCCTATAAGGTATTATTCTTCCAGCAAAATACTCGACACGAATTTTTTGCGCCCAACCAGTATGAACGTCAGTCGATGGCCACCGCCACCACTCATGATCTACCCACGCTTCGCGGTTACTGGAGCGCCGGCGATTTACTATTGGGGCAAAAGCTCGGCTTATATCCCGACACGGAAGTATTGCGCTTTCTGCATGAAGACCGCCAACGCTCACGCCAGGGGCTACTCAACGCCCTGCACCGCCACGGCAGCCTGCCCAAACGCCCCTCCCTTCGCGCCAAAACCCTCAAGATGTCGCCGCCGCTTAACCGTGCCATGCACCGCTATCTGGCCGACAGCGCCAGCGCCTTACTGGGGTTGCAACCTGAGGACTGGCTGGATATCGCCACGCCGGTCAACGTGCCGGGTACCAGCGATGGGTATCCTAACTGGCGCCGCAAGCTGACGCGTAGCCTGGAGGAGATATTCGCCGATCCTGGGATTAACCGCTTATTGGGTGATATCAACCGGCGCCGAAGTCAAGGATACATCAGCTAGGATAAAAAAATTGGCGACATCACGTCGCCAAAGACACAGGACACCATCACAACAGCAGCGGCTTAACCTTTCAGGCCACCGGCGGTAAGACCGTTCACCAGCCACCGCTGGGCCAGCAAGAACAGGAGGGTAATAGGAATGGCCGAGAGCACCGCGGCGGCGGCAAAATCCCCCCACAAATAGTTTTGCGGATTGAGGTACTGCTGCATACCCACCGCCAGGGTAAAGTTGTCCACGTCACGCAGCAACAGCGACGCCACCGGCACTTCAGTGATTGCCGCGATAAACGACAGCACGAACACCACCGCCAGGATCGGCACCGACAGCGGCAGCAGTACCAATCGGAACGCCTGCCAGGGGGTTGCGCCATCCAGCGATGCCGCTTCTTCCAATGAACCGTCGATGGTTTCAAAATACCCTTTGATGGTCCAAACATGCAGCGTGATACCCCCCAGATAGGCAAATATTACGCCGCTATGAGTATTTAGGCCGATAAACGGCAGGTACTGTCCAAGCCGGTCAAACAAGGCATACAGCGCCACCAGCGACAGCACTGCCGGGAACATTTGGAAAATCAGCATGCCTTTGAGCAACAGGCTGCGACCGCGAAAGCGCATGCGGGCAAACGCATAGGCGCAAGTGGTGGACAGCGCCACGATGCCCATGGCGGTAATCGACGCCACCTTGACGGAGTTCCATAACCACAGCAAGACCGGAAACGGCGGCGGCGTGATACTGCCGTCAGCGTGCCGCACGCTGAACCCCAATGCCAGCCGCCAGTGCTCCAGGGAAATGTGCTCTGGGATTAGACTGCCGGTGGCAAAGTTGCCGACACGCAGTGAAATCGCCAACACCATCAGCAACGGGAACACAATCATGGCAATAAAACCGAGCAGCAGCAGATGCGTCGCCGCCAGCCGCAGATGATGCGAGGATGATTGAACAATAGCCATCGATTGAGCTCCTTAATCAAATGTCATGCGCGTTGCTTTCAGGTTAAGCAGCGCCAGGCCGCCCACTAATAAAAAGATAATGGTGGCAATCGCCGCGGCTAAACCAAAGTCCTGTCCACCGGCACCCTCGAAGGCAATGCGATAGGTATAGCTCACCAGCAGATCGGTATACCCCGCGGGAGTGGTAGTACCGATACGATCCGGGCCGCCGTTGGTAAGCAGTTGAATCAGGACAAAATTATTAAAGTTGAAGGCGAAGCTGGCAATCATCAGTGGAGTCAGCGGCTTGATTAACATCGGTAACGTGATGCGGAAAAAGTTTTGGAAAGGCCCGGCTCCGTCCATGGCCGATGCCTCATATAAATCATCCGGAATGGATTTCAATAAGCCCATGCACAGGATCATCATATAGGGGTATCCCAACCAGGTGTTGATGATCACCAGCATCGCCCGGGCCAAGGTAGGATCGTTAAACCAGCCAGGCTGAATACCAAATAACGCATGCAGTACTATATTGATTTCACCAAAGCTCTGGTTGAATAACCCTTTGAAAATCAGGATGGAAATAAACGAGGGCACGGCATAAGGCAGGATCAGCATCATTCGATAGATCGCCCGGCCTTTCAGCGCTTCCCATTGCACCAGACAGGCCAGCACCATTCCAATGGCCACGGTTAACACCACCGTAAGCAGGGAAAAAATGATGGTCCAGGCGAAGATCGACAGAAACGGTCTTTGGATCCCCTGGTCGTGCAGTACCCGCAAAAAATTTTGCCATCCTACCGAAACGGTATAGCCGGGGCTGAGTTTATCTTCGCCAAACCGACCGTCGGCACCCAGTGCACGGTAAAACCCATTCTGGTTATCCGGCAGGTAAACCACCCCGGTCAGGCTGTCGGTCAGGCGCAGGTCTCCGCCGGGAATATAGCGCGGCTGCAGGCTGGAAAATTGCCGCAATGAGCTCATTCGCAAACGCGTACCGTCGGGTAATTTCAGCGTCAATCGGTTCAGCGCCTGGCGATTTTGCGTAATACCCCGCAGCGCAGCGCGTTCCCCCGGCGGCGGCGCCGCCGATGAGCTCATCGGTAAGAGCCGATCTGTATCGGGGGTAAAAGAGAACGCCGGCGACAGCAGCCAGCCGCCATCGCCACCGGACAGGGCAAGCCGCCATTGCTCTCCTGCGGGGTACAGACCGAAATCATAAGGCTTGCCGGACAGGTTTTGCTGTTCAAGCAACACCGCCCTGGCGCGTTCGAAGGTTAACTGATGGATGCTACTGTAATTGGTAAAGGCGATAGCGACAGTACATATCAGCGGAAACAACACAAACAGGCCCATACCCGCCAGTCCCGGATAGACATAACGCCAGGCATAGGCGCGGCCGCTGGCGAAAACATACAATCCCGTACTGGCCAGGGTGAGCGATAATATAGCAAACAAATACTCGCCACGGATGTACATGGGTATCACCAGCCAAGCAAGCATTAGCGCGGCGAGCATCACCAATAGCCATTTCACCCAATGAAAACGCCACCAGCGTGGGCGTCTTCCCGTAGCCCTGCCAGGATAAATATCAGACATAACCCTTCCTATTGCGACGGATGACCACAAAAAACCAATCAGTCGACCTGATACGTGAACCGGACGGCCCTGAGCCGTCCGGTTCACGGCAGGTTATTTAGTGAGACGGGTTTTCACCCCATCCAGGGCTTCCTGGACCGTTTGTTTACCATTAATGGCATTGGTCACGGCACTGCGTTCGGCATACCAGAAGACGCTCATTTGGGGAATATTCGGCATAATCTCCCCTTTCTGCGCGTTTTGCATTGTTGCGGCGATACGGGGATCCTTGGCCAGCTCCGCCTGGTAGCTTTTCAGCGCCACCGCGCCGAGCGGCTTATCCTTATTCATGGCTTCCAGCCCGTCCCTGGTCAGCAGGTAGTTTTCTAAAAACTCCTTCGCCAGCTCCTTATTGGGGCTGGCGGCATTGATCCCGGCGCTCAGGACGCCGACAAACGGCTTGGAAGGATGGCCTTTAAAGGTGGGCAATGGCGCCACACCATAATGAACACCGCTTTTCTCCATATTACCCCATGCCCAGGGCCCGTCGATGCTCATGGCGGTTTGGCCTTTATTAAAGGCGGCTTCGGCAACAGAATAGTCAGTATCGGCATTGATATGCTTATTTTTAATCAGATCGACGATAAATTGCAGGCCGGCGCGGGAGCCCGCATTATTAACGCCAACATCCTTGGTGTTATAACCGCCGTTTTCCGACTTAAAGGCATAACCGCCGTCGGCTGCGATAAGCGGCCAGGTAAAATAAGGTTCCCGCAGGTTCCACATAATGGCGCTTTTGCCCTGGGTCCGCAGCTTGGTATCCAGCGCGGGAATCTCTTCCCAGGTCTTGGGCGGAGCCGCAACCAGGTCTTTGTTGTAAATCAGAGACAAGGATTCCACCGCGATGGGGTAGGCAATCAGCTTGCCGTTATAACGCACCGCGTCCCAGGTGAAAGGAAACAGCTTGTCCTGGAAAGCCTTGTCGGGAGTCACCTCCGCCAACAGGCCGGATTGGGCGTACCCTCCGAATCTATCGTGCGCCCAGAGGATAATGTCCGGACCATCACCGGTGGCCGCCACCTGTGGGTATTTTTCCTCGAGTTTATCCGGGTGTTCCACCGTCACCTTAATGCCGGTGTCCTGTTCAAATTTTTTGCCTACCTCAGCCAATCCATTGTAACTCTTGTCGCCATTGATCCAAATCAACAGCTTGCCTTCCTCTATTTTGGCAAAGGCTGAAGAACACGTCATCGCCGATATAACGGCCGATAATGTGAAGGTATATAGAGCAGACTTCATGCTAGCCATAGTTCCATCCTTCCTTTCTTTTAGCGTAGCGAGGCTCCGGCGATGCGGATTCGCTGGGAATTGACACGAACGCTATACTGCGCATAATTTTTAGCCCCCTCATCCTCCTACCCCCTACGCCCCCGCCCCTCCCGTTGTGATCGCATTAACACTCCCCGGTGATTTGCGCTGTAGAACACATAAAACAGGCGGCATAGTTGCCACAGCCGTCACGTTTTTAGTCAGCACGCCCGCGTTGTGGCCGGGTAATCGTATTCCCGTCCTCCCTCCACCTCCACCGTGAAAAAAGCCCGACCGGATGATTCACGCCGTACGCGTTTCACTCACACTAGCCGTCACTTGATGTCAACCTGCCCACCACAACGCCGGCGGACAGGAAAATCACAGGCAGGAAGAAGCACCTATGGCAAGCGTTACTCTGAAGAATATCTGCAAAAGTTACGGTGAGAACGTGATCTCCCAAGATATCAATTTAGATATCGCCGAAGGGGAATTTGTGGTGTTTGTCGGCCCATCAGGGTGCGGAAAATCTACACTGCTGAGGATGATCGCCGGGCTGGAAGATATTACGTCTGGCGAGCTGAAAATTAACGGTCGTCGAATGAACGAGGTCCCTCCTGCCGAACGCGGAGTAGGAATGGTATTCCAGTCCTACGCGCTTTATCCGCATCTGTCGGTCGCCGGCAATATGTCATTCGGCCTAAAGCTGGCTCATGTCAAAAAAGACGAAATCGACCGCCGCGTCAATCAGGTGGCGGATATTCTCCAATTGGGCCACTTGCTGGAGCGCCGTCCCAAAGCGTTGTCCGGCGGCCAGCGGCAAAGGGTTGCCATCGGCCGGACCTTAGTGGCGGAACCGCAGGTATTCCTTCTCGATGAACCGCTGTCGAACCTGGATGCGGCGCTGCGAGTCCAGATGCGTATCGAAATTTCCCGGCTGCACCAGCGCCTACGCCGCACCATGATTTATGTCACCCATGATCAGACCGAAGCCATGACGCTTGCGGACAAGATCGTGGTGCTGGACGGGGGGCGCGTGGCACAGGTCGGCAAACCGCTGGAACTGTATCACTACCCATCTAATCGTTTTGTCGCCGGGTTTATCGGCTCGCCGAAGATGAATTTCCTACCGGTAAAAGTCACCGCGACCGCCATCGACCAGGTACAGGTTGAACTGCCGAACAACCTGAAAATCTGGCTGCCGGTGGACAGCAGCCGGGTGGAGGTCGGCGCCAACATGTCGCTGGGTATCCGACCGGAGCATCTGCAGGCAAGCAAAATCGCCGATGTCATTTTGGAAGGTGTAGTGCAAGTAGTGGAACAACTGGGGTACGAGACCCTGATCCATATTCAAATTCCCTCCATTCGCCTCGACCTTGTCTACCGCCAAAATGACGTGGTGTTGGTAACCGAGGGTGCCCTATTCGCTATCGGCCTGCCGCCCCAGCGTTGCCATTTATTCCGAGAGGATGGCAGCGCCTGCCGACGGTTATATCAGGAACCGGGCGTATAAGTCTGCCTGTTAGCAGGCAACAATAATCAGGAGAAAATAATGACTAACCTACGCATTTTACCTTTATCAGTGGCAATCCTCGGTGGCGCGCTTTCAGCACAGGCGATGGCTGTAGATTTTGCGGGCTACGCCCGTTCCGGCATCGGCTGGACCGGTAGCGGCGGCGAGCAGCAGTGCTTTCAGGCCACCGGCGCCGCCAGCAAATACCGTCTGGGCAACGAATGTGAAACCTACGCTGAGCTAAAACTGGGCCAGCAGCTGTGGAAAGAGGGGGATAAAAGCTTTTATTTCGATACCAATCTCGCCTATTCCGTTTCACAGCAAAGCGACTGGGAATCGGTCACCCCGGGTTTTCGCGAAGTGAACATCCAAGGCAAAAACATCATTGACTCGTTGCCCGGCGCCACGCTTTGGGCCGGTAAACGGTTCTACCAGCGCCATGATGTGCATATGATCGACTTCTACTATTGGGATGTGTCCGGTCCAGGCGCCGGTCTGGAAAATATTGACCTCGGTATCGGTAAGTTATCCCTGGCGGTCACCCGCGACGGTGAAAGCGGCGGTTCCTACGGCTGGATCGACCAGCAACGCGATGAACGCGCCACCGTCAACGATATCTTCGACGTCCGCGTGGCGGAATTAAATACCAACCCGGGCGGCAAACTGGAGCTTGGCGTCGATTACGGCAGCGCCAATACCCAGGATGGCTACAACCTGGCTGACGGCGCGTCGAAAGACGGTTATATGCTCACCGCCGAACATACTCAAAGCATGTTTAACGGCTTTAATAAATTGGTATTGCAATATGCCACCGATTCCATGACGTCAAACAATAACGGCCGTTCGCAAGGCTCCAGTATCGATAATAACGGCAGCATGTTGCGCGTACTGGATCACGGCGCGCTGGATTTCAATGATACCTGGTCATTGATGTACGTTGCCATGTACCAAGATGTGGATCGCGACAACCATAACGGCACGACCTGGTACACCGCTGGTATCCGCCCCATGTACAAATGGACGTCGATTATGAGCACGCTGCTCGAATTCGGTTACGACAATGTCAAATCACAGGAAACCGGCGATCGCAACGGCCAATATAAAGTCACCCTGGCACAGCAGTGGCAGGCCGGCAGCAGCATCTGGTCACGTCCGGCCATCCGTCTGTTCGCCACTTATGCCAAATGGGATGAAAAATGGGGCTATAACGATGCGGGCCTGGCGCGCAACGACACCAGCGCCACGACATTTAGCCGCGGCAACGACGATGAGGTCACCTTCGGCGTCCAGTTCGAAGCCTGGTGGAAATAAGGCCGGTGGTTAATCGGTAAGTCTGACTTAACCGGCATAGGGTATTGCCTGCCCTATACCGGTGCTCTTCCATATGGGAATATAATAATGAATAAAAACATACTGATCTTCGGTCTCACCGCCGCCTTGATGGCGATTTCGCCATCGGCGTCGTTCGCCGCGGCCCTCTCCGGGCCGGAAAATATCTCTGTGGCGCCGTCATTATCGCCATCAAAGCTTCAACCCTTGCCATGGGATCCCCTGACACCCCCGTCCAGCCGCAACATCACGTTGGACTCCGCGTCGCCACGGCTTTCGCAGGGCGATATACAGGGTGCGGTAGCGGCCTTTACCCTGCCGGCCAATCGCGGCACCCTGGATATTACGCTCAGTAGCATCGTGGACCACGGCCAGGTGTATGTACCAAACGTGCTGGTTCTGGATGAACAACTGCGCCCGGCCGCTTATTTTCCCAGTAGCTATTTCCCTTACCAGAAACCGGGCATGGCCGCGGGCGAACGCCTTAGCGGCTCGATGAAACTCACGCCGGCGCTGGGCCAACAGCAAATTTATCTGCTCATCTATACCACGCGCCAGAATCTCGCCGGCACTACCACTCTGACCAATCCGGCCAAGGCCTATGCCGAAGGTATTGGCACCTCGGCACCGGCCATCCCGGACCCCATCGCCCGCCATGCCGACACGGGGAACATCAAAATCGAAGTGGTTACCGAGCAAAACAGCAGTAACATTATGATTGGTCAGCCATTCGCCGCACCGGCCACCGTACCGGTAGTCGTGGGCGCAACCACGCTGCCCGCGCCGGCGAGCTTGCCCGCCCCTACGGCATCCACGGCCCGCGCCGCGCCGGTGCTCAACGACACCGAAAATTATTTTAACCGGGCCATCAAACAGGCGGTGAGCGACGGCAATATTGACAAGGCGCTAAAATTGCTTGATGAAGCAGAGCGGCTGGGATCAGCGTCGGCACGGCAAACATTTATCAGTAGCGTAAAAGGCAAGGGATGAACGTGTCCCGATACTGCTGATAGTTGGCAGATTACTGGTGCGCTTAGGCGCACCTTTTTTCCTTCAGCGATGAAAAAAACCGCCTAGCGCTAATCTATATCATTGTTTCAGCCGGGCAAGGTCATTATGATGCCGCAGCCCATCACCGGCCGGAACGCTTGTTTCCGCCAGTGGCGGAGCTTCACAGGATAATAATCCACTTCATTTTGCTTTTTTTGCTGAGGATATATGCATACCAACAAGTTGGCGAACCCCGGCCCGCTGGGACTCATGGGCTTCGGGATGACCACGGTCTTGCTCAACCTGCATAACGCCGGTTTCTTCCCACTGACCTCAATTATTATCAGTATGGGTATTTTCTACGGGGGCATCGCGCAAATTATTGCCGGTATTATGGAATACAAACACGGCAATACCTTCGGCACGACGGCATTTACCTCTTACGGTGCGTTTTGGCTGAGTTTGGTAGGAATACTATTATTGCCACGCATGGGACTGGCCGACGCCAGCGATGCGGTTTTCCTCGGAGTTTATTTAGGGCTGTGGGGCATATTTACGCTATTTATGTTTTTCGGCACCTTACGCGCCAGCCGCGCCCTGCAGATCGTATTCGGCAGCCTGACCCTGCTGTTCGCCATGCTCTGCGCCGGCAATATCACCGGCAATCACACGATCATCGTGGCCGCGGGTTATATCCGATTATTCTGCGGCGCCAGCGCCATCTACCTGGCAATGGCGGAAGTGATCAACGAACAAATGGATCGCCAGGTAATGCCTATCGGCTGACATAACCGGCCAAGGCGTTGCCGGCCGGATTGCGTCGCTGCCGCCAGGTCCGGCCGGGATAACGCCGGCCGGACCTGATACTGCCCCGACTACCGGCCGACGTTCCACGCGACGTCATTAACACCATTGGCTTGGGTTATACCGAATACCGGTACGGCGGTGTTATATGAATGGCGCCAATTAGCGCAGCGGTAAAGTATTAACATATAATAGCAATGAATCGGGGATAAACGAATAAACCAACGGTATGCGGCAAGGTTGTGCGCGGTAATTGGCTACTATAAATTACTATCTCAGCCGACCCTTTGCTGTCATATACCAATGGAATATTGATAACACGATGGTAACCTATGCATGCAACCTATAACCCGCACTGCGATAAGACTCGAAAAATTACATTATATCATCAAGAGGATCTCCCCTTTTTTGGCGGCGGCGTTGAAGATGACCGAATGATCCACAGTCTTGCCGATGTCTCTAATCAGCCGGTCAGTCTGTTAAACTCATTGAGTAACGCGCTGCTTTATACCACAGTAGCCATCGGCACCGTTTTGATTACGACCTTTTATATAACCAACAGCGTAAACGGCATTATCGAGGGGCAAACTCACGCCCAAGATCAGGCCCAGCATGGTCATTACCGATCGGTCCACAGAGGTATATGCGCCGGCCTGCTTGGCGGGGCCGCCTGCGGATTATTTTCCGGACTGGCCTTGCGCAGACTAAACAATGTTTACAATGTACTCGGCGGGCCCGCCCCAAGCCCATGGCACCGGGTGAAAATCAGCACGCTGGCAGGATTGGCGGCAGGAGGCATCGGTGGCGGATTCTACGCTAGCGTATTACATAATAACGCGTATGAAACTGTAGCCAAGCTTGAAATATTCTCCTGAAATAAGAACAATATAATAACGATTTTTCCCCACTGCCATGCGCTCCCCGCCCACGAATGTGGCGGGGGTTATCGCGGCCTATCCCCGCCCGGCAAACGGCATATTGCTGGCCATAATGGTCATCGTCAGAATATTCGTCGACAACGGCAGCGCGGCCATGTGCCGCACGGCATCGGCGACATGGCCAACGTCCATCATCGGCTCCGGCGCGATATGGCCGTCGGCTTGCAACACCCCTTTCTTCATACGTTGAGACAAATCGGTGAGCGCATTGCCAATATCAATTTGGCTACACACGATATTAAACGCGCGTCCGTCAAGGGCAATGCTTTTGGTCAGGCCAGTCACCGCATGCTTGCTGGCGGTATACGGCGACGTAAACGGCCTCGGCGTATGCGCGGAGATGGAACCATTATTAATGATCCGTCCCCCTTGAGGCACCTGTTTACGCATCAGGCCGAACGCGGCGCGCGCGCAGAGAAACACCCCGGTAACATTGGTATCGATAACGTTCAGCCAGGTTTCTACCGGCAGCTCATCCATCGGCACCGCCGGCGCGTTAACCCCCGCATTATTAAACACCACGTCAAGCCGACCATACTTGTCGGCAATTTGCGCAAACAACGCATCAACACTGCGCGGATCGCGCACATCGGTCGCCACCGCCAGCGCCTCCCCGCCGTCGGCGGCGGCCGTTGCCACTAACTGGTCCAAGGGTTCCTGCCGACGCCCGGCCACCACCACGGTAAATCCGTCGGACAACAACCCCAACGCCACGGCGCGCCCGATACCGCTACCGGCGCCAGTGACCAAGGCAATCTTACGGTTAAGCTCTGTGTGCTGTAAATCGGACATAAAAAGCCTCAGTTTAATCATTAGGGAACAAAAGGTTATTTATCATAATGAAACAACCCGCGCCCGGCGTAAAGCGGGGTTTCCCCAAGATATTGCAGATTCGTTTGGGCTTTTGCCTTAGGTAGGTCACAACATCCCGGCGCATCAAAAGAAAAAGCCCTGACGTTTAGATCAGGGCTTTTTAGTGTGCTACGGTTTTAGGTTTTAACATTAATTACTTCAACGAGTAAAGCGAACTTCATACGATGTACGTTGTCATAACGGGAATATCAAGTATTTATAACGAACTTTCCTCCGATATATACACTAAACTATGGAAAATCCCGACACTTCTGTTTGTTAATCAGTCCGGATGCTACCGACCAACTGAGTACATCACCCATCGCGATATATACTTTTGCAGCATGGCCTTACTTTCTTCGCGAAATTCTCAATTAGCTGGTCAAAAACCCACAATCGCGAATATTCACTAAATACAAGACCTTACTTTATCGCGCTTACAAATTACTTACCCCCGATGCGATCATACTTCTTTATAACAAGGCGTTACTTCATTCGCGTTATTTGCGTTTTCACAAACTCAATCTTCAGGACGCGAATATATTGTTGCTACATGGCCTTTATCGCATATTTAATGGAACGTAGGCTAATTAAACTTTCATTACCAATTGCGCCTGCGTTGATATTTAATCTACCCTTTTCCAACGGTAAGTCAATAGACTATTTTCCAACATCGTTCCCGTATCACACTCGTTCGATTAATCGGTTAAAAAGACGACAATCCAATACGATAACGAGCTGGCGGGGGCACACGTGGCCTGCATTGATCAATAGAGGCCGACAATACATTGCCGGCCTGGAGGGAACCACATCATCCGCATTGATGATTAACCCCACCGGAGGATACTCATCCGCCGGTATTACCCCGCCCCACGTCAGTTTGAAGTGACGCCGGCAAGGCAGGCCACGATTTTCAGATATAAACATCAATCTGATTAGCATCAGATTTGGTGTTGACTCCTTCAACCTTGGTTTCCGTAGGGGCGATGCTTTCTTGTTTCGCCGTCGCCTTTTGCGCTTGTTGTTGCCGTAACTGGGCAACCTGCGCTTCCAACATTTTTATTTGCGCTTCAAGCAACTGCTGCTGCTGTTGCTTTTGGTCCGCGCTCAAGCTGGATTTGGACAATGTGCTGAGTTGCTTGGTCAGTTTGGCGATCTGCTGGGTAAGATTTTTGATTTGTGAGGCAACGTCGGTGCCCCCGCTTGACGAAGTCTATGAAACGGATGACGTTATGGTATTGGACATAGTTTTCTCCTGTAACAATACTCTCTGTTGGTTATCGACCTGGCAGAAGAAACATTGAGCAGCGGATTAGCAAATAAAACGCAAGGTAATCGTTAAGAAAGCGTAAGGAAAGGTCGATGGGATGCGCTACGCGGGGCCTAAACAATTTAGCCTTTATAAGGTACACGCCATATCGATAAAGGCGCGCAGCGCGGAGGGCATCTGCCGCTGCCGGGGATAATAGATCATAAAGCCGGCAAACGCCGGGCACCAATTTTCCAGCACGCTCACCAAGCGACCTTGGCGTATTTCATCCCTGGCCTGTTCCTCCACCACAAACGCCAGGCCAATACCTTCCTGGGCGGCGCGCATCGCCAAGGGTTGGTCCGTCACCGTCAGCCGCCCCTTGATAGCCACCTCTATTTTGTCGTCGCCGCGGGCAAACTCCCACTTATAAAGCCGGCCGCTCGGAAAACGATAGCGAATACCCTCATGCTGGTTGAGATCATGTGGGTGAACCGGTACGCCATGCCGTTGCAGATATTCAGGCGACCCCACCACCGCAAACCGTCGAGGACCGCCGACCCGGACACCCACCATGTCCTCAGGTACCGTCTCTTCGAAACGCACTCCCGCATCAAACCCGGCGGCGACGATATCCACCAGGGCGTCCTGATCGATAACCTCAAGATGTATGTCGGGGTACGCTGCCAGAAAACGGCCCATCAGGGGCGCAATTAACAGCTGCGACGCTATCCGGGGAATATTGATTCGCAGGGTCCCGGTCGGGGTGGTGCGGAAATCATTCATTTCCTCGATCGCGCCGGCGACATCGCGCAGCAGCGGCTGCAGCCGTTCCAGCAACCGCTGGCCGGCTTCGGTCAGCGCGACGCTGCGGGTGGTTCGATGAAACAACCCCACGCCCAGTTGCTCTTCCAGCCCACGGATCGCATGACTGGCGGCGGAGGTGGATACGCCGGTTTCGGCTGCGGCCTTTTGGAAACTGCCGTGCCGGGCAATGGCGGCAAAAATGGCCAGGTGGGAAAGATTAGGTTGGAGCATGATTATTGAATTTTACTCATCAATTCATCCCGATATTCAGCGTTGATCCGCCGTTCGGCCATGCTACATTGTCCTATCCCGCTAAACAAGCATCCCGGATAGGCATCCTCTGTCTAGACGAAATGCTGTGGTTCTACCACGCAGTCCCGTTTTTATCCAAATCCATTCAGGAGTGATTACAATGATTAAAGCGCATGGCTATGCCGTTCACGACGCCCATTCTCCATTGGTGCCGTTCGAGTTTGAACGCCGCGAACCCGGTGCTCACGATGTGCAGATCGAGATCCTGTACTGTGGAATTTGTCATTCCGATCTGCATCAGATCCATAACGATTGGAGCAACTCGATTTATCCCATGGTGCCCGGTCATGAAATCGTCGGCCGAGTGGTTAAGGTAGGCGCCCATGTCGGCAAACTGAAGGTGGGCGACCTGGCGGGCGTGGGTTGCATGGTTGACTCCTGTCGCCAGTGCCCGGCCTGCCAGGAAGACCTGGAGCAATATTGCGCCGAGGGCGCAACGCTAACCTACAACGACCACGAACGCGGCAACGACAAACTGACCTTTGGCGGTTATTCCGATCTGATTGTGGTGGAAGAACGTTTTGTGGTGAAAATCCCTAACAGCCTTGATCTTAAGGCGGTGGCGCCGTTGCTGTGCGCGGGCATTACCACCTATTCGCCACTGCGTCATTGGAACGTAGGGCCGGGCCAAAAGGTAGGCGTCATCGGCCTCGGCGGACTGGGCCATATGGGGATTAAATTCGCCAAGGCCTTGGGCGCCCATGTGGTAATGATTACCACCTCCCCGGAGAAAGGCAAAGACGCCAGCCGTCTTGGCGCCGATGAAATCCTGCTGTCCCGTGATGCCGACGCCATGGCGGCCCATGCGTCCAGCTTCGATTTCCTACTCGACACCATCCCCGTTCCGCACGATCTCAACCCCTATGTCGCGCTGCTAAAACGCGACCGCACGCTGGCCATTGTCGGCGTGCTGACCGAACTGTCTCCGCCGCTGAACGGCTTTAGCCTGATTGGCGGACGCAAAAATGTATCCGGTTCGGCGATCGGCGGTATGGCGGAAACCCAGGAAATGATCGACTTTTGTGCTGAGCATGGCATCGTCAGCGATGTGGAAATGGTGACCATACAGAATGTTAACAGCGCGTACGAACGTCTGCAAAAGAACGATGTAAAATACCGCTTCGTTATCGATATGGCCTCTTTGCGGGCCCAGGCGGCCTAACCCCCTCCTCTTAACCCTGGCTCCCTTCCGTCCGGAAGGGAGCCAACCCGCTAACGCCGCGCTGGCGGCCTATGCCCGGCCGTAACGCAGCCATACGCCATCATGGGCGGTTTTCTCCACTGAATTCAGTTTCAGGTAGGCCGGAGCCCGCCAGGCCTGCGCCTCGATTTCAAAGGATGCCGGATGCGCGCCGCGCCCGTCCACCAGCGGCAGAATCACCACGCTAAATTCATCCACCAGTCCGGCATTCACAAACGCGCCGCAAACGTGGGCGCCCCCTTCGACAATCAATTTTTTCACGCCCAGCTCGGTAGCCAGGATTGACAGCACCCCCGCAAGATCGATGTCGGTCTTGCCGCCAAACACATAGGACACGCCGATAGATTTTAGGTAGGCCAGGAAATCATCCGGTACCTGCTCCGTCAGCACCTCAATCACATGCGAGTTAAGCGTGTTGCTGGTTTTCCAGACCACCAGCCCTTTGGGATCGATGGATATCGCATACTGTTTGGCGTCGCGTTCGGCAAAATAGTGTCTGCGGGGCAACGGCGCCGACGCCATCCCCCGAGGATAATCGGTGCTGTGCGCAATTTCCTGCATGGTCACCCGACCGCAAATCCAGCCGTCGCCGTGAAAGCTGGCGGCGGTGTCCTCATACAGCGCCGAGGCATATTGCAAATTCCATCCGTCGGTAAGGCTGTGTCCATCCAGGGATGACATCATATGGCAGACAATATAAGGCTTCATTTTTTTCTCCATCCGGCAAAATCAGGCGCGGGCATTCGCCCTGGATAAGCAGTATAGCCAATATTGAATAGGGGCCGGCTTCGTCCGGCGACCAAATGGCAAGAAGATCCCAATTACGCCGGCCACAAGGCCATCGCACTATCCGCTACCGCGTCCAGCGCGGCAAAACCCGCACCGTCACGGGCCTGAATCGAGATCCCCTGCTGAATAGCCACGTACAGCCGCGCCAGCGCCTCTATATTGGTGCCCGCGGGCAGTTCGCTCGCCTGAACGCTTTGCGCAAGCCTGGCACAAAGTATATCAACCCCCCGCTGACGGGAACGTATTACCACGGCCCCCAGCCGCTCATTACCTTCACTGGCCACGTTTGACAGCGTCACCATACAACCCATGGGAAAATCATCCTGGGTCAGTATTTTCGCGGAGCATTTAAGCCATTGCCGCACCGCTTCCCGCGCGCTGACGGCGTTATCGAGCGGCGACCAGATCCGTGGGGCAATGACGTGTTCATAGTGGGCAATCGCCTCCAGATAAAGATCGTCTTTACTGCCAAAAGCGGCATACAGGCTGGGCGAGTTGATGCTCATTGCCGCATAAAGATCCGCCATCGACGTCGCGGTGTATCCCCGTTGCCAGAACACTTTCATC
>JAATGH010000032.1 GCA_015654745.1 Enterobacterales bacterium
TGGCCGACGCTGTTGCCGAACTGGCGGGCAATGATTGGGGCCACCAGCAGATGTTCGGCTTTACTGGTCACCGTTGTCAGTGGTCCTTCGGGACTGTATGCCATGCGATCGCCACCGAATCCCGTTTGCCCGATACGGGCGATAACCGGCGCCACCAGGCAGGAATGGTTGGTGTTGCACAGCGTATGCAGCGGCTGCTCTACCGACCGGGGTTTTGCCTGATATTTGGGGCCACCAGCGCCAGCTATTACCGGGCTGACCAGGGCATAGCCGTGCGTTTTTGTGATCGTTTTCAGCGGTTCATCAATGGACTGGCCCCGGAAACAATCGTAGGAACCATCCTTGGTAGAGTGGTTGCACTTAACGATAAACGGCGTCGGGTTATCAATAACGAAGCGCTGGATGCCGCGCGCTATCCGCTTAAGCGTGTTCTCGGCCAGCGGGCGGGTACGCTCGAAAATGCTCGGGCAAGGTAAGGACCAGTCGATACACTCCGCCGCGGTGCGCCAAGGTTTCCATTTTCCGCTTTGAACCGCCGGTGTTTTCGGATCGCCATGCGTCGGCCGGGGCCAGGTAATCGATGCGCCGTCGCAGCGCATGACCATAAAAAACCGTTTCCTGATGGTCGGAGCGCCATAGTCGCATGCACGCAACTCCCGGGAATCGACGGCATACCCCAAGCCAGCCACAAGCCGGGTGGCGTCTTTGCTGTCAGGACTGATATCAAGGAAATGGCATACCTCGGCCATCGCGGGGTGATCAATGGCAATACCCGTAGACAACATGGCTACAAACGCGGCGAACGTCTCACCAGCCCGGGCCGGATCCGGTCTTTCGCTGCCGTCGGCATCCATCAGCAGCGGTCCCCAGGTTTTGAACTCTTCGACGTTTTCCAACATCATTACCCGGGGCCGCGCTTGCAAAGCCCAGCGCAGGACGATCCAGGCCAATCCCCTAATTTCTTTCTTAACCGGTTTGGAGCATTTGGCCTTGGAGAAATGGCGGCAATCCGGGCTGAACCATGCCAAGCCAACCGGCCGGCCAGCGGTGGCGGCTATCGGGTCGATATCAAAAACCGATTCGCAATAATGCAGCGTGGCCGGATGGTTCGTGCTGTGCATGTCGATCGCGTTCTGGTCATGGTTGATAGCAATATCGACGCTGCGGCCTATCGCCATTTCAATGCCAGTACTGGCCCCGCCGCCGCCGGCAAAATTATCTACAATGATTTCCTTCATGCTGTTATTCCCATAAGTTTGGTCAATGTGCTGGCCTGGTTGATAATGGCGGCCGTCGGTAGGCCGTCTAATTTCATGCGGTTTATATGGCTGCGGATTTTGTTCTGCAGGTCATGAGGCAGATCCGGCGCGGCCGGCACCTGATCGAAGATGAAATGCACTTCAGCCGGCCAGACACGGTTATCGGTTTCCGGTACAGGAATAATTTTAGGAATATTTTGTTGCGGCTTTATGCGTGCCGCCTCACGCCGGATCTGCGCCAGAAATGCTTCTCCCTGGGCCATTAGTCGTTCTCGGCTGACATAGCCCATCGCGGGACCGCGCCAGGTTTTATCGAATACAACGATTGCTGCAGCAAAGCCGGCAGTTGTTGCCAGCGGTTCCCCGGGAGCGGGCCTATACCAGTCAGGAAGGGCAAAACCAACGCGACCACGGATAAACGAAACATGATCCGCCTGCTCCGGCCACCAGATTTCACCGGTTGCGGCTTTCACCAGAAACACATACCGCCCACCGCGCTCACGCATTTCAGCGGTGTGCTTCATGATGTGCCGCATGCCAGTAATGTACTTGCCCTCGTGCTTGCTGGCGCGGGAGTACGGCGGATTCGCGAAGGCGGCTCCGTTGAGCTCGGCTAGGCGCGCGGACCAGTCTTGCACCAGGGCGTTATCTTCGGCTGTGTAATATGCCTCACATTTTGCGTTGCTTTCATCGGCAAACAGATCCAGCACCAGCGGGCCAAACATGGCATTAATGCCCCAAAATAACGGGTCCGGTGAGCGCCACTGATCGCCTATTTCCTTAAGCTTATGGACAGGCGCGGACTTGATGGCGGCCAGGGATTGGACGTAGGCAGTCTTAGTGAAATCCGTCATACCACACTCCCTTCCGCCATATCAATAAGCCGGGCTTCTCTAATTCCTGAATAATCGCCACAAAACAAATTGCCGTAGGTGATGCAATGCGCCCGGCGCGCGGCCAATGCATCACGTAGTTTCTCTTGTGTATGAGGTGTTATATCAAGAACCGTTAACCATTGGCGGGCGGCACGGCGCCATAAGTGGGATGCCTCAAGCTGTCTGGCTCGGGCTATTTCCTTTTCCAGACGTGTTGTCATTCTTTCGTCCCCTGCTTTGCGGCCACCAGCCGGTAGAAATGAACGGTTTTAAGTGCTTGCGGATCTTTGATGGCCAGGCGTTCTTTCTTCAAGCCATGAATTTCTGGTTTAACCTCGCGCAGCCGTGCGCTGATTGCCGCCTGGGTATCTGACACGCCATACATTTGCAGCACCAGCAATTCCAAATCGCGCAGGGTGCGCCATTTTGGGCCGGCAGCAGCGTGAAGGACCCGGTAGAATTGCGAGTTCACGTTTTCTTTCATGAGACCGGCCCGGATCAGGTCACGGATGCCGGCATTAATGTCGCTTTGCTCGAAAATATCGACAGGAATACAAAGTTTCATATCCGCCCCCCTTTGAGCGCCCGGCGGCTTTGCCACGGGAATGACACCCAAACCCCGCCATTGCTTTGCCGGTCCATGATCCGTTCGCCCAGCAGCTCGACCAGTTCGCTGTAGGTTTTATTGGTTAACATCCCGGTAGGCTTAAGCTGCAGCTGTCGGCGGTCGATGATCTGGGTCAGCAGATTGATTTCATGCTCGCTGCCCTTTTGGACGCCGATTTCATCCAGTACCAGCAGATCCAGCTTGCAGACATCGCGCATCAGGTCAGCCTCTTTGACCGGGCTGTCTTTGGCATACGTCCGGCGGAATTTCTCGAACAACTCGCCCACGGTGACGATCATGACCGACTTGCCCCGCTTCATAAGGTTGCGCGCGATAGCCGTGGCCAGATGATTTTTGCCGGTACCGGTGTTGCCAGAGAAGATAAACCCGCCGTAGGTCTGGCCGAACGCCTGCAGGTATTGCTTCGCTGCATCCAGGGCCGCCTGCTGCTCAGGTGTTTCAACCGCATAGTTGGTGAATGAACATTCACGATGCAACGGTTGAATACCGGACCGGCCGATGATTTTTTCCATCCGTGCCTGGCGGTTCCGATCGGTCACCAGTTGGGAGTTTTTCATTGCCTCCGCGCTGTGAAATTCCATCAGTTCGGCAGCGTTTCTAAACCGCGGCTGGACATGACTCGGTTTCAGCGCCATCAAGCGCGCCATGATTTCGTTTGACGATGCCATCATTGCCCTCCTCCCAACTGATTGGTTTTCAGGTATTGCTCAGGTGACATGAATCCCGGCGGTGTTTCACCGGTGGCGGGGGTAACGCGGTGTGAATTCGCTGTTAGCCATTTACCATCCTTCCGGGCTGGGCGTCCGGCTTTGTGCCAGTGGCGGGCGCCTTCAAAATAGCCCGGGAATTTAGTGGGCTGGAAAAGGGTGGTCGGTCGCAGGTACTCAGCCATTTCCAAGTCATTGCCCCATTTGGCTGTCAGGTAATCCACCGTGAGGACGAGCTCGTCAGGAGTGAATCCGTCTTTCAGCCTGGCCCGGATGTTTTCCAGAGAGGATTTTGCGTTCTGGTACCGTGAGCCGGTGACAAGGTTCAGATGCTTCAACACCGCAATAGCCTGATCGGTGATCAGCACTTCGGGGTCAGTTTCCGCATGAACCTGACAAGGAGGTTTTAATACTGATGGATCATGTTTAGATCTTAATGACGGATCGGGTGCACACGGTACAGGCTCATAACCCTCTTTTTTGTCGTCACATGAACCCTCATGTGGTGAACCTTCATGGTATGAGGGTTCATGCTGTGAGCCTTCATGCGGTACAGGCTCAACAATGGATTTTGAGACTATACGTGGTGCAGGCTCAGCAATTGATTCAGCCAGCAGCTTTACCAGATTCAACTGGTAGACATTGCTGCCCTGCTGCCGGCGGCCGTTGGCGGCTTTGACGCTGCGGGATGATTTCGTTAACCAGCCGGCCTCAGCCAGTTCAGCCAGAGCGCGCCGCACGCCACTATCAGACTTAAAGCCGCATTTACGCATCAGGGTTTCGACAGCCGGCCAGCTGTAGCCCTCATCGTTGGCAAAGTCCGCTACCGCCAGCAGCAGCATCTTGCGCGGTTGCGTCAGGCTTTGGACATCCCAGACCTGGGACATTAATTTGATGCTCATACGGTCGCCCCGCCCGTTCTCAACAGCTTATGCCCTTCCTCTACCACCCAGCGGGCAAACTGGTAGTTGCTGCTAATCCACCGCCCCATTACCATGACTTCATAGGCAAACGCTGCTGGGGTTGATCCACCAGCGATAGCTCTACAACGCAATTGCGGTAGACCAGCGTTTTTCGTTACACTGTTCATGCGTTGATTACTCCACAATATGTTTTCTCCGCGCCGACGCCCTGGGCTGCACACTCGGGGCGTCAACTTTTCTGACCTGGTCATTTGCGCGATCCTTTCTTGCGGCCAAAGAGCGCCAGGATTGCTCTGATCTCCTCTTCGCGCGCTGCCAGATGTTTGGCATGGTGTATTTCAATATCCGCCGCTTCCCCTTCATCGATTACCCCGTCCGCCAATGCCTTTTGGATAATTAAATCAACCTGCCCACGTTCCGCGGCTGTCCTGATGCTCTTCTGGAAAAGCTCCACCTGGTCCAGCTCTTCAAACTTGGGGACATCAACATGCATGCCGCCGCGGCGCCGGGAGAAATATTCAGCCAGGAGTGAAGTGCCGGAAAAATCTTCCATTGCCTCCAGTTCGTGATGCTCGAAGAAGCGGCAACCGTTTTTCTCGTAAAAGTTGTTGTTAAATTGGGTAATAGTCATGCCTAAGGCACCAGCCATGGCAGACCGGCCGCCGGGATAGGCTTTACACATTGCTTTGACGGTTTCTTTGATGTCTACCATGTTGATTTTCCTTTGGTAGTTAGTGCTGTTCTTTCAAACCTGTATTCTTTGCATATAGCGAGGGGTTATAGGTAAGAGCCCCTTTTGTGCGATATGCAGCTTCGGTGGCCCTGCCCTTGGGTATCAGTTGCCCCGGTCGTTTTCTCCATTGGTAAAATGCTTCAGGGGAAACGCCGAAAAATGCAGCAACTTTTAGCGGGTCACCGAAATATTTTTCCAGATCGGTAGTGGTCATAACGCCTCCATCCTAAAAGAATTTAGATATTATTAGCTAATTTAATTTTGGTAAATAAAAACTAAGATTATTTAGGTTTTATTTTGAGGGCTTATCCGTGGTTACTCTAGGACAGCGTGTAAAGACGCTTCGGAAGGATCGTAAACTTACCCAATCACAGGTGGGTAAAGCCTTGGGCGTTAGCGACGTCACGATAGGATATTGGGAAAGGGATTTGAATGAGCCAGGAGGCAAATCGCTGACAAATTTAGCGAGGTATTTCGGGGTTAGCGAAGAATATCTCCTCTATGGCAAAAATGAGGAATCCAACGTGATGCCAGCGTCCTTAGGTACCACCAGCATACCCATCATAAGTTTCGTGCAGGCAGGCGCTTGGAGTGCAGAGAGCGATGCGCGTAGCCTGGAAGGGAACGTTGATTATATACTTACTGACCAGAAATTATCTCCCAGTTCATTCGCGTTGCGTCTGAAAGGCCGGTCCATGGAACCGGAATTTACCGAGGGTGACATTATTATTGTCGATCCCGAGATAGGTCCCATACCCGGTGATTATGTTGTCGCAAAAAATGGTTCTCACGAGGCAACCTTCAAAAAGTATCGGTCTCGTGGCATCGATACCAAAGGCGATGAAATCTTTGAATTGGTCCCGCTGAATCCAGACTTTCCTACCAAAAGCTCCCAAACAGAATCTATCTCGATCATAGGTGTTATGGTCGAACACCGTCGATTTAGACGTCGTTAGTCCCTCCACTCGTCCGCAATAAGCGGACATATAATTATTAACCTAAATATATTTAGTTTTATGCTTGACGTTTAAACTAAATTATTTTAGATTTTAATCATCCGGAACCAAGCTCAGGACAAGTTATGAAAGATCTGGCAAAGCTCGGATGGAAGTGGTGGACAACCTTGATCGGGATTCTGGCCTTTGCTGTTGTCTGCAACCTGCCCTGGGAACTTCTTGTGAGGAATTAACACAATGACGGAAAAAAATTCAGCGGCCATGGGTTCAGAAGATGCGGATAAACCTTACATTTATGCCGGGAATCTTGACTCTAATGGCCTAATTGAATGGCTTGAAAAACTGCTGGAACAACTAATAGCCCAGAAAGGCGCTCAGGCACGCATAAGCTGGGCCGTTCATGACTTGTCGATAGCATGTGGGCTTACTAAGACAGCTACTGCTGAGATTTCAAGTACTGCTGCCCTTCGCCTATCGTCCAGCCGGTATAAGAACTTAAATCGACTGTTGGAAGATATTGATGGGTGCGAATTTTTTTTAAATAACTCTGGGCTTCGTCCGAAAGACGATCCTGGCGAATATCGTCAAGCAGAACAAAAAGAATATCCTGAAGATCGAGAGATTTGATTTTATCGAGCTCCCAATGTGTTTTTGTGAAGATCATATGGTGCAGAGCTCTTATACCTTCAATGGATTCAAATTTGGAGGCTAATTTTTGGCGATATTCGTAAATGACCATCTCGATCATAAGTAATTGATAAGCATGCAGTCTCGCTTTAGAAGCGTTTAAGTTTGTGTCATTGCTCTCAAAATCTTGTATTGACGCATTGTAATGCTTGCAAAGCCCA
>JAATGH010000135.1 GCA_015654745.1 Enterobacterales bacterium
ATTGCCGCCGATCTGCTGTTCACTACGCTGATGGGCGATGCGGTAGAGCCCAGACGCGCCTTTATCGAAGAGAATGCCCTTAAAGCCGCCAATATCGATATTTGATGCGGCGATTTTCGATGCCCCCGAGGCCGGAGGCGTTGGTAAACAAAAAAGCAGCGGCATTCGCTGCTTGAGTTTGATGACAACGCCGTGCTAGCGGGAATGATGGGCAAGATCATAAAGACGCCGTGAATACGTCCATGTAGGCTCGTGCGCGCCATCCCTGGCGCGCTACGCTTTACTTTCTTGCCCATCATTCCCACCGCAAGCTCACGTGCGCGTTTGTCAGCAGTCTGACGCAGCGGCGTTCGCTGCTTTTTTTATGGCCGCTAAGCCGGCTATCGCCTGCAAACTCTTCTCATTTCCTTGGAAATTTGCGTTACTATTGGCTCAGTTAATATGATTTTTGGGCGACTCCGTTGGCGTCACCTTAGCGGTGGCATCATGCCGGATGTGGCCATGGCGGTTTAATGTAAGAGGATCTGATGGCGATAAAACTAATTGCAATAGATATGGACGGCACGCTGTTAAACCATAAGCATGAGATAACCCCCGCGGTCAAACAGGCGATCGGCGCCGCACGCGCGCAAGGTGTATATGTGGTGTTGGCCACCGGCCGGCCTTATATCGGTATCGAGCGTTATCTGCTGGAGCTGGACCTGCACGAAGAGGGCGAGTACTGCATCACTAATAACGGTGCCCTGGTCCAGCGGGCGGTGAATGGCGATACCGTTTCCGAAGCCACATTGGATTTTAATGATTATCTTTATCTGGAAGGGTTGTCGCGCCGGCTGAATGTCCATTTTCATGCGCTGGATTTCGACACCCTGTATACGGCTAACCGCGATATTAGCCGTTATACGGTGCATGAAGCTTATCTGACCGGTATGCCGTTTAAATTTCGCCGAGTTGACGAAATGGATTCCACTCTGCGGTTCCCCAAGGTCATGATGATTGACGAACCGGACATATTGGACCGGGCGATAAGCCAAATCCCGCCAGAGGCCTTTGCACGTTACACCATTATGAAAAGCGCCGACTACTATCTGGAGTTATTGAGTAATCAAGCCAACAAAGGGGAGGGGGTAAAGGCGCTGGCAGAACATCTGCATCTGACGGCGGACCAGGTGATGACCATCGGCGATCAGGCCAACGATCTGGCAATGATTAACTATGCCGGTACCGGCGTCGCGATGGGTAATGCCATTGATGAAATCAAGGCGGCCAGTCAGTTTGTTACCAAGACCAATATGGAAGACGGCGTGGCGGTGGCGATTCAAAAGCTGGTGCTGGATGCGCCGCGTCACCACTAGCGAGACGACCGCCCATAGGCTGTCAATTGCCATTTTCCAGCCTGATGGTGGCGTCGGCGATAGCGCAGAAAGCCGTTTGGTGGGTGACCATGATAATGGTTATGCCCTATTGCTTAAGGGTCTGTAGCATTTTTATGGCAAAGGTATGATCAAGGGCCGAGATGGGTTCGTCTAGAATCAGGATGCCTTTTTGTCTGGCCAATGCTCTGCCTATGGCGATCCTTTGCTTTTCTCCACCCGACAAGGGCAGCTGCGGGGTTATCCTGCCGGCCAAAATTTGACTGCCAAATATATTGTTCATAATGTCATTAAGCTGAAGAAAAAGAATTATCTCCAGTAATTTTTCATCACTAATGGGCGTGCTACAGCCCTAGGTGAGGTTATCGCGCAGTGAACCGATAAAAATAATGGGCTGTTGCATCACAATTGCACAATGTGCGGTGATATCGCCGATAGCCAGCTCGGTTATATCGACCCCTTTAAAAAATAATGCGCCCGGAAGCGTTGCCTGCATGCCAGCATGGTTTTTAGCAGTGAGGTTTTACCCATGCCCGATTCACCGGTAATGACCGCAAAGTCGCCTTTATAAAGCATGGTCTAGAAACGAGTAGTTCTGCACACCTATGATAAATGTGGCAGCCTGGCCGCGTGTTATTAACAGTTGAAATAGTGCTAAGGAATGTTCTAGACATTCAGTTTTAAACGGCATAAAGGGCGCTATCTTCCTTAGCGCATAATTTAGTGTTTCGATGTCGCAGCCCTTTGCCAGCTAGGGCTTATGGGGCACGGGGGACGGGAGATCGCGTGCTCGACAGAAACGCCCGTTCTCGTGGTGAGAACGGGCGGGATCGCGGGTGAAACCTTAGTCGTTAAAATAGATCTGCTTGATGGCGCGCTCTACGCCGCGCACTTCCGCCAATCCGCGCAGACGGCCGATCGCGGAATAACCGGGATTGGTTTTTTTCTTTAAATCATCCAGCATTTGGTGGCCGTGATCCGGACGCATCGGAATCGCACGGGTGATGCCTAACTTGCGACGTCGATGTTCCTCGGCCAGGATGGCTTTGACCACGCCGACCATATCCACATCGCCATCAAGATGATCGGCCTCGTGGAAGCTCTTGGGATTCTGTTCCCGGCTGGTGGCGCGCAGGTGCACGAAGTGAATCCGATCGGCAAAGGTTTCCGCCATTTTCACCAGGTCGTTATCGGCGCGCACACCGTAGGAACCGGTGCACATGCAAAAGCCGTTGTTGATGCTGTCGACGGTCTGTTTCAGCCACTGCATATCGTCGGCGGTGGAAACAATACGCGGCAGACCGAGGATCGGCCGCGGCGGATCGTCCGGGTGGACCGCCATCACGATGCCCGCTTCCTGCGCCACCGGCACCACGGCTTTAAGGAATTCGGCCATATGCTCGCGCAGTTTGGCTTTGTCGATGCCGTCATACTGCGCCAGCTGTACCAGGAATTGTTCCAAAGTATAGCCTTCTTCGGCGCCCGGCAGGCCGGCGATGATATTGGCGGTTAGCCGATCAATCTGTTCTTGGCTCATGGCGGCATAATAGTCCGCTGCCTGGCGCTGCTCGTCGGCATCATAATCCTGCTCGGCGCCGGGGCGCTTGAGGATGTGCAGTTCAAATGCCGCAAAGGCGATATGATCAAAGCGCAATGCCCTGGAGCCGTCGGGCATCGGATATTGTAGATCAGTACGGGTCCAGTCCAGAATCGGCATAAAGTTATAACAGACCGTATCGATACCGCAGGCGCCCAGATTGCGCAGCGACTGCTGATAGTTGGCAATATGCCGGCGGTAGTCGCCGGTTTGGGTCTTGATGGATTCATGCACCGGCACGCTTTCCACGACCGACCATACCAACCCTTTTTCCGCCAGGATAGCCTGGCGTTTTTTGATCTCTTCCACGGTCCAGACTTCACCGTTGGGGATATGGTGCAGAGCCGTAACGATACCGGTGGCCCCTGCCTGACGGGCGTCGTCCAGCGATACCGGATCGTTTGGGCCATACCAGCGCCACGTGTGTTCCATAATTCACTCCTTACTGATTAACGGTGAGTAACCGGCGGGCCGGATAGGGCTTAGGCGGTTACCGGTTGTTCTATCGGGTCTTTGACAATAAAGAAGTAAGATAGCGCCCCGGCGAACGTGACGCATGAACATACCACCAATGCCAGATTAAACGAATGCGTTGTATCAACCACCCAGCCGGTGACCACTGGCGCGAACGAGGCGCAAATAAAGCTGCCAAAGTTCTGGATGCTGCTGACCGAAGCCACCATCCGCGACGGCGCCATAACCTGCACCAGCCCCCAGGCCGACGTACCGGCAAAATGGACAAAAAACAGCGCCAGGCTGATAAACGCCACCGCCATGGCGGTGGAGGTGGATTGCACGACCAGCAAAGTACAGGCGGCTGAGCATACCAGCCCAAAGCAAATCAGCGCCTTGCGGCTGGCGATCAGGGAGTAGCCTTTTTTCGCCAGCCGGTCCGCGACCGTACCGTTGACCAGCATGCCGATGGAGCCGAACAAAAAGGGAATCGCCGCCACCCAACCGGTATTGGCCAAGCTAAGCCCACGCTCGGCCTGCAAATACCCGGGCAGCCAGGACAGGTAGAGCCAGCCCGTATAATTCACGCCGCTAAAGCCCAGGATCATGCCCCAGACCGTGCGCCGTTTAAATAATGACCCCCATTCTTTAAACGACAGGCGGGTCTTGGTTACCGGGGCGGCCCCCGAGTCCAGATAACTCTGTTCCTCAGCGGTTAACGGGAAACGTTCGCGGTTGCGATACCACGCATACCAGCATAAAGCGATTGCTACGCCGGCACCACCGATGATCAAGAACATCATGCGCCAGCCGAACGCCAGCATCAGGACCACCAGAATGGGGGGGGCAAACGCCTGGCCAAAGGTAGTGGATGAATTAAAAATACCCATCGGCAGGCCACGCGCTTTCGCAGGGAACCAGTCGTTGATCACCTTTACGCCGCTCGGCATAAACGGCGCTTTGCCGATACCCAGCCCGATACGCAGCATAATGAAATGGGAAAAGCTGTTGACCGATCCCGCCAGCGCCTGCATGGCGGACCAGAATAACAGGCCACCCCCCAAGACGATCCGCGGGCCGAAGCGATCGAGCAGCAGACCGCTCGGCAGTTGCGAAATGCCGTAGGAAAGGGAAAATGCCGACAACAGCACCCCGAATTCAGTGGCGGAAAGCCCCAGATCGCCGCGGATCGCCTGATTGGCAATAGACAATGAGCCACGATCGAGGAAGTTAATGATCCCGGCAATAAACAATAATAGCAGGGAGACGGTTTGGATTTTTTTGATCCGTGCGGTTTTAGTGAACGCAAGCGGTTCGGCAGAGGTGAAAACGGCCATAAGAGATTCCTCGGCGGCGGTATTTTTATTGTTATCCCTTTATAACGGAGACATCACGATGGTTATAATGGGAACAGTGCAGGTCCAGTGGCCTGACCACCGGACCAGTAAACTATTCCTTAAAGCTTGCGGAATTTCTGTGATCTACATCTCACTATCACGGTAACTTACGCCAAGCGGCGGCGATTAAATTTTTTTTGCCGCCCAGGCTGCCGTGGTAAGCTGCGTCGCTGGCTACCTGCAATTCAACATCTATCTGGTAGATACGGCGCTTTCGGGTTAACACTGGAGGGAATAGTGGAGCTACCTACGCTTAAAGTTGAACGCCTGTATCGGCAAATCTCGAATGTGTTGATTAACTGCATTAATACCGGCCAGTTTAGTCCGGGAGAGATGATCCCGTCAGAACGAGATCTGGCCAAGCAGTTGGGCGTGAGCCGATCGTCGATACGTGAAGCCCTGATTGCGCTGGAGATTACCGGCTGGGTAGAAATTCGCACCGGTAACGGGGTGTTTGTCGCCGATCCGCTGCCCTCCGCTGGTCAAGCGCCGAGTGACGACGAGTTCAGTTTGAAATCGCTGATTAAGGCGCGGCAGATTTATGAGGCGACCATGGCCGAGCTGGCGGCCGGCAACGGCTCCGACGCACAGCGCGCCGAGCTACGGCAAGTCACCCACGATTTGACCCAACTGCATGTTAATGATGAGAAGTTCCTGCGCGAGGATAAACGTTTTCATCTATTGATTAGCGAAATGACCGGCAACGACGTGCTGCGCGATATGATGGAATATCTATGGAATAAACGTAAAAGTTCGCGTTTTGTGCGTTTGGAAAGCCACTACGCAGACAGCGATTTTCCGCTCGCTTTGAACCGCGATCACAATGATATTGCCCAGGCGATTATCGCGGGCGACGCGCCGCGCGCCAGATACTGCATGGAGCGGCATCTGCAGCACGTTTATGACCGCCTGTTCGAAGACGATAAATAGCGAAAAACGCAGTGGATTGCCCGGTAACGCCCGCGGCTCTCCGGTCCATCCTCCCGCGCGGTCCTCCAAATAACGCCTCGGTCAAGTGTTCGTTATACGTACATGAGGCGCCCGCGCCGTCAGGCCCCCAACATTGCCGTCCGATGATGCCGCATCGGCCATTATCGCCGCCTCGCCTGCCGTCCACCGCCCATTCGTCGCGCCCAAGACTGATTTTCCGCGGGAATCATCGCGCGGATATCGATCCAGACGAGCGCTGGAACGATGCTTTCTCGCTAATTTGCTTGTCTAAAATGTGATCCAGATTGTAGTACAATATAAAATTGTGGTGCTACAATGATTTTCAGGTTACTAGCGCTTTGCATGAAATTGTGCAGCAGTACGGCGACACAAATCCATAAAATGATAAAGTGGCGTTATTTTTATCACCTTTGGGAAATGTTATGGACCGTCAGGCACTCAGTAAGACCGATCGCATCATTCACGAGATGGGGCAGCAGATCGTTAGCGGTAAGTATATACCCGGTACGGGGCTACCTTCGGAAGCGGACCTGTGCGAGGAGTTCGATACTTCGCGCAATATCATCCGCGAAGTGTTGCGTGCGCTGATGGCCAAGAATTTAATCGAGATTATTCGCTATCGCGGCGCGTTCGTCAGCGCGCGCAACAAGTGGAACTATCTGGATACCGACGTGCTGCAATGGGTATTGGCGATGGATTACGACCCGAGGCTGATCGCCTCGCTGACCGAGGTCCGCCATCTGGTTGAACCCACCATAGCGCGTTGGGCGGCCGAGCGGGCAACCTCCAGCGAACTGGCGGTAATTGAGACGGCGCTCAACGAGATGATTGCCAATAGCCACGACCGCGATGCCTTTAACGAGGCGGATATCCGTTATCACCAGGCGGTATTAAGCGCGGTTCATAACCCGGTGCTGCAACAGCTGGGGGTGGCGATAAGCTCGTTGCAGCGGGCGGTTTTTGAACGAACCTATATGGCGGACGAGGGCAATATGCCGCGCACGTTGCAAGAGCACCAGAATTTATACGATGCCATCAGGCACCAGAATAGCGAGGCGGCCGAGCAGGCGGCGATCACCATGATTGCCAGTTCGACCAAACGGTTGAAGGACATTACATGAGCAAGGGTTATATCGCCATAGATTGGGGATCGACAAATTTACGCGCCTGGCTGTACCTGAACGGCGAGCTCATCGATTCCCGCCAGTCGGAAGCCGGCGTAACCCGGCTTAACGGGCGTACGGCGGAGCAGGTGTTTCGCGAGGTGGTGGCGCCATGGCAACAGCATGACGTGCCGGTGATTATGGCCGGCATGGTGGGCAGTAATGCCGGCTGGATGACCGTGCCTTATTTACCCTGCCCGACCCGGCTGACCGATTTGGCCGGCCGGCTTACCCGCGTAGAGCAGGCCGCGCCGCTGGCGGCCTGGATTATTCCCGGTATCAGCATCATCAGCGGCGATAACTGCAACGTGATGCGCGGCGAAGAGACGCAACTGCTGGGGGCATACCGTTCCCAGCCCGCGTCCCTGTATCTGATGCCCGGCACTCATTGTAAATGGGTGCGGATCAATCACGGCGTAATTGATGATTTTCGCACCATCATGACCGGCGAACTGCACCATTTATTGATGAAACAGTCCCTGGTGGGCGTTGGGCTAAGCGAACAATTGCCTAATCCCGACGTATTTCGCCAAGGTATGGAGCAAGGCTTTAAGGAGAACCATATCTTGCGCTGTTTATTTGAAACCCGCGCCGCGCATGTTCTGGGACAATTGGATAAAAGCGCGGTGGGTGAATGGTTGTCTGGACTACTCATTGGCAACGAGGTGGCGCAAATGCAGCGTGGCTGGAGCATCGGCGATGGCGAAACCGTTACGGTTATCGGTAATCCGTCGCTGGCGGCCCGCTATCGGCTGGCGCTGAGTTACGCCGGTCTTAACGACCGGTTACTGGATGGCGATGCGTCATTCCAGGCCGGGATAAGGAGCATAGTAAATGAATTGGCAAGATAAGCTACCCCTGATCGCCATCCTGCGGGGCATTACGCCCGATGAAGTCTTGGAGCACGTGGAAGTATTGCTGGCGGCGGGTTTCGATGCGGTGGAAATCCCGCTTAACTCACCTGATTGGCAGAATAGCATTGGTAAAACGGTGAAGGCCTATGGCGCGCGCGCGCTGATCGGCGGCGGTACGGTACTCAAGCCGCAACAGGTCGACCAACTGCATGCCCTGGGCGGCAAATTGACGGTCACCCCCAACATTCAGGCCGAGGTCATCCGCCGCGCGGTGGGCTACGGCATGACGGTCTGTCCGGGCTGCGCCACCGCCACCGAGGCGTTTAACGCCCTTGACGCCGGCGCGCAGGCGCTGAAAATTTTCCCGTCGGTGTCTTTTGGGCCTGATTATATCAAGGCGTTAAAAGCGGTTTTGCCGCCGGAAATACCCGTGTTTGCCGTCGGCGGCATCACCCCGGAGAATTTACATCTTTATTTACAGGCTGGTTGTATCGGCGCCGGTTTGGGCGGCGATCTTTATCGCGCCGGACAGGCGGTAAGCCGTACCCGGCAGCAGGGTGCCGCGTTTGTCCAGGCCTATCGGGCCGCGACGCAGCGCAAATAGTCATGTATAACGCCGATCGTGCGGCCTACGGCAGTCACCGGCCCCTCCGGTAAATGGGATCCTGGCGCTGCCCAGGGCGTGCCTCGGGCACCATAAATAAATGCACCAGGTTGAATTAAATAGTTATTGAAAGATAGCTACGGGCTTTATTTGCCTAAATACATTGAGAAACCCTATACAATAAGTGGGAAACACTATGAAGGATAATTCCTCTCTCCGCCCTACCAATACCCGCTATAAAGTAGCATTTATGCTGTTTATTACGGTGATTATCAATTATGTCGATCGCGCCAATTTGGCTATTGCCTCAACTCATATAGAATCCGAGTTCGGCTTGAGCACAGTGCAAATGGGTTATATTTTTTCGGCTTTCGGCTGGACCTATGCATTATTGCAGATCCCCGGCGGCAGGTTCTTAGATATTGTGGGATCGAAGCTCACCTATTTTATCGCGATTTTCGGCTGGTCAATTGCCACGTTGCTACAGGGGTTTTCTACCGGGTTTCTTTCTTTATTCGGCCTGCGGGCGCTCACCGGTTTTTTTGAAGCGCCGTCGTTCCCCACCAATAACCGCGTAATCAGCAGCTGGTTCCCTGAACAAGAGCGTGCCGGAGCCATTGCGCTTTATACGTCGGGGCAGTTTGTGGGGTTGGCATTCCTCACTCCGGTATTAATTTGGTTGCAGCATGTGCTTAGCTGGCATTGGGTGTTTATTATTACCGGTTTGGTGGGGATCGCGTGGTCACTATTTTGGGTGATAAAATATCAATCGGTAAAAAATAGTAAAAAGACTAATCAGGCGGAGAGAGAACATATCATCGCCGGTGGGGGCATTACCGATGTCGAGGGAACCGGCGGTAGCGGCAAAGCCGCGAGAAGGCTGACCAAAGAGGATTGGCGCAAGGTCTTCCATCCCAAACTGCTTGGCGTGTATATCGTGCAGTTTGGTTTGAATACCACGGTATGGTTCTTTCTAACCTGGTTCCCCACCTATTTGGGCAAGGATCGCAATATTGATTTGGCCACCACCGGCTTAATGACCTCCATTCCGTTTATCGCGGCGTTTCTCGGCGTCATTTCCGGCGGGTTCCTGGCGGATAAGCTGGTGAAATCCGGTAAGAGCCTGGGCTTGTCGCGCAAGATACCGATCGTTATCGGTTTGGTGCTGTCGATGGTGATTATGGGCGCCAACTTCACGACGAATATCCATGTAATAGTGCTGTTATTGGCCATCGCCTTTTTCGGCAACGGGTTCGCTTCCCAGGCCTGGTCGCTGGTGTCGTCCATTGCGCCGGTCCATCTGATTGGCCTGAGCGGCGGCTGCTTTAATTTTATCGGCGGTATCGGCGGCATTTCGGTGCCCATCGTGGTGGGCTACTTGGCGCGGGATTATGGTTTTGGCCCGGCATTGATCTATATCGCCGCCGTGGCCTTTATCTGCATCGTGGTCTTTCTGACTCTGGTACGCAAAGTTGAGCGCATTGGCCATTCGGAAGATCACCTGACCCCGGCCGCGCTGGGCGTATCGCCGCGTTAAGCCAAAGAATCAGGAAATAGGCCGCGTTCGATGCGCTGGGCGCCCGGCGCGCTTATCCCCGCGCCTGTATTGTCTAAAGTGTGATCCATATTGTAGTACAATCTTAAATTGTGGTGCTACAATCTAGGCCATGGCATGACTGTGCTCAACCACAGTAAGAGATTGTTAAACCGGTTTAGAAGGAACATACCCGATGAAAGTCACCAAATTTACCACCTACCGGCTGCCCCCCCGCTGGATGTTTTTGAAAATCGAGACCGACGAGGGCGTCGTCGGCTGGGGCGAGCCGGTTATCGAAGGCCGCGCCAAAAGCGTGGAGGCCGCGGTACATGAACTGGCGGATTATGTTATTGGCCAGGACCCGGCGCGCATCAATGACATCTGGCAGACTCTTTATCGCGCCGGATTTTACCGGGGCGGCCCTATTTTGATGAGCGCTATCGCCGGTATCGATCAGGCGCTGTGGGATATAAAAGGCAAAGCGCTGGGGGTGCCGGTGTATCAACTGCTGGGCGGTCTGGTGCGCGATCGGATTAAAGCCTATAGCTGGGTGGGGGGCGACCGGCCGGCCGACGTGATTGACGGCATGAAAAAATTGATGGAAATAGGGTTTGATACCTTTAAGCTCAATGGCTGTGAAGAGATGGGGTTACTTGATAACTCCCGTAAGGTGGACGCGGCGGTGGCGGTGGCGGCGCAGGTGCGCGAAGCGATGGGTTCCGACATTGAGTTCGGCCTGGATTTTCATGGCCGGGTGAACGCGCCCATGGCTAAGTTACTGATTAAAGAGCTGGAGCCCTACCGGCCGCTGTTTATCGAAGAGCCGGTGCTGGCGGAGCAGGCTGAGTATTATCCACGTCTCGCGGCGTTGACCTCGATTCCGATCGCCGCCGGCGAAAGGATGTTCTCACGTTTCGATTTCAAACGTGTGCTGGCCGCGGGCGGCCTGGCCATTGCCCAGCCGGATCTGTCCCATGCGGGTGGTATTACCGAGTGTCTGAAGATTGCCTCCATGGCGGAAGCCTATGATGTGACGCTGGCGCCCCATTGCCCGCTGGGACCCATTGCCCTGGCATCTTGCCTGGCGGTGGATTTTGTTTCCTATAATGCGGTATTACAGGAGCAAAGCATGGGTATTCACTATAACAAAGGCGCCGAGCTATTGGATTATGTCGTCAATAAAGAGGATTTTAAAATGACCGATGGTTATTTTTATCCTTTAAATAAACCCGGCCTGGGTGTGGAAATCAATGAGAAGTTGGTTATCGAACGCAGCAAAGACGCCGGTAACTGGCGTAATCCGGTATGGCGATATCCTGACGGTGCGGTGGCGGAGTGGTAACTATTGCGGTTGGATAACCCGATGCCCCGACAATAACATCCTTTAAGCTGTATCCCCTGTTTTTCCGCCGATGGTTAATGACGGGGGACAGCAAAGAGGCAATATCCTTGCGCGCGATGACACCATGCTTAATGAGAAAATATCCCGTTGAGCATGGTTTAAAGGTGATGATATGAATATCGATTTAAGTACCTCTACCCTGAGTAAACTCAATTTAAAAATAATCCCCTTTATTATTCTTTGCTATTTTATTTCTAATCTCGATAAGACCAACATTTCGGTGGCGGCGTTGCAAATGAATGCCGATTTGGGGTTAACCACCAGCATGTATGGCTTAGGTGTGGGGATGTTTTATATTTCCTACATTTTATTCGAGGTTCCCAGTAATATATTAATGACCAAGGTCGGCGCCAAGTTATGGATAGCGCGCATCATGATTACCTGGGGCCTGGTTAGTACCGGTATGGGATTTATCCATACGCCTAATCAGCTGTACGTAATGCGTTTCCTGCTGGGGATGGCGGAAGCCGGGTTTGCTCCAGGCATCATTTATTATATTTCCTGTTGGTTCCCCAAAAGCAACCGTGCCAGGGCCATGTCGTTTTTCTATATGGGCTCGGTACTGGCGTCGATCATTGGATTGCCGGTTTCCGGTAGCCTGCTGGGCCTGCATGGACTGGGCGGCGTAGAGGGCTGGCGTTGGCTGTTTTTTATCGAGGGCGTGCCGGCGGTGGTGATGGGGGTATTGGTGTTATTTTATCTTTCCGATAGTCCTGATAAAGCACATTGGCTGAGCGCCGAACAAAAAAGCTGGTTAACCGCCACTCTGGCGGCGGACAATGCCGGCGCGGAAGTGGATAAAAATCACTCCTGGGGTAGCGCGCTAAAAAACCGCGTGGTGTGGTTATTAAGCCTGGTATGGTTTCTGCAGGCGTTCTGCTCGATTGGCATCACCCTGTTCCTGCCCCTGATCCTCAAAAGCATGGTCGCGGATAAGAGTAATTTTGTTATCAGCGTACTGGCGGCGGTCCCCTTTGTTTTTGCCTGTCTGTTTATGTATCTGAACGGGCGTCATTCCGATAAAACCAAGGAGCGGGCGCTGCATCTGGGGGTCCCGCTGATCGTTTCCGGCGTGTTGTTGGCTATTTCAATTTACACCTCAAACCTGTGGCTGGCTTATGTCCTGCTGGTTCTGACGGTCGGCTTTAACTTCGCCCTGACGCCGATTTTCTGGGCGGTCACCACCGAAAAACTGACCGGCGTGGCGGCGGCGGCCTCCATCGCGTTTATCAATGCCATTGCCAACTTCGCCGGGCTGGGACTCCCGCCGTTACTGGGGAAAATCAAGGATTTGACCAATAGCTACCATTACGGGCTGCTGATTATTGCCGTCGCGCTGATGATCGGCGGCGTAATCGGTATTTTTGTCGGTAAAACCAAGGCGCCGGCGAACGGCGGGGGCGTTGTTTCCCCGATATCGGACTAATTTCCATTCAAGCATGTAGGTGAACAGTATGAGTTATCCCATTATCAAAGCGGCCACGTTACCCGATGCGTTGACCCGGCGGCTTGAACAACAGTTTCATATGGCGGATTACCAGCAGGCGTCGGCCTCCGAGCGCCAGCGTCTGGCGGCCGACGCACGGGTACTGGTGGTGAACGGCGAGTCGGTGGTGAGCGAGGCGTTTTTAGCGCAGTTCCCCCAATTATCCTTGATCGCCGATTTTGGCGTTGGTTATGACGGTATTGACGTGGCGGCGGCCCAACGGCGCGGCATTGCCGTCTGTAACACTCCGGATGTGTTAACCGAAGACGTGGCGGATATGGCGATGGGACTGATGCTGGCAACGTCGCGCCAGATCGTCGGCGCCCAGCGGTTTATCGAGCAGGGCAACTGGTTGCGCGGGGGGTATCCCTGGACGAAAAAGGTCTCCGGCGGAAAACTGGGTGTCATCGGCATGGGGCGCATCGGGCAGGCGATTGCCCAACGCGCCGCAGCCTTTAATATGAGCATTGCTTATAACGATTATCGGCAACTGCCCGCCAGCCCATGGGCGTTTTATCCGTCGATAGTTGAACTGGCGGCGGCCAGCGATTTTCTCATGGTTTGCGTGAACGGTGGTGAAAAAACCCGTTCGCTGGTCAATGCTCCGGTGCTGGCCGCGCTGGGTAGTGAAGGCATCTTGATCAATATTGCCCGCGGTACGGTCGTCGATGAGGCGGATCTGATCGAGGCCGTGGACGACGGTATTATCGGCGGCGCAGGACTGGATGTCTTTAGTGATGAACCTCGGGTCCCCGCCGCGCTGTTTAACCGCCCCAACGTGGTGATTACCCCGCATATGTCCAGTGCCACCCATGCTACCCGGCGCGCCATGTCCGATCTGGTGTTTGATAATGTCGCCGCGTTTATGGCCGGCCTACCGCTGCTCACGCCGGTGGCGCCTTATTAAACCCCGATCGTCAGCGGGCCGATGAGCGCGATGGTCACGGAGAGATAACGCAGGAAGGCCGCCCCAGCCGGGTAACCGTCCGGTTTATTTGGCCAGCGTGTCGGTAGGCAGCGGCGACCCGTGCAGCATACGCTCACGGGGTGATTCGCGGGTTTTATCGCTGTCCTTGCGCAAATAATCGTAGGGTAACAACACCGTATCCAGCACCGCGGAGAAGGGTAAGTCTATGGCGGCCAGCGGCATCATGCTCCAACTGGTGTCTTTATCAGTCAGCATGTTCATACTGGCGCGGGTGCCGGGGTAATACCCCGCGTTGGGGCCAGTATGCGTCATAACGCTTGAGCAGCCGGACGCGCCGAGTAATGCGCTCACCGCTGCCAGCACCAGTAATGTCAGTTTCACGCTATTCATCAATGTGTTTATTAACATAGTTATACTGCATCCATGATGGTTGCTGTTTTATTCCTTGCGGCCAGGCGCCCTGCAGATGGTTACCTTCAATTGTGTCTGGCCGATGACCGTCGCGTCGCCGCAGGTCAAACGGTCCAGCATCAAGGTAGCCGGCGGCGCACATATTGACCGCGGTTCAAGCCAAATAGACTGCCTGATCCAGACACTATCAGTGTAATGGATAATCGGCCCATGACCTGCAACTTTTGCCCCCTAACGGATATTTTTTTCTTATCGCAACTTGAAAAAAATCTTGGCGCCACCATTTTAATACTGTGACCAAAGAAGAATATGCCGTAAGGGTATTCGGGTCACTGACCTGTCCATCCGGAAGGTCGTATGTCACCTCGCTGAACGTTGGAGGCTTTTAATGCGTAATTTTGATTTAGCACCCCTGTACCGCTCCGCCATAGGTTTCGATCGGCTGGTTAATTTACTGGAAGCCGGACAAAACCAAAGTAACGGCGGCTATCCCCCGTATAACGTCGAATTGGTAAACGAAAACCAATACCGCATTGCGATCGCCGTCGCCGGCTTTGCCGAACATGAGCTGGAAATAACCGCCCATGATAATTTATTAACGGTGAAAGGTGCCCATCCGCAAGAATCCACCGAGCGCAACTATCTATATCAGGGTATCGCCGAGCGTAATTTCGAGCGCAAATTCCAGCTGGCCGAACACATTCAAATTATAGGCGCCAATCTGGAAAATGGCCTGCTTTATATTGAATTGGAACGCGTGGTGCCGGAAACGCTAAAACCGCGCCGTATCGAAATCAAATAAGATAAAGGGCATAACGTCCGCCCGCCGGAATCGGGGGCTGACCCAACCTCAGGTTGGATATCTCGCTTCATAGAAGGAGTCAAATTCATGAGTAACTACAATCTCACATCCGA
>JAATGH010000494.1 GCA_015654745.1 Enterobacterales bacterium
AATGCCATGTCCGGACGTCCCCAGGGACCGTAAACGGTAAAAAAACGTAACCCCGTGGTTGGAAGTTGGTAAAGGTGTGAATAAGTATGCGACATTAACTCATTGGCTTTTTTGGTCGCCGCATATAATGAAACCGGGTGGTCAACCGTATCATCTGTGGAAAACGGTAATTTGCGATTTAGGCCATATACCGAACTGGAGGATGCGTAAAGTAAATGTTCCACCTGATGATGGCGACAACCTTCAAGGATATTCAGGTGACCGATCAAGTTCGAATCCGCGTATGCCAAAGGATTTTGCAGCGAATAGCGCACGCCGGCCTGCGCGCCTAAATGAATCACGCGCTGGAATTGACCTTGCGAAAAAAGCTCGGCTATACCGGGCCGATCGGCTAAATCCAATTTGATAAACCGGAAGGCGCGTTGATCGCGTAAGTGATTGAGGCGTGAAAGCTTGAGATTGACATCATAATAGTCATTGAGGTTATCGATACCCACGACCTCGTGACCACCAGCGAGCAGCCGCTCGCTGGCATGATAACCAATAAATCCAGCTGCGCCGGTTACCAAAAATTTCATGCTGCCCTCTTACTTATAAGACGTGAGAGATGCACCGCGACCTATGCCATAATAGACAAAACCCCGTGAAGCCAAACGTTCTGGATCATAAAGGTTTCGGCCATCGAATATAACCGGTTGTTTCAGGGCAGATTTGATGGTATCGAAATCAGGTGCGCGGAAATTTTTCCATTCAGTACAGATGACCAGCGCGTCGGCGCCATGCAGCGCGGCCTCTTTGGTACCCATCAACGCCAGATCGGTTCTGTGCCCATAAATTCGCTGGGTTTCATCCATCGCCTCTGGGTCAAATGCCTGCACCTGCGCACCGGCCTGCCATAAGGTTTCCATCAGCACTCGGCTGGAAGCTTCACGCATGTCATCGGTATTGGGCTTGAACGACAGTCCCCAGACGGCAAACGTTTTGCCCTGTAGATCGTCACCGAAATGCCGTTTAATAAACTGCGGCAGTTTATCTTTTTGCTGGTAGTTAACATCTTCCACGGCATGCAGCAGTTTCGGTTGATAACCGATGTGCTCGGCGGTACGGATCAGCGCCTGGACATCCTTCGGAAAACAAGAGCCGCCGTAACCGCAGCCGGGGTAGATGAAATGGTAGCCGATGCGCGGATCGGAACCGATGCCCTGGCGAACCTTTTCAATATCCGCGCCGAGTAATTCAGCCAGATTGGATATTTCGTTCATAAAGCTGATTTTAGTCGCCAGCATGCAGTTCGCAGCGTATTTCGTTAGTTCAGCGCTACGGATATCCATCAGGATCATACGATCATGATTGCGATTAAAGGGCTCGTAGAGTTCACGCAGCAGCTCAACGACATCATCATTGTCGGTTCCCACAACAATCCGCTCCGGACGCATACAGTCCGCCACCGCCGCGCCTTCTTTCAGGAATTCCGGATTGGAAACCACATCGAAGGTCAAGGCGCTATCGCGACCGCGCAGCGTCTCTTGCATTACCGCCCGGACCTTTTCCGCCGTGCCGACCGGTACGGTGGACTTATCCAACACCACTTTATGGTCGGTCATATATTGGGCAATAGTGCGGGCCACGGCCGTGACATATTTCAGGTCGGCCGACCCGTCCTCATCAGGAGGAGTACCCACCGCGATAAACTGCATAATACCGTGATTGACGCCTGCCTCGGCATCCGTCGTAAACTGCAGGCGACCGGATTCGTAATTTTGCTGGACTAACGGCGTTAGGCCAGGCTCATAAATTGGAATATTGCCGCTTTTTAAATTTTCTACTTTATGTGCATCTACATCGACGCAAAGGACATCATGGCCCACTTCCGCTAACACCGCGGCCTGCACTAAGCCCACATATCCGATACCAAATACAGTCACTTTCATGTTGAAATTCCCGGTTGAAAATTAACCCTGAAAATAAGTAAAGTCGTTAGTCTACGATGGTTTCTTTAAGCCATTGGGTAAACTCATTTCCCAAACTTTCATGCCGCATGCCGTATTCAACAAAAGCTTCCATATAGCCCAGCTTGTTACCGCAGTCATGGCTAAGACCCTTGAGGTGGTAGGCTTCGACTGTTTCCTTTTCCATCAACAGCGCAATGGCGTCGGTCAGCTGAATTTCATTGCCGGCTCCAGGAGGCGTTTTTTCCAATAGTGGCCAGATATCGGCGGACAAGACATAACGCCCGACCACGGACAGATTGGACGGCGCCTCATCAGCCGAGGGCTTTTCCACTATGTTGACCATGGGCGCGCTTTCTCCGGGCAGTAGTTCACGTCCCTGGATATCCACCACGCCATAGTTGGTCACATCTTCAACAGGTTCGACCATGATTTGACTGCGGCCGGTCTCCGAGAACCGGGCTAGCATTTCGCTAAGATTTTCCGTTTTCAGATTAGATTCATACTCATCGATAATCACGTCAGGCAGTATAACCGCTACCGGCTCGTCACCCACCAAGGGGTGCGCGCACATGACCGCGTGGCCCAGACCTTTAGCCAAACCCTGGCGCACCTGCATGATGGTGACATGGGGCGGGCAAATAGCCTGGATCTCGGCAAGCAATTGGCGCTTGACCCGTTTTTCCAACATGGCTTCCAGTTCGAAGCTGGTATCAAAGTGGTTTTCGATCGAGTTTTTGGATGAATGCGTAACAAGGATGATTTCGTTAATACCCGCGGCGATACACTCGTTGACAACGTATTGGATCAGCGGCTTATCGACCAGGGGAAGCATCTCTTTAGGAATAGCCTTGGTCGCGGGCAGCATGCGCGTTCCCAAACCTGCCACCGGTATTACCGCTTTTCTGACTTTGGTATTATTAGTAGACATCAACCACCTCTCTTGAGCATCAAAATAATAAATTTAATTATCTAATTTTAAACCTATCAAGTATACCAGCTTACCAGGAAGGTGCTCGATGAAAGGGGGGGATTGATGAGAATTTAGGACAATTACCCATTTTAGAATGGGTTAAAAATTAATAACTTGCCAGTTCAAATAAGCAGCAACCGGCGGCAGAAACACCCGGCGATAAATTAATCAGTGGAAAGCATCAATCTTAACCTGCCGCCGGTGCCCCAGACCTGACATTGCCAGGCAGAACAATGCTGGCTAACCTGATTTAGATAGGCGCTATTCATGGTACCAAGCGGCACTCCGCTATTTAACTGTATTTGCTGGTTATTCGCGGTCAAAGTAGCATTCAGGCCCGCCGAAACCAGAATAAGGTTATTTAGGCCGCGGTGATAATACCCCACTAGCAACGGGAATTGCCCGTCAAGATTGGCTTTTCGTAGTAATTGATTCACTTGCTTAAGCAGCATGGACAGCTCGGGAAGCCTATGCGCCCGATTAGCCATATGCGCCTGCAACAGGCCGTTGAATAACGCACGCAGCAGCAGCGCGGCCAATACGCCCTTCTCCTCTGCACGGGTCACATCCAGGCAATAAAAAGCCAAATCGTGCTCGGACAGGGCGGCAATATCTAAAACCATACCAGGCTGCTCGGCCATGGTTAATTGCCGATAGTTCACCCGACAACGGGCGATATACTGTTGGACCGGGGGCTGAAGCTGCTTGAGGAGTTTTGCCGCGGCGCCAGGATGCTGGCTAAGCGCATCCCAATCTTGAAATAGCTGTTCCTCTTCATCCACCTGAGAGGTAAACATATCGGGATAAAGGCAGGCAAGCACCGTTTCTCGCAAGCGTATAAAGTCGTCCACCGGTTTAAGCAACACGTCCTGCACACCAAGACGCAAAACCTTGGCAATGTCGGTCATTTGATCGGTACCGGAAACCACCAGTACGGGCGTAACGGCATCCACCGCGCGGAAACGTTCCACGAAGGTCAGCCCATCCATTTCCGCCATTTCCAAATCACAAATCACCAGATCCGGCCTGATGGATGGCAACATTTTAAGCGCCTCGCCCCCATGATTGGCTTGATGGACCAGTGCTCCCAGCGACGTCAGAAATTGAGATAGCACGGAGCGAAATACGGCCTCGTCCTCCACAATCAAAATTTGTTTGTTTACTAACGGCTTCGCCATTAAAGACCCCTTTTCCCAATCAGCTTCGCAGTGGCTAGGTCTTGCCACTTTTACTTTTAAGAAATGTCAGGGGTTATGAGATATTACCAGCTATACATTTTTACGTATGTTCTACCCTACCTTGTGCCGTTTCTAACGACCCCCCTGATACCCTTTTAACCCCCCCGGAGAGCTTCGACGACAGCGTTAAAATGATGTTACTTTACTAAGGAGCGTAGTAGCCATTAGGTAAAAAAGCATCTTATCCGGGCAAAATGATGGAGCTTCGGCGGCGCTTTTACAAGGATAAATCGCCATTTCATTGAGACTACGTGTCATTAGTGGTTCAAAAGCATTAAGTTTTTGCTTAAACTTCACGCCCAAAGGGGGACTAAAACTTTTCAGTGGGTTCATCGTGACAGACTGCGAAAAGTCCTAATATTGCCTTTAACCATCCAGGCGTAAGCTACCCGGGTTATGCCCTAGCAAACATTGCCAGCAAAAGAGGTTATGTGGAAAATTTGTGTCCTTGCCAAAGCGGATTGGATTTTCAGTCCTGCTGCGGTCCGTTGATAGCCGGCATTCGCCCGGCGCGCCTGCCGGTGGAGTTAATGCGTTCACGTTATAGTGCCTTTGCGCTGGGGAATGTGGATTATCTGATCGCGACCTGGCACCCTGACTGCAACGCGGTCCAATGGCGTAGTGAAATTTCCGGTAATTTCGCCAATACGCAGTGGCTTGGACTGGCTATTTTACAGACTACGGAGATTAAGCAATCCGACGAAGGTTATGTGGAGTTTATTGCCCGTTTTTTTGATAAGGCTAAACAGCGTCCGGGCTTTATTCATGAGCGCTCACGCTTTGTCCGAATGGCAGAACGCTGGTATTATGTGGACGGTGTGCATAAGTTGCCCGCAAGAAATGACCCCTGCCCATGCGGCTCGGGGAAAAAATATAAAAAATGCTGTAGCGGTTAAGCCGGCAATGCCGGCCGACAGGCTACAACTTTTATCATCAGTTCCGTATGTACAGGATCGGCCCGTTAATGCAGTCGCAAACTATCCAACGAAAAATATTACGCACCATTTGCCCGGACGAGAAGGGTTTGATTGCACAAGTCACCAGCATTTGTTTCAGTCATAATTTGAATATCGTGCAAAATAATGAATATGTTGATCATCGCAGCGGACGTTTTTTTATGCGCACCGAACTGGAAGGGTTATTTGATGATCAACGCCTGCTGAACGATCTCGATCGGGTATTGCCTTCCGGTACGGTTCGGGAACTGAAATATGCCGGCCGGCGGCGGATAGTGGTGTTAGTGACCAAAGAGGCGCATTGTCTGGGCGACCTGCTGATGAAGAGCGCCTATGGCGGGCTGGACGTGGATATCGCTGCGGTCATCGGTAATCACGACACGCTGCGCACGCTGGTCGAGCGATTCGAGATTCCTTTCCACCTGGTCAGCCATGAAGGTTTTAGCCGCGAGGAACATGACGCGCACATGGCGGAACAGATAGACGCTTATGCGCCGGATTATGTGGTGCTGGCAAAGTATATGCGGGTATTAACCCCAGCGTTTGTCCAGCATTATCCTAATAAACTGATCAATATTCACCATTCGTTTCTGCCGGCCTTTATCGGCGCCCGCCCTTATCACCAGGCATACGAGCGCGGCGTTAAGATCATCGGCGCCACGGCGCATTACGTTAATGACAATCTCGATGAAGGCCCGATTATTAGCCAGGATGTTATTAATGTAGACCACACCTATACGGCGGAAGATATGATGCGCGCAGGACGCGATGTGGAAAAAAACGTGTTGAGCCGCGCGTTATACCGCGTATTGGCGCAGCGGGTATTTGTCTATGGCAACCGTACCATTATTCTGTAGGAATGCCGGCACCAAAGGCCGATCGGCAGCGTATCCAAGTGCTTCGGCACGGGCAGCCATTCCCCGACGGCGGCTTTTGCCGCCTTATGTAGAAAAAAACGGCAAGTGAATCATTTTAGTCATATTTACTCTTTACACCACGCGGTTATTTGATATGATGCGCCCCGCTTAACGCGATAATACATATAGGCCTGGTGGGGTTCCCGAGCGGCCAAAGGGAGCAGACTGTAAATCTGCCGTCACTGACTTCG
>JAATGH010000016.1 GCA_015654745.1 Enterobacterales bacterium
GCGCGGCTGGCAACAGTTTGTGGCATGGTAAACTCCACCCGGAGCAAGGCCAAATAGGGGTTCACAAGGTACGGCCCGTACTGAACCCGGGTAGGCTGCTTGAGCCAGCGCGCGAGCGCTGGCCTAGATGAATGATTGTCCACGACAGAACCCGGCTTACCGGTCAACTCCATTATTGCGTTAACCCCATGCCTTTCAATGGCATGGGGTTTTTTTTCGCCCGCAGCCGCGTTAGCCGGCCAAATCGATCAGCAATGCCCTGAGCGGGGTCACCGCCTGCAGCCTGATATGCTGCTCATCATGAATAAAGGCGCCGTCGCCGCAGATCAACGTTTTTGGATTAGCATGGTGGTTTTCAATGCATACCGTCCCATGTATCGATTGTAAATAAGCCCGCGATCCCTTGATATCCACCGTTACACTTTGCCCTGCCGCCAGATCGACGTGATGAATCCATGCCTGCTGGCGCAGCGTCAGGCTACCGTCTTCCCCGTCGGGGGAAGCCAGCAAACTATGGGACGTGTCGACAACCTCGATCTTTTGGATCAGGGGATTTTCGCGGGAAGGACAGGCGTCAAGCCACAACTGCAGCCGCGTTAGCGGGACCGTGCCGATATTATGCTCGCTGTAGGTGATGCCGGCCCGCGCTGATAACATCACGGCCTCCCCGACGTTCGCCTGAATATGGTTGCCCTGGCTATCCCGGTATTCCGCCCGCCCCTGCAGGATAAGGTTAACGATGTCCGCCTGGGGATAGGTGCGCGGCTGGAAGGCGGCCCCTACGGCCAACACCTCCTGGTTCAATACCCGCAGCGAAGCATAGCCCAGCATCTGCGGATCGAAATAATGTCCGAAGGAAAAGGTATAGCGTGCCTGGAGCCATCCGTAATCCGCATGGCCGCATTGTTTGGCCGTTCTGTTTGTAATCATGGGTCGGTCTGCTTATTGTTATGGGCATATCGCTCATTTTGGGTTGGTACAAGAGGTAAGGGGCGTAATCCATCGAAATAACGCCAAAACTTTACTGTATAAATAGTAAGTGTATGGACGGCAGATTGTTAGCAAGTTAATCTGGTGGCTATGTTCAAAAAAGCTGAATGAGATTGTCCATGGCAAGAGAACGGGCGTTAACGCTTGAAGCATTACGGGTGATGGACGCCATCGACCGGCGTGGGAGTTTTGCCGCGGCGGCGGATGAGCTTGGCCGGGTTCCCTCGGCATTAAGCTACACCATGCAGAAGCTGGAGGAGGAGTTGGATGTCGTCCTGTTCGACCGTTCAGGACATCGTACCAAGTTTACCAACGTCGGCCGCATGTTGTTAGAACGTGGGCGGGTGCTGTTGGAAGCGGCGGATAAACTCACCACCGATGCCGAAGCCCTGGCGCGCGGGTGGGAAACTCATTTGACGCTGGTTACTGAAGCCCTGGTTCCCAGCGAAAAGTTGTTCCCATTAATTGAAAAACTGGCGCTTAAGGCTAATACCCAGGTCTCCATTATTACCGAAGTATTGGCGGGCGCCTGGGAGCGGCTGGAGCAGGGGCGGGCCGACATTGTCATCGCGCCGGACATGCATTTTCGCGCCTCGTCGGAAATTAACAGCCGCAAGCTCTATAAAATCCTCAACGTTTACGTGGCCAGTCCGGATCATCCGATTCATTTGGAACCCGAGCCGCTTTCGGAGGTGACGCGGGTCAAATACCGTGGTATCGCCATAGCCGACACGGCCCGCGAACGCCCGGTACTTACCGTGCAACTGCTCGATAAACAGCAGCGCCTGACCGTCAGCACGATGGAGGATAAGCGCAAGGCCCTGTTGGCGGGTCTGGGCGTCGCTACTATGCCTTATCCGCTGGTGGCCGAAGATATCGCCGCCGGCCGGCTGCGGGTGATTGGACCGGAATACAGTATGGAAAACGACATCATCATGGCCTGGCGCCGCGACAGCATGGGCGAGGCCAAGTCATGGTGCCTGCGCGAGATACCCAAGCTGCTTAATTGAGCCATGCCGGCGCTAAGGGCGGCGGGCGCACCGCTGGCCGTGCCGCACGCCATGATACGGCACCGCGCCGCTTAGATTGCCTCCTGGCTGAACCGGTCATCCCGCCCGTGGGGTTCGTTTAAATCGTATTCCGGGCCGATCGAGATAATACCGTGCGGATTCAGCGTCGCGTGGCTGCGGTAATAATGGTGGCGAATATGGGCAAAATCCACCGTTTCGGCAACCCCGGGCATTTGGTAGATATCGCGCAGAAAGCCCGATAAATTGAGATAATCGCTAATTCGGCGGCGATCGCATTTAAAATGGGTCACATAGACCGGGTCGAATCGGATTAAGGTGGTCCAGAGGCGCATGTCCGCTTCGGTCAGACGGTTACCGGTAAGATAGCGATGACGCCCCAGAATCCGCTCCAGCCGATCGAGAGCATCAAACACGCCCGCCACGGCGTCATCGTAAGCTGCCTGCGTAGTGGCGAAGCCGGCCTTATACACACCATTATTGACCCGGTCATAGACCCAGTCGTTAATCTCATCGATTTGCCCGCGCAGCGCAGCGGGATAATAATCACCCGCCCGGGCGCCCACCGCGTCAAACGCGCTATTAAACATGCGGATGATATCCGCGGATTCATTGCTGACAATGGTCTTTTCCACGGTATCCCACAACACCGGTACCGTGGTGCGGCCGCTATAGTCCGGGTTCGCCTGGAGATAAAGTTGATACAGATAATTTTTATGGTAGAGCGGTTCGCCGGTGGCCCCGGGAAAATCGGTGCCGAAGGTCCAGCCGTGTTCCAACATCAGCGGGTGAACTACCGAGACCGGAATAATGGCCTCCAGTCCTTTAAGCTTGCGCAACAATAAGGTCCTGTGCGCCCAGGGACAGGCCAGCGAGACATACAGATGATAGCGGTGGTTGGCCGCGGTAAAACCGCCGCGTCCGGCCGGGCCGGGAGCGCCATCCGCCGTGACCCAGTTTCTGAACTGTGCCGCGGAACGCTAGAAATGTCCGCCGGTGGCTGTAGTATCGTACCAGCTATTTTGCCATTGACCTTCGACGAGAAGCCCCATTGCTACGCTCCTTGGATTCACTTTCTGGCCGTTTGCCCGCGGCTTGAAGGCGCGGGGCGATGCCCTTTCTCTTTCAAGCCGTGGGTACGCGAGATACCCGTTAAGTATAGTCACGCGGAGACCGATTTATCGGCCTCCGGCGGGCGTTACCATTTTTTATTCAACAGGCGGTCGATACTGAAATAACCGGGGCCTTGCACTGCCAGCAGCAGGTAACCGCCGGTGATGGAAAGATTTTTCATAAAGTTAATTTGGTTTCCCGCCTGTGAAAAATCACTGTGGAAAATAAAGGCGGTGATTAAAACAAATACCAGGGTGATCAATGCCACCGAACGGGTCAAAAAGCCGAAAAGGATGGCCAAGCCGCCGCCGAATTCCAGTAAAATAGTCAAGGGCAGCAGAAAGCCGGGGACGCCCATGGCCTCCATATACTGCTGGGTACCGGCGTAACCGCCGCCCATTTTGCCAAATCCGGCAACGATAAACAGAATCGGCATCAAGATACGGGCGATCAAAACGGCACTATCATCTAATTTTTTCATCTTTATTCCATCTCATATTTAACAATGGCATTCATTAAGAAAGCCCGATAACGCCAGGGAATAAAAGCGGTTATGATTACCTTGCATACCCCTTACGCTGGATGGACAAATCTTATCTGTGAACTCACGCAGGAGATAGCGATTAAAACTGTCTGTTATTATCAAAAAAATTGAGCATTTAAACTGGTCGATCGCGGTTGGCTGGATTATGACCCCGCCTATGTTCCGATTTAAAGATTGCTGTTTTCAATCGTCAAAATAAACGCCATAGAGTGGCTGTTCACCTTACGTGAGAGCAAAACGTTGGCTAGGGTCAGAAAAATCCTCGAGGTGGATGACGATCCGCGGCCCTTCCAGCAGAACCACCGCGTATTGCGGTGGTTCGTGACTGGCAATAATATCCGCGGCGGCATCGTCTCCCAGCATCAACGCGACCTGGTGGTTAGTCCCTCTGAGGGTAGAAAATGGCATGCCACTGATGGAACCAAATATTGGTCGGTGTATATGTCCAAAAAAGATATGCTTTATCTGGTCTTGATAACCCGCGATGGCTCTTAAGAACGGCGCGGTATCGCGTAACGATAGGGTATCCATGCTCCCAATGGCTACGGGAAAAAACGGATGATGCATGAACAATAATACCGGTCGGTTAGTTGCGGCCAATTGGGCACGCAGCCATTGCGCACGTAATTCGCAGAAGTCGCCCCAATGGACGCCGGGCTTATTTGTGTCCAGGAATATTGCCAAATAGTCGCCAAAATTTTGGGTGTACTGAATAAACCCATGGGCATCCGTGGGGATCTGTTGGAAGTGCTCTCTAAAAACGCGCCTACAGTCATGGTTGCCCAATATGGGATAAACCGGCATTGGCAGCGGCGCAAGACATTCACGTACTAGCCGGTAGGCATCCTCATGGCCAAGATGCGTCAAATCGCCGGTGAGCGCTACTGCGTCAGCATCGGCCTGGTGGGCACAAATATGCGCCACCGCCTGTTGAAGGCGTATTTTGGGGTTGGTGCCGTAAAGGTCGCCGGCGCCGGCTATAATATGTGTATCCGTCAGGTGAATAAATTTCATCATGATCCCTATTTATCCAAAAGTTTTTGCACGTCGTTCACCATGGAAGAAAGTGCGGTTTGCGGATCGGCTGATTTGTCAAATACCGTTTGCAGACGATCGTTAATAATATCCGTGATCTTTAGGCCATTTTCGCCTGGGAAAGCATACCAACCTGTCACTATGGGCAGTTGTTTTACCGCCGTATATTGGTTTGGATTGGCGTCGTAGAACCCTTTGAGCTGGCCGGGTTTTTCAATGGGTAAGCTATTGGCGGGAAAATAACCGGTGCCTCTGGTCATAATCGTCCCCCCCTCGGGACCGGTGGCGAATTTAATGTATTCCCAGGCGGCCTTCTGACGTTCAGGATCGGTGGTAAACATCATCGCCACATTGCCTCCTGCGGGAACCCGGGCTTGTTCGCCATCAAGGGGGAACGGCCCGGTAACCAGTCTGAAACGCTGACCGATTTGCTTCTCAAAACCGGACAATCGCGCGGTGGTGGAGGACAGTACCGCCAGCTTGCCACTCACGAATAATTGGGCCGCCTCGCTATAGGAGAGGTTAGGCATAGTGCCATGCGCAACCATTCGCCCCATTTGCGCGATGGACGACTGGCCAATACTGTCGCCGAAAGCCACTTTTGTTTCTGTTTCATCCAACATGCGGCCGCCTTTGGAAAACACCATGGCTTGCCATAGCCAATTGCCGGTGACGCTCCAGTCGTAATACATACCTTCGGTACCGGGATTGGACTGCTTGGAACGATCGGACGCAGCGATGATCTCGTCCCATGTCGAGGGCAGGTTATCGGCTCGGATACCGGTTTTGCCAAGCAAATCCAGGTTGTAGTAGACAACCGGCGTTGAAAGCGCAAAAGCGATACCCACCTGTTGATCCTTGACCCGACCCAAAGACATCAGCGATGGGCTATAGCCACGTTGCGCCCAATCACGCTCATGGTTGATAAAGGGCGTCAGATCCACGGCAATGTGCCGATCGACGAACAGGCGTTGGCGGTTCAACCCCTGGAAGGATACATCGGGTAGCTGATGAGTCACGGCCTGTCGTAGCGCCTGCTGCGCCGCCGCTTCATATTCCGTGGTGGGTGCCCGGAACCTAACCGAATAAGCCGGGTATTTTTCATGGAACCGCTGGGCGATGGTTGCCTGAACATCGTTGAACATTGCCGGGTAAACATAATCCACCACGAGTTCAATGTCGGACGCCCTGGCAACATTGCCGGCAAACGCCACACCGGCTATCAATCCGCAGATATATTTTTGTTTCATTATTAAGCCTTTTAACTTTTAACGCCCGAGAGGGTGACGCCTTCGATGAAGCGCTTTTGTGCGCCAAGAAAAAACAGCAGTAAGGGCAATGTGATCATCACCGTACCGGCCATCAGCGGGCCAAAATCCGTGCCGGCTTCTTGGTTCATAAAGAACAAGGTACCCAACGGCGGAGTGGCGAGGTCGGTGGTATTAATCACCAGCAATGGCCAGAAGTAGTCGTTCCAGTGCCAGACCACTGAAAAAATGGCGAAGGCGCTCATCGCCGGCCCAGTTGCGGGCATGATCACCCGCCATAACAGTTCGACCTCGCCCATGCCATCAAGACGCGCTGCGTAAATCAGCTCGTCAGGTATGCCCATAATGGATTGGCGCAGCAGGAAAACGCCGAATGCAGAAGCGACAAAAGGTATAATCAGCGCGGTGGTCGTATCCAGCAGATGAATGTGATACAGCACGATGTACAGCGGGATGGCCGTTGCCTGGAACGGAATCATCAGCGCCAGCAAAACCAGGGCCCAGGCAAGCCGCTTGCCCCGAAAATCTATTTTGGCAAAACAGTATGCGGCGGGCAGCGCTATCAGTAACTGCAACACCAGTATGGAACCGCAGACGAAGGCGCCATTGAACAGGAAGCGCAGCAGGGGCACCGCGGTGAGCGCTTTGGTGTAATTCTCGACGGCGGCCCAGCGTTGCGGCAGCAGTTGGAATCCGTCGGTAAAAATGTCTGCCGCCGGCTTGAACGAGGTCGACAGCATCCACGCAAAGGGCAGAAGAAATACGGCGGCGCCGCTTATCAGCGTAACATGGCGAAATATCTGCCATGCTATGCCGGCCTGCAAAGGGTTTTTCATTAGCCGCGGCCCCTTTTGGCCATTGCGGCCTGTTGTAATAGCGTCAGCACAAAAATGCAGGCGACAAACACCACGGTCATGGTTGCGGCATAGCCCATTCTTAAAAAACCAAAACCCTCGGTATAAATCAGATGCAACATGACCTCGGTCGCCTTGTTCGGCCCACCCTGGGTAAGGACGTGCACCGTATCAAAAACCTGCAAGGAACGAATGCCGCAAATGGTCACCACAAACAGGGTCGTTGGCCTTAGCATGGGCAATGTCAGATGGAACAGGCGATCGGCGGGGCGCGTCATGCCGTCAAGTAAGCTGGCATGGCGTAACTCCGTGGGAATCGTTTTTAAACCGGCCAGAAACATCACCACGGCTAGCCCCGACATCTGCCAGATACCTATGATTGCCAGCGATATCAGCGAAAGATCATAGTCTTTAAGCCAGTTGCGTTTGGCGGCGCCAAACCAGGCGAGCACATGATTGATAAAGCCGATATTGGGGTTCATGAGAAACTGCCAGACCACCGCCATGGCAATAAAGGTCGAGGCGACCGGCAGGAAAAACGCCGTTCGATATACTGCCCGCAAAGAGTGATGAGACTCGATCAGCAACGCCGCGCCCAAGCCGATGGCGACGGAACCCAGCGATACCAGAACCATATAAATCAGCGTATTGGCAAATGCCTTATGGAAAGTCTCGTCGCGCCATAAGGAAACATAATTATTCAGCCCTATCCAGTTCATGGCGCTGGCGCCGAACTGCCAGTCGGTTAGCGACATCGCGGCGACCACCGCCAGGGGTAGCACCAGCAGCAACAGCGTCAATAACATACTGGGACCTAACAGCAGTAAGATTTGCAGGGGTTTGATACGCATACCGAGCCTTCAATTACGAGCATAAGGACACTGAAACGAGGTTGCTTCGTCCAGATGGATAAATCAGTTCGACGCGCGCGCCCTGAACGTCGAAACCGTGCAAGTCCCCGGGTTCCACGTAAATGGTCAATGCTTCTCCTACCACACATTTTTGTTGTTTATCCACAATGGCGGTTAGCGCTTCTTCCGCCTGCGTTTTCAGCGTAACCAACTGCTCCGTGCCGGTGAATTCAACCAGCGTGATGCGCCCCGTGACACCGAGCCTGTTCGGGCCGGCTAGCAGACGAACGGTCTGTGGGCGAAACGCCAAAATGACAACCGTGGCGGGCACCAGGCGATCGATAGCCTGTCCCTGGAAATGCGCTTTCCCTTCGTCATCCCGTGTTAGCGTTAGGAAATTGATCCTGGGCGTGCCCACCAGGGCGGCGACATCTTTATGGGTGGGGCAATCGTAAATGTCGGCCGGTGTCCCCAATTGCAAAATATGACCGCCCTGCATAACGGCGATACGATCGGACATGGACATGGCTTCATGCTGATCGTGGGTGACATAAACAAAGGTAACGTTCAGCTCATCATGCAACTGACGTATTTCACCGCGCAATGACTGGCGCAGACTAGCGTCCAGGTTGGACAAAGGTTCGTCGAACAAAAATACCGCTGGGCGGCGCACCATGGCACGCGCCAATGCCACACGCTGGCGCTGCCCACCGGAAAGCTGCGCGGGTTTGCGCGCCCACAGCGCGTCGATGCCAAGCATTTGCGCTACACGATGTCCTTGCCGATGCGCCAGCCTGGTTTGCCTGCGGGCATGGGGACTGAGCCAGCGCATCCCCGGTAGCCGTTGCCAGAAGCGCAGCATCCGCATATAAAGCGGCGTGCAGATGTTGTCGCCTACGGTCATGTGCGGATATAGGGCATAAGACTGGAACACCATGGCGCAGTCGCGTTCGCCTGGTGAAAGACGCAACATATCCGTGTCGCCAATACGCATCGTGCCCGTATCGGGCAACTCCAACCCTGCCAGTAACCTGAGCAGCGTTGACTTGCCGCAGCCTGAGGCGCCGAGCAGCGTCAGAAATTCGCCCTCGCGGATGGTTAATGACAGGTTAAAGAGTACCGGCGTCTCGCTATAGGTTTTGCCGATATGTTCAAGTTTGATATCAGTCATGGGGCAGCTCCGCTGAAAAAGCAGTACCCTGACGGGCAATCCATGGGGCCAGCTCACTGGGACAATTGAAGGCCATGACCTGGGGAAACAAGTCGTCAGGGTGTGCATGGTAACCTTGCCGATGCGCGGCGAAGGCTACCTGGGCGCTGGCGGCACATTGCGCGTCGACCAGCGAGTCGCCGACAAACAGAGCCTGGCCGGGCGGACAAGCGTTCCGGGATAAGAGCGTCAGCAACGGATCGGGATGCGGCTTGGCATGAGGGCATTCGTCCAGGCAAATAATGCTGGTAAACCAAGCGGACCAACCCAAATGCGCTAACAGCGTTTCCGTCGTACATCGATCGCGATTGGTGCATAGTCCCAGCCGGTATCCCGCCGAACGCAGCGAGTGCAGCATAGCCTGGGTGCCAGCATAAGGCTGCGCGGTGCACAGCCACTGATGGAGATAGGCATCCAAAATGCGTATCTTGACGCCGGCTGCCTCATCATGATGCAGCCTCATTTGCCGTACCGCCTGATTCAGCACGGCGTCAATACCAAAACTCATTCGCAGCCGCAGTACCGCCGGATCAAGGTCGGGCGATCCGGGGAGAAGCGCGCTACGCACTGCGGCTAGCAGCCCGGGCCACGTATCGAGAAGTGTGCCATCCAGATCAAAAACAATCATAGTATGAACGTCATTATGGGTGATTAACGTCACTATAATGATCAAATGTGACACTTTTTCGAACGTTAATGATCTTTAATTGATAATTATGTTCATTTAAGATTTATTTTGATTGTTTTAACCGGAAAATAATGTTTGATATAGAGATAATCTTACGCGCCTAATCGTCGCTATATTTTCAATCGTCGATAGGCCATAGTAATCAGACTGCTTGCTTTGGAGCGAACCCCAGACCTTATGCTCAAAATAGAACGCCACCAGCGCATTTTAGCGTTGATGCAGCAAACCAATTTGGTCACCGTGCGTGACCTTGCACGAGAATTCGCCACCTCGCCCATTACCATCAGACGCGATTTGCTGGAGTTGGGGGAGCGTGGCCTGTTGGAACGCACGCGCGGCGGCGCGGTTGCGACGCAGGAGGTCATCGCCGAAGGCAGTGCGCGTTACGAGATGTATAGCTATGCCGAGCGGCACGATCAGCAGTCCCTGGAAAAGGCGGCCATTGCCGAGTGCGCCGCACAGTTTATCTCCGACGGCGACAGTATTCTGATCAATGCCGGGACCACCGCCCACGCGCTGTCGCAGGCATTGCGTGGACATCAGGATCTGAACGTTATTACCAATGGTCTAACGGTGGCCGCGGCGCTTGGGCAAAGTCTCCATGCTCATGTCTATGTTCTGTCCGGCCGACTCGACAGTCATAAACAGGCGACAATCGAGCGGCCCGAGATGGACAGATTTCCCCATATCCAGATCCGTGAGGCCTTTCTTGGGGTGCATGCGGTTTCGCCTGCCGGTATTTACATGCGCGACAACGAGGACGCCGCCATGAACCGTGCGTTTATTAGCGCGGCGCATCGAGTGACGGTGATGGCAGATCATACCAAACTTGCTTCTTTTGCGAGTTTCCGCGTATGCCAGTGGTCACAGGTTCACCGCCTTGTCACCGACTCTGGCGCCGACCCTAAAGACCTAGACCACATCAAACAACAAGGGGTAGAGGTCGTCATCTGTGGGTAAGGCGGAATGTGAAATAGGGGTTGAATATGACGGCTGGTACATTCCCGCCCACGTAAAAGCAGGGGGCGCGCTAAATGTACTTCTACAATACCGCGGATAATGCTTCCCGATTTGTTGCTTAACGCAAGTGGACTAACTTGAGAATACTGAACCGTCCCATAGGACGGTTCAAGTCAGGGGGTGAAGTGGCCTAACGCAGCAGGGTGGAGCGGATGAGTCTAATGGTGCCCAACAGGCCTAACGCCCTTTTGGTCCAGCGCACCAAGCGGCTGGGATGGCTGATATTGTAAAGTGCCAGCAGGCTGGAGCCGGCAATCAGGTATTTGCGAAAGCTTAACAGCGTATTCCAGCCGCGGTCGTAGCCGGCGGTGGCAATAAACCACTCCCGTTTTTCCGCGGTCAAATCCAGCCGTTGTTGCTGAATTTTGCGTAACAGCCGGGCTTTGGCGATACGGGGATGTTGGTGGCTCATCGTGACTCCCGTTCCTTATCTCGTTTACGCGCGGTTTCTTCTTCCTGTATTTCATCCTGTACTTTTTCTAAAATATTCCGATCAACCTGCAGCTCTTCGCGTGTGGAACCCAACAGCGTTGATTTACGCGCTTTGCCCAATGTCCATATTGCACCGACGATCGCCAGCAGAAATAACACGCCGGTGGTGGTGGCGATGGCCGTCAAACGATACTGCGGGTCGACGGCCCAAATCACCAGTACCAGCAGGCTCATCAGACCGAACGCCGCCAGCAGCAGCGTAATGCCGGCCATCATCAGCAGCTGGATGATATTGGCTTTTTCTTGTTCAAGCTCGACCACCGCCAACCGAAGGCGGGTTTCCACCATGCTGACGATAAGGGTAATGATGCGTTGGCCTATGGTGAAAATGCCCTTGCCTGGGCCCTGGCTTTGCTGATCTATCATTATTAACGCCGCGTAATAAGTGCGCCAAGGACAAAACCGATGACGGCGCAGATGCCGATACCGGTCCATGGATTATCGTGAACATATTCGTCGGCCTTCTCGGCGACCACTTTGGTTTGCTCCGCGAGGCGCTCACCGCCCTCGCCAAGACGGCTACGAGTTTCCTTTAAGGCGCTTTCCGCTTTGCTGCGCAGTTTATCGAATTCAGCCTTGGGTTTCTCAGATGATCCGCGCAGTACTTCTTCCAGTGTATCCGCCAACGACTTTAATTCTGCGCGTAAATGTTCAGAGGTGGTGTCTTTTACCATTTTTTATTACTCCTTCGACGTTTACGAATGGTATATACCCGCCATCATATAAAATCTATTGGGCATATGACCCCGGTCTAAATACTAAAATCAATTAGTAAGCATTTGCCGGCATAGTGCAGGTATTAAGTGCAGGCAATGTGCCGGCATTTTTTCTTGTTGCCTATAAACAAGCGTAGCCCCGGATGTGTTAAACCGCAAAAAAGTTACTGCAATTTCTTAAGGTTAATCAGGTCCGTACTCGATCTGGTTGGATGAGCCTTCACCCCAACCGGGCTGTTTCTTTCTGTAAATAGGTCAGCCAGCGCCAGCGGGGAAATTGACGGCCCCGCGAAATATAATAGTCCGCAGGCAGCAGATCGTGCAGTGCGTTCTGTGCCGCCATGGCCTGCTCCGGCGATTCCAGCAATATCACCAGGCTATCCTTGGCTGGAGTAATGCTTTTAATCCGAATGCCGCGCTCATCGAGGCGTTGATAGATATAAAAACCATCCGGGAGGGAGCCCCGCTCGCCGGCCAGGGTGATTTCAAGCGTAGTTTCGTTACTAAAGAGTACCGGTAACAGCAATGTCAGGGCCATTAGGGATGCCGTCACTACCAGCACGACGCGCCAGGAAAAATTAACATGGAGCCTGCTCACTTTGGCTGACCTTTTCTCATATCCTGTACGCGTTTTTTGCGCCATAGGATCATTAATGAACCTACCAAGCCGATGACCAGGAGTATCAGAGGTAATAACATCAGTCCTAACATCAGCTCATCTTCGTAATGCTGAAATAACGTGGTTTTGCCCAGCAGGAAGCCCAACGAGGTCAGGATAAACACCCATAACACCGCGCTGAGCCAGTTGAATATGTGAAAGCGCGTGTCGCTCAGGCCCGAAAGACCGGCAATCGTGGGCAGCAAAGTCCGGACAAACGCGATGAACCGGCCAATCAATAGCGCGGAAAGTCCGTGACGGTGAAACAACAGATGGGCCCGCTGGTGGTACTGCGCCGGCAAATGCGCCAGCCAGCTTTGCACCAGGCGGCTGTTGCCCAGCCATTTACCCTGAATGTAGCTGATCCAGGAACCCAGGCTGGCGGCAACGGTAAGCACCAGTAAGGTCATGGGAAAATTCATGGTTCCTTTGGCAACCAGCACGCCCACCAGAATCAACAGGCTGTCGCCCGGGAGAAAGGCTGCGGGTAACAATCCGTTTTCGAGGAGTAATATGACAAATAATACCAAATAAATGGTCCAGACCAAGGTGGGGTCGGCAAGGGTTTCAAAATCCTGTTGCCAGAGCGCATGTACCAGGGATTTTAGTATATCCATTCAGCATTCCTAACATGAAACAACGTTTATTGGCTTCCCTGAACGGGTTTCTTAGGCTAGGGAGCGCAAGACTTCGACGTTGCAGCAAGACATTTTCGATAACTTCACCCGAGGGGAGGGCTGGGCGTAGGGTTGGCCATGCCGAGTGCCGGTTTAGTACCGGATTGGCGCTGTGCCGGCTTAGCGCCGCGCGTTGCATCCGCCGGCGATCCAGAGGTACGCGCAGCGTCGGGATTGATAGTCGGCTACCCATTTAAAGTGTAAAAAAACGTTCTCACTGTAACAAAATAGAACTCATTGAGACAGGGAAATATAACCTACAATTGGACTGAGCCAAGTGATTATTGAGTTAAAACAGAGGCTAGCGCGGATTTTTACACGGGCTGACAGAATAATGACAATTATTCACATTCCGGCCGTTGGAACGCGACCGGATGGGTGGGGGAAAAGGCCTATTTGGTGCCGTTGGCCAGATTGTCTAAATGCACCACTGGATTTTCGGTAAACATATAGCGGTCAACGTTAAACTCGAAATCATCTGTTGTGGCGTGAAACAGCATCTGCTTGGTATTTTCCAAATGTTGCCACATGGCCAGCTTGGCGGCGTAAGGATCCTTGCGGATCAGCGCTTTCAAAATATGGTCATGATCTTCGCACCAGCTTTCAATGGATTTATCATCGATATGCTCATGCAGCTTGCGCCAGTAGGGGTTGTGCAGACGTTGGCTCCACATTTGTTCAACAATGGTCGCCATCGCGGTATTTTGCGTCGCCAGCGCCACCTGGACATGAAATTTCAGATCCCACTTAGAATCGCGGAACCGGTCCTCCAGCCGAGCATTTTCCTGTATGTCCATCAGCAGCACGATATCCTGCCGGGTCACCTGCGTGGCGGCGAACTCGGCGATATTACTCTCGATTAACTGGCGGGCCTGCAGGAGTTCAAACGGGCCGGCGGTAGTGAATTGAAATTCACCGCTGGGCTGTAGCGGCGTTTTTTGCTGATTGGACATCACGTGAATACCGGAGCCCTTGCGCACCTCTACGTAACCTTCCACCTCCAGCATGATGATCGCCTCGCGCACTACCGTGCGGCTGACATTCATTTCTTCCGCGATATAACGTTCCGCCGGTAGCTTTTCACCCACCGGATAGACCCCGGATTCGATACGTTGTTTAAGCTCGGCAGCCAACTGCTGGTATAATCGTCGGGTTTCAGTGAATTCCATGATACATGCTCTTAAAATAGGAGTGGAATAGTGCCTTGACCGTTGCGCCACTGATGTGCAACCCGTCAAATTTGACTTATTTGTTATACCACTTATTGAATGTTACGCCTAGATGGCTATCTCTCATCCAGCGATGATTATTCCCGTTATATTTCACGTTGCTGGTGCGGTGGCTACAGACTTTCATCAAAATCCCTTACTTGGGTAAGATCATCGGGTTTTTGCGCTTGCCGCCGCTCTGCAACCTGAAATATGACGGATACACAGGGTCTCTTTAAATAAAAATCCCCGGCAATGCACTGGGACATAAGCCGGGGATCCGTTACGCTTTAGCCGCTGCCTGCGCGTGCCGTGGATGCTTAACCACGGCACGGGAACAGCTAGCCATGGGCCGGTTTAAGCGGCTCCTGCCCTTCAATCAGTTCGACCACCGGGCGATTTTGCAATATTGTCCAAACCGCCAGCACGGCCAGCAGGTCAAATACCGACAGTACCGCGAACAGTGGGCTAAAGCCCAGCGTGTCGGCCAAGGCACCGACCACCAGCGCAAACATCGTACTGGCCGTCCAGGCCGCCATACCGGTCACACCGTTGGCGGTTGCCACTTCGTTGCGGCCGAATAC
>JAATGH010000209.1 GCA_015654745.1 Enterobacterales bacterium
CAACGCGTTATACGCGCGCACCGGTAAAGGTTATTAAGCGGCCCTTGGGCCGCGTTCCCTTTAATCAACGTCCGGGGTCTCAATCCGCCGCATGGCGGCTAGCGCCCAATGATGGATTTATACTTTCGGCGCCGAGCCGACGATGGCGTTGCAAAAATCCATAGATTAATAAGGACATCCCGCCCAATACCACCAGTGCGCCGAGGATCATAAAACCCGACATATAGGATCCGGTTGAAGCGTAAACGCTGGCCACCATCAGGCCAGCCAAGGTTCCGCCGCCGCCCGCGCCCAGGCCGTTGACGATGCCGGACGCCGCGCCGATGGCATGGGGCCTGACGTTGGATTGAATAATCGACCAGATATTGGGTGTGAAGCTGCTGGCATAATACCCCATGGCAAAGGTGATCAGCGCCAGTTTCAAATAGCCGTCGTTTACCGCCGGCAACAGCAGCAGCAGGCATCCGGGAATCAGCAGGCCCAGCGCGGCGATCACGATGCGCTTGCCGGTTTTATCACTGATATAGGCCATGGGCACCGCCAGCAGCACCGCGGCCAAATAAGGCAACGCGCTGGCATACGCCTGGGCCATGCCGGTAAAACCAATGGATTTCACCGCCATGGGGATCCATAAGGTAATGCCCCAGAACAACATGCCTTGGGTGATATAGGTAAAAATCAGCAGCCCGAAGGAGAGGCCGCCAAAGGCTTCCAGGGTGAGCCTTGGCGTTTTTGCCGCAGGAGTTATGGCGCGTTTTTCCGGATAAGGCGCGTCGGCGGTGCTTAACAGCGTTCTGGCATATAACGGCACCATGACCAACAGCCCTACCGCGCCGCAAAGATAAAACAGATTTCGCCAACCGATGGCGGCATGAATCGGGGTCAGAATAATAAACCCAAAGCCTAGGGCGAGAAACTGTCCGTAATATTGAATCACGCTATTGGCACGGGTCAGTTCTTGCGGTGAAAACCACAATTTGACGAAACGTGATTGCTGAGGCCAATAAATGCCTTCCGCAATGCCCAAGACTAAACGGCATAGGAGTAATACCAAGATAGAGTGCGCCATGCCGGTGACCAACGTGGAGCATGACCACAGACCCATCATCAGAATGGCAATTTTTTTCGGATCCATTCGGGACGTAAATATGCCCCCAAGGATATTGGCAAAAATATAGCCAATGAGGAAAGTGGTTAGCACCCAGCCGGATACGGTGGCGAACCGGCTGCCGGCAAAGCCAAGATCCTCTGCCACCGAAGGTAGCGATACGGATAAATTGGTGCGATCGATATAAGAAATAAACATGCCCAGCATCAGCGTACCGCCAATACGTAACCATCTTGCGTTCATAGAATGTGGCCTTTATTAGCTATCAAAAACCTGTTTGCCGAAAGAGTATTTCGCCGGCGCGGATTGTCATGGTGGGGATGAATACATTTTCGCCCTGGAGTTCCCTTCCCTGAATGTCGGTAAAGGTGACGCGAGCGGAATCAAGCTTAAATAGCGCTATATCGGCACAGGCTCCTGGCGCCAATGTGCCTATACGTTGCGCCATATTCATTAACCGGGCAGGGGTGGCGGTACAGGCGGCAATGATATCAAGCAGCGGCATGCCGAGAGCGAGCAGCTTCGACATGACCCAGGGCAAATTAAAAGTCGGTGACTTATTAAAAGTGAACCGGGACAAATCACTGCTGATAATATCCGGGAAAAAACCCTCGGCGATGGCGCGTTGCGCCGTATGAATAGAGAAATGACTTCTGCCATGGGCGCAGTCAAATATTACGCCGCGCCGGCGCGCCGCAATGACCTCCGTCAACACATGCCCATCTTGTCCGATGATGGTGCTGCCCTTACCATGAAACGCGTGTGCATAGATATCTCCCCGGCGAAACAGCGCAACCAATTGTTCGGTGGGCACCACCGGGTCGGTGGTATGCACAGCTATCGGACAGCCGAGCTCGGCGGCCAGCTCCAGCGCGGCCAGCATCGGCTTGACGCCCAGCGTGCCGACTACGGCGCGTTCCTGTTTAAGCTTTAGACCCAGCAGGTTGTCACCGTATTGACGAAACAACCGTCGTATTTTGTCCCGATCATATTTTACCGGGTCTTGGTTTTCTTCCTCCCAGGTTTGTCCCGGTGATGAAACGGCCAGGAAACTTTTAATTCGGGCCCGACTTTGCGCCACGGTTTGCCGGCGGAACATCTCGTAAATCGCCGTGCCGGCGGAACCGGCATCAACCACGGTGGTCACACCATAGGGCAGGGTAGCCAGGTCGGCGGGTACGCCATATTCCGTTCCGTCAGCGAAAACATGGGCATGAAAATCAATCAGTCCGGGAACAAGATAGCAGCCGTTGGCATTAATGATGTCAGTGGCCGGGGTGAGCGGAATATCGGCATCCACAATGGTTTCACCAATTAACCGCACGTTTTGCACCCGGTTAATATGGCGAGAAGGATCGACAACATGCCCGCCGGTAAGAAGGATATCTGTATTAAGCATCGTTATTTCAGAGTAAAAACTCTGACCTACCTAATTAATATCAAATTGGTGTTGTCAGTATTTCACTAGGTTAGGGGTATTTCATTGGGCGTATGCATTAAATTCAATTGAAGAAATACGGAGTTATTTAACTTCTTTACAGCGCAATGTGAATAATATCACATTTCTATTATTTTTTTTGAAGCGAGTCACATAATGAATATTGTGCGGTTACGGTGGGAGAGAACTTCCGCGGGCAGTGACCGTCTCGACAGCAGAGCAACGCCGGGGAGACGAGTAGATAGTCGGCCCTTTACGCCGGAGAGGTCACCGCGCCAGGTTCCTTGGCGCCGATGGTAAAATAGTGCCCAGATTGTGACGACATAGCCTGGATAGCACTTACTATGCTGTTTTTACCATCATAACCGATTATTCTTAGACGCAATATTATTGGAAATGAGCAAAAAAATGATAATGAAACCAGCTCTGCTACTCTTTTTTGCCGGACTATTGGCCGGATGTGTGACCCATGAAAAAATGACTTTTGTGGGAGGAAATAAGGCCGACGGGATAGTCAAATTAGCATATGGCTATCGGGTATATGAAAAACCGGTGGTTGATTTGGCCGCCGGCAGACAGATGGCCTTGGATAAGTGCAATTCGTGGGGTTATGCCGAGGTAAGTCAAACGGGCAAAAATATACCGGAATGCATCAGACAATCGAAAATAGCCTGCAACATTACCTACGTCACCGTAGAGTATCAATGTAGTGGGAAAAAATAAATCATTGATCCCCACTGTTTACATCGTGGTAAATACTCTAAAAAGGTCGTTTTTTAGTTGTCCGATTACGTTTTTGCTGCCGTCATCTTTCTGCCGTCTGTCCTAACGCCACTTCTATTATTTGATCCTGCAACGGCCGGTTGGGCTGAGGCGATATAGGGTTAGTCAGCATATCTGCGGGCAGGTCGATATTGATGGGCAACGCGGTGGCCTGCGCGTCCGCGCGCAGCTTCAAACGATGAACCGCTTCTACGACGGTATCGACTTTTACCGTTCCGACATCATGATTTTCTGCGCTGATGATTTCATGCTCTACCTGCCAGGGTGCCCATACTACCGGATCGCTGTTACCAAACAGCGCAACGATCGGTTTGCCAAGTCCGGCGGCAATATGCATGGCACCGCCATCGCTGGTAATAACGAGGTTGCACAACGAAACGGCGGCCATCAACTCTCCTAATGTATGCGTCGGAATAGGCGTTATCGGCAGGTCTTGGCACAGTGACGCAATGAGTAACGCACTCACATCATCACCAGGATGCCTGGGGTTATCCGCCGAACCGGGCGACCATAGCAGAACGATCTTGCAGGAATAGGCGGCGGCCAGGCGGTGGGCTAATAAAACAAAATTTGAGGATGACCAGCGCTGCAGAATTTTTCGCGAGCTTATTTGTAAGGCAAACACCGGTTGTTGGCGATCGATATCATAGGCGGTGCGCATTTCCCTTACGAGTAGCGGGTCCGCGTAAAGGCGCAAGGGCCCTGGTTGGCTAGTGCTTCCCAGCGGCGTGAGCATTCGATAAAATCGTTTAACTAAATGTTCGGTAACATCCTTAGGCGGGGTGACCAGCGCGGTAATACAAGAGTGAGTCGTCTCCCCCAACGCAATGACATTTTTTGCCTTTGCCAATCTGACCCATTGCAGTATGCGTTTATCCCATTGCCCCTTACCGATAAGGACGACATCATAGCGTTCTTGGCGTACCGACCAGATGACCTTTAAACGCTGAATGATAAGTTTAATAACCGACTCATGCTTTTCACGATGGTGCAGCTTGCTATAAATATAGACTTTTGAAACATGGGGGTTGCCATCAAGCGCGGCGGCATTGTAACTATTCGCTAAAACATCCACCTGATAATGTAATTCCTCGGCCAACGCGGTTATCAGGGGTGTGGTCAAAATTAAATCGCCAATATTGTCTCGGCAAATGACAAGTGCTTTCATTCTTTTCACCTGGAAATTATGATGGTAAATTTATCATTCAAAATAATGGGGCTATTTATATTTGGCTCACGGATTATTCAATGTTATTAATTTTATTAAACTGGTCTTACATCAGCAGTGCTTATCAAAAAGGAGCCTGTTGGCGTAAGGGCGTAGAGCTGCCACAGGAAGCGTGAAGCGTTCAATGGTGTTGAGCATCGGAACGCAAGCCTCTACGCCGAGGTAAGTATACTATTTTATATGATTATGTAGTGTTAATTATTGAACGCTTAAGTGTCTGAATACTGTTAAGACAATGTCGTTTGATGATGTTGGTACTCACGTCCCAACTTTTAGTGATGCGGAGTAACGGTTACCTCCGCATAACGATCATCTGGGCTTGGCTGTGGCCAGACACTTAGGTTCATAGGCCTGACAGATATCGTTGGGTGAAACCAACCGATCATGGCGCAGGCACAGGCCGGCATCGCTGATGCTGGCCCCAAAGGCCGACCCCAGTGACGACAGTCCCGAGAATGCCTGTTCCATTTCAGCCCGGTCGCGCAGACAAAAACGGCAGTCGGCGCACTTGGCATTATCGTTTGGCCGGCGCATCACAGATGACTCAACTGATTCCAAAAGTCCGCAAATAAGTGGGCGGACAGAAAATAACCCAGGACCACATTCACCACCACGCCAGCGGTAAACGCCCAGAATGGCCTTAAGCCGGTGCTGGTTAAACGGGAGAACCGGGTGCTCAACCCGATACTTAAAAAACAGAAAATAAATGCCCAGGTGCGCAGCGCGGTAATGGGCGCAATAAACGCAGGCGTCAGGGCAGAGCGATATTCCGCCAGGGTATAATGACTGCTCAACCAGGTCACGAACAGTGAAGCCAGCACAAAACCCAGCACGAATTTCGGGAAACGCTGCCAGATTTCCGTGGCGCCGGCCTTGGCGTCAATTCCGTCATCCGCATTACGCCACCGGGTTGTGGCAACTATCGCCAGTACAAAAGCCCAAATACCGATCCAGATATCGCGGCCGATCACTTTCATCAGCGTAAAAGCTTGCACCGCGGCGTCCGGTTTACCGGCAATGCCGCCGCCAGAATGAGCCGCTAGGTCGCTATAGGTTTGGGCTGCGGCAATGCCGGCCGCATCGGCGAATTCTGATGTGCCAATCCAGGCGCCGGCAACGCCGGTGGACAACCCCAGCAAACGCGCGACAAAAGGCAGTACCAGCAAAGAGACGATCGCCCAGATAATCACCAGCGATATGGCCACCGACGCCTGCTCACGTTTGGCCCGCACCGCCCCCGCCACGGCAATGGCGGCGGACACGCCGCATACGGCGCCACCCACGCCCAGCACGGCGGCAAAACGCTGCTCTAATCCCAGCAGGCGAGCGGCGAAGAATATAACCAAAAAGGTGACTAGAGAAACGATGCTTGCCTGGCCGATGGCGACAGGTCCGGCCCAGAGTATTAGCGTAAGTGGCAAGGTGGCACCCAGCAGTACGATGCCGATTTTGATAAAATATTCGACGCGCAGGCTTTGCGCGAGCCAGTCCGGAATGTGCCAAATATTCGATACCACCAACCCAAGCACCAGGGCCAGCAGCGGCGGCTCGAGATTATAACGGGAGGCACTGGACCATGCGCCAAGTTGGAAAATAAATACCGAGACAATAAACAGTAGGGTAAAGCCGGCGAGAAACTTACCTGGGGCATGGCCGATAATCGCACCGCTGAGGGTGAGCAGAACCGCCCAAACCAGATACAGGCCCAATAGCGCCGGCAGACGACTCACAAGGTCGCGGCCCGCCTCGTCCAGCGTTACCCATTTTGCCGGTCCGGTGGCCAACCATTTCAAACTGCCGCCCTGTGAATAGAGGATAAACGCCACGCCAATCAATAATAGCGCCAGAATAATCGACCACCAATCTTCCTGCCGCCACCAGCGTGACGCGAGGGGATCGTTAGGCGGGGTAATCGCCGCGCCGCCATTTTCATTTATACTCATTATTCATGCCCCAATGAAAAATAAATAAATTCATTCTCAGCGGGAATATTGCCGCTGTTCAACGGGAAAATAACGGAAATAATTCACGATGGATATTATTATTCTGTTATGGTTAATAACCAATCATTATATGATGAATCCAAACATCGGTTCTGACGCCGCCGTAATCCCGGTGATGGCTATTATTTTTTTCTCAAGCGCCAGGGCGATGATTATTGTACTATTGCTTCTTCCATCGGCGCGCCGGCATTGTCGGTGGCCATTATCTTATGGCGAAAAAGTACTTAGCAAGCCAATTATTGTCATAATGATGAGCCATGTTTTTCTCGAAACGGGTAAATATAGTTTTACCGCGAAGGTGTATGATATCTCTTTTTTTGCGTCAGCTCATCGGGATGCACTCGCGTGTTGCCTTCCCGCAACTTGAATTATTCAGCGTAAAAATAATAAAGCGTTGTCGATTGGTGAAAATTTGATGGCGGCGGATGTTGACCTCAGCCGGATGAGGACATGGACGGGTAGAGGATCAAGATGATGCGGCCCCATGATGCGATCCTCCTTTCGACGTGAACCCCCGGTGTTTTTTTAAGTCAGTTGCGGATCATAAGTTATTTCTGAATATCGCCATCAACGATTAAGCATTTCCAGCCGACAGCCGATAACACTCTAAGTACCGCTATGGCGAAACGATAAAAAAGCATGACAAGACGTGGAGGGCGGGCCGCATGATTGCAACTGTTATCTGCTCCAGGCGGAAAGGCAAAGCGTTTATTGCCCCAGAGCAGAATTTTATTCCTTGATTTCCGAATCATTACTATCGCCTTGTTACCGCACATCAATAAGTATTCGCATTGGGGAAAGCATGGATAATTTTCAAAAAGAGATTGATGAGAGAACCAACCTTACCTCGTCAAACAGGCTAGAACTGCTGTTGTTCCGCTTGGGGACCTCCCCGGCTGAGGAACAATCCGAGTTGTACGGTATCAACGTCTTCAAACTTCGTGAAATCGTGCCAATGCCCCCGTTAACCAAAGTCGCGGGCATGGTTTCGCCAATGATGGGCATGGCGAATATCCGCGGGGAGATCATTGCGGTCATTGATTTGCCGGCGGTGGTGGGCTGTGTGCCAAAAACCGGGTTAAATATTCTCTTGTTGACCGAATACGCGCGCAGCACCCAGGCTTTTGCCGTCGAATCCGTTGACGACATCGTCCGTCTTGAGTGGAGCCAAGTCCTGGCCGCCGAATCTGGTGTTAAGAGCCGGAATATCACCAGTATTGCCCGTCTGGACAATGATAAGGCCAGTAACCGGCTGGCTTTGGTTCTGGACGTTGAGCAAATCTTGTATGACATTATTCCCGCCAATCGTAATGTCCAAATCGACAATGAGAAAACCAGAGCCTTTAATCTGAAACCGGGTTCGGTCGCCATCGTGGCCGAGGATTCCAAAGTTGCCCGTTCGATGCTTGAGCAAGGGCTCAATTTGATGAGCATTCCCGCCGAGATGCACGTTACCGGGCTTGAGGCGTGGAATAAAATCAGTAAGATGGCCGAGGAAGCTAAGGCCGAGGGTAAACCTATTTCGGATAAAATCTCGTTTGTATTAACCGATTTGGAAATGCCGGAGATGGATGGTTTTACCTTGACACTGAATATCAAACGCGACGAATTCCTGAAAAACATTCCCGTTATTATCCATTCCTCGTTATCCGGCAGCGCGAATGAGGATCATGTCCGCAAGGTAGGCGCGGATGCTTATGTAGCGAAGTTCGAAATCAACGAACTGGAAGCGGCTATTCATAGCGTAATGGATAAGAATAAGGAAGTTAGTCTGTAAGGAGGGCAATCGTTTGAGTATGGTAAATCCTGTCGGGGGACTATCTTGACAGGGTTTTGCACAGTAAACCTGATACGTTTCGGCGCGGCCCAGTACGGCTAAGCGAATCGTCGCATAAACACCCGCGAACACCTATGGTTATGGTGGCAACCCGGAAGAAACCACCCGGGCTGCCACGGCTAAAGTTATCATTTGCCGCAACGTTCCTCGTGGCCCTAATGTGGGTCAACGCGGCCGTTCGCGATCTCCTCCACCGTGCGAATGGCCAGCGCAATTTGCTGAGTCCGCACGCCGGGCACCGCTAGCCGGAAGGTTTCGTCATCGCGCGCGGCAAATTCGGACAGACGATCGATCGCCAAAAGAGCATCAGTGGTGATTCCCAGTGAACGGAAACAGTAAGGGAAACCATTACTTTTATAAAATGGCATCAGTTTCGCCACTTCTTCGGCATCACCCGTGGCGACCAACTGGACCAAAATGCCATAGGCCACTTTAACGCCATGAAGTACGTCATGGGTTACCGGCAAATAGCTCATGGCATTGTGAATCGCATGGGCCCCGGCCATTCGGCCATATTCTCCGCAGCAGCCGCCAACCATGCCAGCCACCGCGATCACCGCCTCGGCCACCCGCTGAAAGGCGGGCGTCACCGTGACGGCATCCATGGCCGCCAGCGCCGCTTCGGTATCACTTAGCAGCGTATCCCGGGTTTCCTTGGCGGCGGATAGCCCCATTCTGACCATAATGGATAGCTGCTGGCTGTTGTAATGGCGGGTGATGGCTTCGGCTTCATACCATTTGGCCAGGGTATCGCCAATGCCACCGATAAAATAATTCCGGGGCGAGGCGAGCAGCAATGACAGATCCAGTAACACCAAATAAGCTGACCGGTGATAATAATCCACCAACTTAAACTGATGGTTGGGATAATATACTGCGGAAAGCGGAGTATAGGCCGAGCAGGTACCCATGATGGTCGGGATGGTAATATATTCCACGTTAAGCAATTCGGCGGTGCCTTTGGCGGTATCCAGCGCCCGGCCGCCGCCGACGCCGATAATCACATCGGCCTCCTGGGCCAGGGCGGCAAGCCGCTGCATATCTTCGTGACTGGCGCTGCCGTCATATTCAAGCACCGGAATATCCAGCGGCGCAGGCATAAATGATCGCAGCGCGGCCAGTGATTGTTTACCGGTGATGATGTAAGGCCGGTTGAAAACGGCTAATTTTTCGGGGAGATAGCGCAGGGCGCCTGCTTCACAAATGTACTGGCCCGGACCACTTCGCACGACCTGACTTAAACGCATTGTATTGCCTGCCGTTAACCTGCAAAAAGTCATCATATACCCACTATTTTACGCTATGGAAGTCTTTATCACGTAGCGGTCGCATTTTCGCCCACATAAAATAAATGTCGATGTGATCTCATTTTCAGACCATAAAACTTGTCCTGGTTACCGGGCCGGGTTTAGGCTCCGATAAAAATGAATGCGCTACCATTTTTTATCGCGCAATTTTATAGCATAAATATAATGACCCACAGGACCCTATATGGCCATCTTACCCTACAAAAATAAGATGTTAAACGAAAATGGTAGCGATACCATTTCTAACGATACGCATGCGCCGGCTCCTGGCGCCCACATACCGGCGACCAAAGCCACCAAGGTTCGCTATGGCATTATGCTGATGCTGTTTCTGATGACGGCTATGAATTATGCCGATCGCGCGACCTTATCCATTACTGGTAGCGCTATCAAATCCACCTTTGGTATTTCATCCATCACGCTGGGCTACATGTTTTCGGCCTTTGCCTGGACCTATGTGGTGGCGCAAATTCCCGGTGGCCGGCTACTCGATCGTTATGGTTCCCGGCGAGTCTATGCCGTCAGTATCTTTTTCTGGTCGTTGCTGACCTTCAGTATGGGATTTGTTATCGGGTTGCCGGCGGCGATGAGCATCACGGCGATGTTTGTCGTGCGTATTCTGATCGGGCTGGCCGAAGCCCCCGCATTTCCGGGGAATAGCCGCATTGTCGCCACGTGGTTTCCCGCCGCGGAGCGGGGTACCACCTCGGCTTTATTTACCTCCGCGTCCTATTTTGCCACGGTGGTGTTTGCGCCGATGATGGGGTGGGTTACCCAAACCTTCGGCTGGCAGTATGTGTATATGCTAATGGGAACCCTGGGACTGATGTTGACGCTTATCTGGACCCGCGTCATGTATATGCCAAAAGAGCATCCGCGCATCAATCAGGCCGAGCTGGATTATATCGTGGCGGGTGGCGCGCTGGTGGATATCGACGATCGCTACAAACAGACCGCCGATGGCGCCCGTGAAGTTAAGCCGGCGGTGGCCACCTGGCCATGTATTCGGGAAATCCTGTCAAGTCGCATGATGATCGGCATTCTGGTGGGACAGTATTGCGTCACGACGTTGACCTATTTCTTTCTGACCTGGTTTCCTATCTATTTAGTACAAGATCGCGGAATGTCGATTTTGAAAACCGGCTTTGTGGCCGTTATACCGGCATTATGCGGGTTTATGGGCGGCGTGCTGGGCGGCATGGTCTCTGACCGGCTGATCAAGAAAGGGATGTCCTTAACCCTGGCGCGAAAAATTCCCATCGTCTGCGGCATGCTGCTGTCAACCACCATGATCATCTGCAATTACATCAATATCGAATGGCTGATTATCGCCATTATGGCCTGCTCATTTTTCGGTAAAGGCTTTGGCGCTCAGGGCTGGGGCGTGATGTCCGATGTGGTGCCGAAACAGGCCAGTGGCCTGGCGGGTTCGCTGTTTAACGGCATCGGCAACCTGGCGGGTATTACCACGCCGATCATTATCGGCTACCTGATCAATGGCGCCGGTAATTTTTCCGCCGCCTTGCTGTTTGTCGCCGCCAATGCGCTGGGGGCCATTGTTTGCTACGTGGTGGTGGTCGGGCCGATCAAACGCCTGGAATTAACCACCTCGGTTACCGGCGGGCTTCCCCTCTCCCGGTCCACACTTTCACCTAAATAAGTATCAAGGATAAACCATGAAAATAGTAATGATTGGTGAGGCGGCAACGCATCAGGAACAGATAGCGTCGGCCCTAACGTTCCCGGTCGAGTTTGTGGCTTTGCCGCGTGAAGCGCACGAATCGTCACAATGGGATGATCAGATAAATGGCGCGGATGTCTTGGTGGCGATGCGTTTTCAGCGCCAGAGTAAAGCGCCCGTTTTCCGGTTGCTCCACGCGCCGGGTGCCGGATTGGACGGTATCGATTTCAGTATCTTGCCGGCGGGATGTCGGGTTTGTAACGTCTATGAACATGAGATCCCGATGGCGGAATATACGCTTGCCGCCATGCTGCAGCACGAAGTCCGGCTTTCTACCCAGCGGGCCAGCTTCGATACGGCGCACTGGTCTCAGACGTATCTGTCCCGGGCCCCGCGCGGTGAATTGCATGGCAAAACGCTGCTGATCGTTGGTTTTGGGCGCATTGGCCACGCCGTTGCGGTGCGGGCGCAAGCTTTTGGTGTCAATGTCATTGCCATTTCCGGCCGGGCGCAGGGGGGGAAAGTCGATGGCCCCGCGGACGAGGGCTATCCGCCCACCGAGCTGCTGCGTCAATTGGCCCGGGCGGATTATGTCGTGCTTTGCTGCCCGCTGAATGATACCACCCGAAATTCATTTGGCCGCGCGCAGTTTGACGCAATGCGCCCTGATGCGGTGCTGATCAATATCGCCCGCGCGGCCATTGTCGATGAAACCGCCCTTTACCAGGCGCTGGAGCAAACACGCATTGCCCGGGCGTACCTAGACGTCTGGTACCGTTACCCCAGCGGCGGCGAAGATAGCGTCGCGCCATCCCGGTATCGCTTTGAATCCTTGCCAAACGCGGTGTGCACTCCCCATATCTCGGGCTGGACTACCGGCCTGTTCGCTCGCCGTTATGCCTTTATTGCCGAAAACATCCGGCGTTTGAACGCGGGCGAAACGCTGGAAAATGTAGTCTATCCTAAGGAAATGTAATGAAGATTATCAAGATAGAAACTACGCGCCTGAAAAATCTTGCCAATCTGCTATGGGTCGAGATCCATACCGATGAAGGGCTGGTGGGATTGGGTGAAACCTTTCGCGGCGCCGAGGCGGTGGAGGCGTATATTCACGCCATTTGCGCCCCGATGCTGTTGGGGAAGGATCCGCGGCAAATTGAGCGCATCCATCAGACACTGTTTCGCGGCTATTTGGGATTTAACGGCTCAGGCGTTGAAACTCGGGCCGCTTCGGCTCTGGATATTGCCTTATGGGATCTGTTGGGCAAATCGTTGAACCAACCGCTTTACCAACTGTTGGGCGGCCTTAGCCACGATCGTATGCGGGCGTACAACACCTGTGCCGGTACCCATTTTAATACCGGTGGGGAACACCGCCGGACCATTAACCCCGGAGAGAGCAAACCGCAGGGGAAATATGATGATCAGGTGGCGTTTCTTGAACGTCCCGCCGAGTTGGCGTTAAGCCTGATCGAAGAGGGATTTTCCGCCATGAAAATCTGGCCGTTTGACAGCTTCGCACTGCCTTCCGGCGGCAATTACATCAGCTCTACCGACATCCGCAAAGCCATTGCCCCGTTCGAACATATTCGGCGCGAAGTGGGGGATAAGATCGAGATTATGTGCGAGTTCCACTCATTATGGAACACTTCCAGCGCGCTGGCCATTTCCAGGGTGCTGCGCGAATACAATATATTCTGGGCTGAGGATCCGATTAAAATGGATTCTGTTGCCGCGCTGGCGGATTATCGCCGCCTGTCGGGTCTGCCGGTCTGCGGTAGCGAAACGCTGGCGGCCACCAGTAACTTTCGCGACCTGCTGGCCGCGGACGCGCTGGACTATGTCATGCTGGATTTGTCCTGGTGCGGCGGCATCACCGAAGCTAAAAAGATTGCCGCCCTGGCGGAAGCCTATCAAAAGCCCATTGCTCCCCATGATTGTACCGGGCCGGTGGTCTTGATGGCGTCGCTGCATCTCGGGCTGTCATCGCCTAACGCGATTTTCCAGGAAGTGGTGCGCGCTTATCTGGCCGGTTTTTATCAAGAACTGGTAACCGTGTTGCCCGAAATCGAGCATGGATGGCTGCTGCCGCCCACCGGTCCCGGGTTAGGCACCGAGTTAAGCGCTCAGCTCAGAGCCCGGCCGGATTGCGTGGTACGTACCACTACCGGGTGACTGCGCGCATCACGGCCGCTTTATGCGTCGTCACCCCGTTAGAGGCCACGAGCCGACGATGCCGCTGCCCGGCCAATGATATCGCCGGCGAACCTGTACCCTGCGTAGCGGCATGCCGAGGGACGGGCGAACATTGACCGCGCTGGCCATGGCATTCGGCCGATTCTGCCGGATAACGGCAAGATCGGCTGTCGCCGATTAATTAAAATACCCTTATCCGGGCCCGGCTGGGCTCGCTATATCTCGCTTTTCCAGGCCAGCCGCGGTCATTCACCCTCTGCGCTTCGCTGTTTCCACTTGCTTCCATTTTGAATTGGCGACCATGATCCAGGTCAATTTTTTGTCATGGCTTATCGACTAATTTTTGATGGTCGTCGGGCGGCGTTTATCTTTAAACCGGCGAATAGGGGGGGCTGATGATGTATATGAAGCAGAGACGAGAGCATATTCTTGATTATATCAAAGCGCATAATGTAACCAGCGTTGACGTGTTGGCCGCATTATTTTCTATTAGCTATTGTGTCAATGTATTGCACTTGCCCAGTCAGTTGATACTGAATGGGGTATTGCTGGCGTGTCTGTTCGAATGTTTTACCCTGCCGATATTCGGCACGCTAAGCGATCGGTTTGGCCGGCGGAAAGTCTATATCGCGGGTATGATCTTTCAAATGGCGCTGGCCTATCCGTTCTTTCTGATGCTCGACAGCGGTGTCGTATGGCTTATCTATCTGGCGATAGCGGCCGGTTTGGCCTTGGGACACGGGTCGGTATACGGCGCCCAGGGGGCTTTTTTTTCGGAGCTGTTCCCCGCCAATATTCGCTATAGCGGACTTTCCCTCGTGCAACAGATCGGACCGATACTCGGCGGGGGTATTTCACCGTTAGTCGCCACCGCGCTGCTGGTTCAATACCACAGCCATAATCTGGTCGCGGCCTATATGATGGCTATTGCTCTGCTATCGGCGATATGCGCCTTGGCGCTGCGCAATGAGTCGGGTGAATAATCAGGCCGGAGTGCGGCTGCCTTCCGCCATGGAAGGGCCGTGCCAACCGGGGAAAACGGGTAGCCATCATGCGTCTCCAGATGATAATCGGCGCTGCTTCACTCATCATATAAGCCGAACTCCCGCGTCATCGGGCTCGTGTTGTGGGCGTGGATTCGTCGGACGGAGTCACGCAGGATCAAACCGCCGTTGAGCAGCAGGGTCCTGGATATCATGTTCGGCCGCATCAGCCATTGCTGTAATAACCTGACCGCTTCCATGCCCAATTCGCCGCAGGGAACCTGAACCGAGGTGAAAGGGACTTCACGATCGCTCGCCGGATCAAATCCGTCCATACTCATGATAGATATGTCATGGGGAACATGCAGGCCAATGCCGGCCAAGGCGTTGACCGCGCCCTGCGCCATATAATCGCCGCCCGCGAGGATTGCCGTGGGTCGATCGCGCTCGGGACAGTGCCGTAAATATTCAGCCAGACACTGTTCCGTCTCCGATTTACCGAAACCCTGGGTGGTGATGAGATGCAGCGATTCGTTAAACTCCAGATTAAATTCTTGCCAGGCTTCGCGGATGCCGTTAAGGCGTTGCTCCATGGTATAGCGGCGCAGACAAAGGATGGAAAGTATCCTGCGGTGGCCTTGCTCAAATAAGTACTGCGCCGAGAATCGGCCGATAAGCTGGTGATCGGGTGAGACACCCGGCAGCGTCATGCGGCGATCGCGGCAATTGATAAGGATACAAGGCTTACCGATATTTGCCGCCAACGCATGGATATGGGGATCGTCAATGCCCACCAGCATCGCCGCTTCGGCGGCGGGATCGCTCATTTTTTCCATAAACAGCGCCGTATTGCTGCTTTCCTCTTCAAGCGCGCAATAACGCAGCCGTACCTCATGGGGCGCCAGCGCCTGCACGATGCCCTGGATAACCTTGAAATAAAAAATATCGTAACGTACGTCAAAGGCCCGCTGCGGGGCAAAAACCACCAGGCTGTTAAGCAGCAGGCGGCCGGTGGACAGTTGTTCTAATATCCCTTCCTGCCGGGCGCAATCCAGAATTTTTTGTTTTGCCCGGTCGCTGGTATTCGATTTTCCCGCCAATACCCGGGAAACCGTACTGATGGAAAGCCCCGTTTGCAGCGCAATTTCGCGGATTTTTAACTTTCCATTCATTTTGTGATCTCCTTCAAATTTACCAATGAAAAAATTTTCATGGCGCTAACCCGACCTATTTTGCTGCTCCAAAAACAAATTTAACACGTTACTCAGCACGGTGTGAAAACCTTTGCAGCGAAGAGGGTTCCATTACCGGTTTATTCGGCTAGTCTACAAAAAACGCCATGACGTATTTAACAACAGGTCGATTATCTATCCAAAATAATTAATTTAAGCAATCACGCGAAATACATTTGCGGCGCGATTCCGAGGATGGATAACTGATGCCGGTCTCGCCGGCATCAGGGCAGACCTTTTCTCTAGTTTATTCGTTACTTCCCCTCGTGGAGGAAAAATGAGTCTGGAAATGAATCAACTACCTGGCCGGGTAGCGGGAAAGCGTAAGATAAAATATTTACGTTGGTGGATGCTGGCGCTGTTTTTATTAGGAGTCACGGTAAATTATATAACTCGTAATTCATTGGGTATTCTTGCGCCTGAATTAAAAACCAGCCTGGCGATGACCACTGAACAATATTCATGGATTGTCGGCGCATTTCAATTGGCCTATACCCTGTTTCAACCTCTTTGCGGCTGGCTGATCGATGTTATCGGTTTGAAAATGGGTATTCTGATCTGTGCGGGTCTCTGGGCGTTGATGTGTATGCTGCACGCGGGCGCCGCCAACTGGATACAATTAGCGATATTACGCTTTTTTATGGGGGGGGCGGAAGCCGTCGCCACGCCTGCCACCGCCAAAACCCTGGGGGAATGGTTTCCAAAAAAAGAACGGCCGATCGCCGCCGGTTGGGCCGGCGTCGGTTTTTCAATCGGAGCAATGCTGGCGCCGCCGATAATTGTGGTCGCGCATAGCTATTTGGGCTGGCAGGGCGCATTTATCTTCTCCGGCGGGCTGGCAATGATTTGGGTCCTGCTATGGTGGTGCCTATTTCAGACACCGGAAAAACATCCGAATCTGAGCCAAAGTGAGCTGGCGTTAATTAAACAGGACCATGAGCCGGACGTTGCCAAACAGCCTTTTTTTAAAACCCTGCTTACGGTAGGCCGCGATAAACGCTTTTACGGCATCGCCATCCCGGCGTTTATGGCGGAGCCGGCCTGGGCGGTGTTGAGCTTTTGGGTGCCGCTCTATCTGGCCAGCGAGCGGGGAATGGATCTTAAACATATCGCCATGTTTGCCTGGTTACCTTTCTTGGCCGCCGACCTGGGTAGCATTGCCAGCGGTTATCTGGCTCGCTTGTATGGACATCTATTGGGTACCAGCCGCATAAATTCGGTGATAGCCAGTTCGGTAACCGGCGCTTTTATGATGCTTTCTTTGGCGCTCGTGACCATTACCCCGAATCCCTATCTGGCGATTGCGTTGATTTCCGTGGGCGGTTTTGGCCATCAGATGATTTCCTGCATGATCAGCGCGCTGGTAGTGGAGTCCTTTGAAAAAAACAACATGGCCACGGTAAACGGCATGCGCGGATCGTCGGCCTGGATAGCCAGCTTTCTATTTTCGATCTTGATTGGCCTTACCGCGGACAAAATTGGCTACAACCCCCTGTTTATCGCTATGGCCTGTTTTGACCTGATCGGCGCTCTGTTTATGGTGGCATTTATTGCCGAGCGCCGCGGCTCCCGGGCCGCGCAACACTAAAACCGGATTATCAACCGCCATCGCGAACCGGACGAGGGTCGCAGATATTAATGGAAATCAAAACGTTATGAAAACCTTAAAAAATTGGGTCTTGCAAGGGCAGGCGGAAGGCTATATTGAGCTGTTGGTGGATAAACGGCATCTCTTTCGGCTGTACGTGCTGGAACCCGCGCTGTTCCGCGTACTCATTAAGCGAAACGGCAAATTGGCGCTTAACCGTACCTGGAGCATCGCACCACAACAAGACGTGCCCTGGCGGGGGCGCGATCGGGAAAGCGTCGCCGGGTTCAGCCTGCCGGCGTTTCGCCTTGAACAGCATGCGCGGGGCTTGACCTTGAGTACCGATCTGCTAAGGGTCACGGTACACCGGCCGCTGTGGCTGGAATGGGAATACCGCGACGAGCAGGGTCAATGGCGTTTGTTAGCCGCGGATCGGCCGACCAGCGCCTACATGCTTAGCGGGAAAGGTGAGGGCATCGCGCATTACCAGCGCCGGTTTACCGGGGAACATTATTATGGCTTGGGGGAAAAATCCGGCGATCTTGATCGGGGCGGCCGGCGCTTCGAGATGCGCAATCTGGATGCGATGGGGTATAACGCCGCGTCCACCGACCCACTCTATAAGCACATTCCGTTTTCCATAACCCACGGTCCACAGGCCAGCTTTGGCCTATTTTATGACAATCTGAGCAGTTGCTGGTTAGATATGGGGAATGAAATAGACAATTATCATCCTCCCTACCGGCGCTATCAGGGCGAAGCGGGAGATTTGGATTATTACCTGTTTTTAGGCCCCCGGATCCTGGATGTGACCAAAGCCATGGTGCGTCTCACCGGCAAGACGCTGTTTGGCCCGAAATGGAGTCTGGGTTACAGCGGTTCGACGATGCACTACACCGATGCGCCAGATGCGCAGCAACAGCTGATGAAGTTCATTACGCTGTGCCGGCAACATGAGATTCCCTGCGATTCCTTCCAGCTCTCTTCGGGTTATACGTCAATCAACGATAAGCGTTACGTTTTTAACTGGAACTATTCGAAAATACCGCAGCCACGCGCCATGTCACAGGCCTTTCATCACGCCGGGATAAAACTGGCGGCCAATATTAAACCTTGCCTGCTGCAGGATCATCCCCGCTATGCGCAGGTTGCGGAACAAGGATTGTTTATTCGTGATTCAGAGGTGGACGGTCCGGAACGATCCTGTTTTTGGGACGACGAGGGCTCACATTTGGATTTCACCAATCCCGCCACCATTGCCTGGTGGCAGGAAAATGTGACCGTGCAATTACTCGAAATGGGTATCGATGCTACCTGGAATGATAATAACGAGTATGAAATTTGGGATGACGATGCCCGCTGCAACGGTTTCGGCGAAGAGATGGCGATTAAATGCATCCGGCCAGTGATGCCGTTGTTGATGATGCGCGCGTCGATGGAGGCCCAGCGCCGCTTCGCCCCGCAGCTGCGACCCTATCTGATATCACGTTCAGGATGCGCCGGTATGCAACGCTATGCGCAAACCTGGAGTGGGGATAACCGCACGCATTGGCAGACGCTGCGTTATAACATCCGGATGGGGCTGGGCATGAGTTTGTCCGGATTGTTTAATATCGGCCATGACGTTGGCGGATTTTCCGGCGTAAAACCGGATGCAGAGCTTTTTGTGCGCTGGGTGCAAAACGGCGCGATGCATCCACGCTTTACTATCCATTCCTGGAATGACGACCACACCGTGAATGAACCCTGGATGTATCCTGAGGCCACGGCGGCGATTCGGGACGTTATCCAATTACGCTATCGGCTATTGCCATATCTGTATACGCTGCTATGGCAGGCCTGCGCTGATGAAGAGCCCATGTTGCGCCCGACATTCCTCGATCATGAACACGATAATGCCACTTTCGCCGAAACCGATGATTTTATGCTGGGGCGCGACCTGCTGGTCGCCAGCGTGGTCGAACCGGGGCAACGCCAGCGGCGGGTGTACTTACCGGAAAATGCCTTCGGCTGGTATGACTTTCATGACGGACAATGGTACCAGGGCGGCCAAACCATTGTGCTGGATGCGCCGTTGAAAACCTTGCCTTTGCTGGTGCGCGCCGGCGCCGCGCTGCCGATGTCGCAGCGCCTTGATTTTGTGGATGCGGCACAGGATGACCACCGCGAGCTCATGCTGTTTCCGCCGAAAGGATGTGGCGAGAGCTCTGGTCTGCTGTTTGATGATGATGGTGAAACCACCGGTTGGGAGAGAGATCTTGCGCTCTGGCTGTCCTGGGTGGTGCGATGTGATGAAGAGCGAATCGATATCGACTTCACCGTCCGTGGCAAATACCGGCCTGCGTGGCGGACGCTGACGCTGACGTTGCCGCCGCAAGAACGCCGGCGGCTGTTTATCCAGGGGCTCCCGGGCAATGTATACGTGCTGACCGCACAATAACGGCCATCGCATTGCGTGGCGCCGCACCGCATATGGACTAGGCCCCACGCAAACACTCTTTGATATTTACCATGGCATGATCCATTATCGAAACAGCGTTGGTCATTGTGTATGCTTGATGATGCCTAAAGATAAGGATCCCGATACTATGAAGAAGATTGGCTTTCTGTCGTTTGGTCACTGGACACCCTCATCGCAGTCGGCGACCCGCTCGGCGGCCGATGCGTTGCTGCAATCCATCGATCTGGCGGTTGCGGCTGAAGAGTTGGGGGCGGACGGCGCCTACTTTCGTGTGCATCACTTCGCCCGCCAGCTCAGCTCCCCGTTTGCATTGCTGGCGGCAATTGGCGCCAAAACCCACCGCATCGAGATTGGCACCGGCGTTATCGACATGCGCTATGTAAATCCACATTACATGGCAGAAGACGCCGCGGCTGCCGATCGTATCGCGGGGGGGCGTTTGCAGCTCGGGATCAGCCGGGGTTCGCCCGAGCAGACTATCGACGGCTGGCGTCACTTCGGTTATCAGCCCGCCGAGGGCGAGATCGACGCCGATATGGCCCGGCGCCACACCGAGGTGTTGCTAGACCTGCTGCGCGGGCAAGGATTTGCCCAGCCTAATCCGCAGCCAATGTTCCCCAATCCGCCCGGGCTCTTGCGTCTGGAGCCATTCTCAGACGGGTTGCGTGAGAGAATCTGGTGGGGCGCGGGTTCAAATGCCACTGCGATATGGGCTGCGAAATTGGGCATGAACTTGCAAAGCTCTACGCTTAAGGACGACGAAACCGGGGAATCCTTCCATATCCAGCAGGCCAAGCAGATTCGGGCCTATCGCGCGGCGTGGCAAGAAGCCGGCCATACCCGTATTCCCCGAGTTTCGGTAAGCCGAAGTATCTTCGCGCTGACGGATCGGCGGGACCACGCCTATTTTGGCAACAGCTCTCATGAAGGCGACCAGATTGGCTTCCTCGACGAGAAGACCCGCGCCATCTTCGGTCGCAGCTACGCCGCCGAACCGGATGTGCTTATCAAGCAACTGGCGCAGGATCAGGCTATTGCCGAAGCCGACACCTTGCTGCTAACCGTACCGAATCAACTGGGCGTGGAGTATAACGCCCATGTTATTGAGGCAATTCTGACACAGGTAGCGCCGGAACTGGGATGGCGCTAAAGATCGCCGGCGCCGGGTTCGCCAGCGTGATCGGTCCTGACGTTATGGTGTCGGATTGCCGAACGCACCCTTTCAGTCCGGCGCAAATCTAAATATAATTCCTTGCATGGTTAAGGTTCAAGTTCGCGCTGCAAGAGTGCCGCAATAGCGTCGCTCCCTTCGGCTTCAACCAGCGAGGTGCGAAATTCTTCATGCATAATGCGCCGAGCCAGGCGGGAAAATATGCGCATATGCCGATCCCCTGCCGCATGTTTGTTCAGCGTCAGCATAATGATGAACCTTACTTCTTCATCGCCCCAGGGGACCGGGGCCGGCAGACGCGCCACGCTGATGGTGGATTGCTCTATGTGCTCCGACTTGCTGTGGGGGATGGCAAAGCTAAAGCCGAGGCCGGTTGAAAATACGGCCTCTCTCGCCCAGAGATCGGCCTCCAGTCTGCGCGGGTAACGACAACGCCCCGCCAGCAGCAGGTTGTCGGTCATCCCTTTTAACACTTCCTCCTTGCTGCGCCAGTCATTATCAAGGCTGATGCACTCCGCCGCGATAAGCGGCGCATCCTGTCGCGCCATCCGGAATTGCGCCAGTAAATGCTCGACTTCCAGCGACGTGCGACAGGACATGGCGCGGTTGAGTAACTGGCGGCAGGCGCGGCTATCGAGTCGGGCCAGCCGCGCTTTGGCGGCCGGTATGGCGGGGGCGCTCATACTGATTTCATCCAATCCCAATCCCGCCAGCAAGGGCAGCACCGACCCTTTAGCACCTAATTCTCCGCACAGACCGACCCATTTACCTTGGCGATGCACTGCCTGCACGGCGTAATCCAGCGCGCGCAGAAATGCCGGATTCAGGCTGTTGTAGTGGCGGGTGACTTTGGCGTTATCGCGATCTACCGCCATCAGATATTGAGTCAGGTCATTGCTGCCGATGCTAAAAAAATCAATTTCTTCACAGCACTGGTCGATGATGAACATCACCGAGGGCACTTCGAGCATGATGCCAATCGGGATTTTTTCATCAAAAGGGATGTGTGCATCGCGCAACGACTGTTTGACCTCCGCCAGTTGTTCTTTTATCCACAAGATCTCCTCCATCGAAGAGATCATCGGGATCATGATTTTTAACGGACCATGGGCGGATGCGCGCAGTATTGAACGTAACTGCGTGTGAAATAACGTCAGATATTCCTGGTAAATACGCACGGCGCGGTAGCCGAGAAAGGGATTGTTTTCATGAGGGATGTTCAGGTAATCAATGGGTTTATCGCCGCCGATGTCCATCGTGCGCACGATGATGCTGCGGTGTTTGGCGGATGTCATTGCAAGGCAATAAAGATTATACAGCTCATCTTCCGACGGCGCGTTTGGCCGATCCATATACAGCATTTCGGTGCGAAATAGGCCAATAGCCTGCGCACCGTTGCCGAACGCGGCGGCAGCTTCAACGGGATGCGCGATATTTGCCGCAATGGCCAGACGAACGCCATCCGCGGTTTTTCCCGCACGCTCCAGCCAGACGCGCTGTTGCTCGTACAGCTTATGCCGTACCCATGCCTCTTGTCGGTAGTAGCGTTTAATTGGTTCATCCGCTTCCACGATCGCTACGCCGGCATTGCCATCGATCAGCACGTTCTGGGCGAGCCAGGGTGTTAAGGCATCAATATCCACCTCCACCAGGGTGGGAATATCGAACGAGCGGGCGAGGATGACGGTGTGGGATGTACTACCCCCACTGCGCAATATCACTCCCTTGAGCAGGGACTTATCTAACGCCAGAAACTGGCTTGGGGTGAGTTCATCCGCCAGGCAAATCGCAGGGAGATTAAGTTTTTCAGGGGAGGGAAAGCGTGCTTCGCCGTATATATGTTGCAATAGCTGGAAACAAACGTCGCGTACATCCAGGGCACGTTCGCGCACATAACCATTCGCGGACCGGGTAAACTGCGCGCCAAAGTGATCTGCGGCGATGATCGCCGCCTCAGCACAACTTTTCCCGCTTAACACACTGGCAGACAGATGCCGATGCAGTGACGTATCGCCGGCGATCGATCTATGGGCTTCGAGGATGGCGCTGGCGGCGCCATCATTATCCAGCAGGCGGAAATCAATATCCTTACGCAGTCGAGACAGGCCCAGGTCCAATGAAGCCTGTTCTGTGTCAACGCTGTTTACCGCGGGTAAGTCGGCAAGAGCGTGCAAATCAAGCGAGGCAATACGTGTCAGCATGCCTTCCGCGCTGCCGGCGCAAACGGCGTGGCCACCAAATACGATGGGGTTGAGGCGCGATAAAGACTCGGGTATGGACTGTGGTCCGTCCATCCGTGCCACGGCAAGTGGCGCATCGCAGTGGACGAATTCATTATCGAAAAACCGTTTTAGCCGTTGAAAAGCGGCGACTTCGTCCGATCCATTGATGAGGATGTGGCACGCATCCCCGCGACTGGTGCCGGTAGCAATCAACGCCAGGGCGCTTTTTGCATCGCCGCGGCGTTCGGTATGCAGGTTGTGCCATTCAATTGATGAGTCGAAAGTATTGCAAAGCGCTTCGATCTGGCTTGCGGGACGGGCATGCACGCCATTAGGCAAGTCACAGATGATGCTGATAACCAGAGCCATAACGCGCTCTCCCCATAGGATGGTGATGGCATCCAGCGTAAAAAATAGCGCGCCATTAAGCTATGCGATAAAAGTGCCATAAACTGGATAAATGTACTTAAGCCGGGAAAGTGTGCTTGGCTTCACAATTTTTGGCGACGCGGGTCCCCAACGCTGATGCGGGCTGAGTGTTGAGCTGGATCGCATTTCTATTTCCATAATACAAAAATCCAGTAAATGTACTTTTTCTCTTCTGTCCTCAGCCATGGCGGATGCCTATTGTTTATCTCGTCGATTACGTGTCGACGCCATGCGTGCCTGGGAGCTAACCATGAAAGAGTTGGTGCAAATACTCAAAAATACCCGCCAGCACCTGATGACCGGGGTGTCCCATATGATCCCCTTTGTTGTTTCGGGTGGGATCCTATTGGCCATATCCGTCATGTTGTATGGAAAAGGCGCGGTACCCGATGCCGTAAATGACCCAAATTTGAAAAAACTATTTGATATTGGCGTGGCGGGTCTCACGCTGATGGTGCCGTTTCTGGCGGCCTATATCGGTTATTCAATCGCGGAGCGAGCCGCCCTGGCGCCTTGCGCCATAGGCGCCTGGGTCGGCAATAGCTACGGCGCGGGGTTCTTCGGGGCGTTGATCGCCGGTATTATTGGCGGCATCGTGGTGTATTACCTAAAGAAAATCCCGGTGCCGAAAGTGCTCCGGTCCGTGATGCCGATTTTTGTCATCCCCATCGTCGGCACGTTTATCACCGCCGGCATAATGATGTGGGGACTGGGGGCGCCGGTCGGCGCCTTAACCACTGGCCTGACCACCTGGCTGCAAGGGATGCAGCAGGGCAGCGCGGTGGTGTTGGCTCTGATAATGGGGCTGATGCTGGCATTCGATATGGGCGGACCGGTAAACAAGGTCGCCTATGCGTTTATGCTGATTTGCGTTGCGCAAGGTATTTATACCGTCGTCGCCATTGCCGCCGTCGGGATTGCCGTTCCTCCGTTAGGCCTCGGGCTGGCCACCTTTCTCAATCGAAAAAACTTTACCGCGGAAGAGCGTGAAGCGGGCAAAGCAGCCATCGTCATGGGCTGCGTGGGAATTACCGAAGGCGCAATCCCTTTTGCCGCCGCCGATCCGCTACGGGTTATCCCTTCCATAATGGTGGGCTCGGCGTGCGGCGCGACCACGGCGGCACTCCTGGGAGTGAAATGCTATGCCGGCTGGGGCGGGCTGATTGTGCTACCGGTTATTGAGGGGAAATTGGGTTATATCGGCGCGATCCTGGTTGGCGCGGCGGTAACCGCGGTGTGCGTCAATGTCTTGAAAACCTTTGCCCGCAACAAAACCGCGGCTGCGCCGATACGGGAAGATGACATCGATTTGGCGTTTGAAAACAACAAGTTTGCTGGCCAGACAAGGAATAAATCATGATCAAGATTATTGCCGTTACCGCTTGTCCTTCCGGGGTCGCGCATACCTACATGGCGGCGGAGGCGCTTGAAACAGCAGCTAAAACCAGGGGCTGGGGGGTTAAAGTCGAGACGCAAGGGTCCATCGGAGTGGAAAATATGCTGACGGCGGGCGATGTTGCCGAGGCCGACATGGTCATATTGACCAAAGATATCGGGATTAAGGGGGAAGAGCGTTTCACTGGAAAAACCATTGTGCGCGTCAATATCAGTGATGCCGTAAAACGAGCCGACGCCATTATGAACAAAATCGACGCGCATCTGAATCAATCGGCTTGATGGCATAAGGGCATGGCGACACATGCCCTCCTGTCTAAGGAGTATATGTCATGATCAATCGGATTCAACGGCTAAAAAGCGCCATTTTCGCCAAACCTCGGGAAATTTCACTGGAAAGAGCGTTACTTTATACCGCCAGCCACCGATGCACGGAAGGCGAACCGATGATCCTGCGCCGAGCGAAAGCGACCGCCCACATTCTGGAGCATGTCGACATATCCATTCGTGACGATGAACTGATCGCCGGCAACCGTACGGTAAAACCGCGCTCAGGCATCATCTCACCAGAAATGGACCCTTACTGGCTACTGCAAGAGCTAGATCACTTTCCGACGCGCCCGCAGGACCGCTTTGACATTAGCGAAGACGATAAACGAATTTATCGCGAGCAGCTTTATCCTTATTGGGAAACGCGCTCGATGAAAGATTTTATCAATAAGCAGATGACTGATGAGGTGAATGCCGCGGTCAGCGCGCAGATTTTCAGTATTAACCAAACCGACAAGGGGCAGGGACATACGATTATTGATTACCCGCGACTGCTTAATCACGGATTGGCCGAGCTGATTGCGGAAATGCAGAACCACTGCCTGGCGCAGCCTGAAAATGATTTTTTCCAGGCGGCGCTGATACTGCTGGCGGCGTCGCAAGCCCATATCCTGCGCTATGCGGCCCTGGCGGATAACATGGCGCGGGTTTGCGCCGATACTCCGCGTTGTTCCGAGCTGCAGACAATAGCGGATATTTCGCGGCATAACGCCTTTTATCGTCCGGATGATTTCCGGCAGGCCTGTCAATTGTTCTGGTACATCAATGTGATTTTGCAGTATGAATCCAACGCCAGTTCGTTATCGCTCGGCCGTTTTGATCAATATATGCTGCCATTTTATCAATCCTCGTTGAACCGCGGCGAGCATCCCGCGTCGCTTAAAGAACTGCTTGAATCGCTATGGGTGAAATGCAACGACGTCGTCCTACTGCGTTCGGCCGGCAGCGCCCGCTATTTTGCCGGCTTTCCTACCGGCTATACCGCGCTGCTCGGGGGATTAACGGAAAATGGCCGCAGCGCGGTAAATGTACTCTCTTTTTTGTGTCTTGATGCCTATCAAACGGTTCAACTCCCGCAACCCAATCTGGGCGTGCGGATCAATGAGTTGATCGATCGTCCCTTCCTGCTGAAAACCGCGCAGACCATCCGGCTAGGCACCGGTATCCCACAGATCTTTAATGACGAGGTGGTCGTGCCGGCATTTTTGAACCGGGGCGTTTCCCTGGAGGACGCTCGGGATTATGCGGTGGTGGGGTGTGTCGAGCTCTCTATACCCGGTAAGACATACGGCTTGCACGACATCGCCATGTTTAATCTGCTAAAAGTCATGGAAATTGTCTTGCAGGAAAACCAGGGCAACGCCGAACTCGACTGGCCAGGACTGCTGAGCCGGATTCGCGATAAAATTCGTCACTATATCAGGCTGATGGTGGAGGGCAGTAATATTTGTGATATAGGCCACCGTGATTGGGCACCGGTACCGTTACTCTCTTCTTTTATCCGCGACTGTCTCATGCAGGGCAAGGATATTACCGAAGGCGGCGCCCGCTATAACTTCTCGGGTGTTCAGGGCATAGGCATCGCTAACCTTGGCGATTCATTGCATGCGTTAAAAGGCATGGTGTTCGATCAGCAACGGCTAAGCTTCGATGCGTTGCTGGCGGTGCTGAACCGCGATTTTGCCACGCATGATGGAGAACAAATTCGTGCTCGGCTGATTAGTCGCTTTGATAAATATGGCAATGATAGCGACGACGTGGACAATATCAGCGCCGATATGCTGCGTTTCTATTGTAAAGAGGTCGAAACCTGGACCAACCCGCGCGGCGGCCATTTCTCGCCAGGGTGTTATACCGTTTCCGCTCACCTACCCTTAGGCGCGGTGGTAGGGGCGACGCCGGATGGCCGACGCGCGGGGGAACAACTCGCCGACGGCGGATTATCACCAATGCTGGGGCAGGACAGCCAAGGCCCAACTGCGGTACTGAAATCTGTGAGTAAATTGGATAATTATTTGCTATCCAACGGTACGCTGCTCAATGTGAAATTTACGCCCGCGACGCTCGAAGGGGATGCCGGACTGAATAAACTGGCTGACTTTTTAATGGCCTTCACCAAACTGAAACTGCAGCATATTCAGTTCAATGTGGTGAATGCGGAAACGCTGCGCGAAGCACAACGGCGGCCGCAGGATTTTGCCGGCTTGGTGGTGCGCGTCGCCGGCTACAGTGCCTTCTTTGTCGAGTTATCAAAGGAGATTCAGGATGATATTATCCGTCGCACGGCACACCGGTTGTAACGATATTAAAGCGGGAGCCGACACGGCGCGTATTTTTAATATTCAACGTTATTCTCTGAACGATGGGCAGGGGATACGTACGGTGATTTTTTTCAAAGGATGTCCGCATCGTTGTCCGTGGTGTGCCAACCCTGAATCCCTTTCCACACGCATTGAAACGGTGCGCCGTATTGGTAAATGCCTCCATTGCGCGACGTGTTTGAACGAGGTCGATGAGTGTCCGTCCGGTGCGATGGAACGTATTGGCCGCGATGTGACGCTCGATAGCCTGGAACACGAGGTGCTCAAGGATGATGTTTTTTTTCGTGCTTCCGGCGGGGGCGTCACGCTTTCCGGCGGAGAGGTCTTGATGCAGGCCGAGTTTGCCGCCCGCTTTTTAGCCAGGCTGCGTCATTTGGGTGTCCATACCGCCATCGAGACCGCTGGGGATGCGCCGGCCACTCGCCTGCTGATGCTCGCTCGTCAGTCGGATACGGTGTTATTTGACCTAAAGATCATGGACAAAAACCGTTCAAATAAAATTCTGGGTATCAATTTGCCAAGGGTACTGGAGAATCTACGCTTATTGGTAGACGAGGGGATTAAGGTGATTCCGCGGGTCCCTATCATTCCGGGATATACCATGACCCGGGAAAATATGTGTCGAATACTTGACGTTTTACGGCCATTAAGATTATCGGAGATACATTTGCTTCCTTTTCACCAATACGGTGAACCTAAATATGCACTGTTAAGCAAACGCTGGCAATTGAAGGCGGTGCCTCCGCCTGGCGACGCAGACATCGAGCCGTTGCGATTAATGGCGCAGTCTGCCGGATACCGGGTCACGGTTGGCGGCTAACCGGATAGAGCAAGGAGAATCACGGAATGACACGTTTTCTGGTTGCGGTTACCGCGTGTGTGAGCGGCGTCGCCCATACCTACATGGCGGCTGAACGTTTTGAAAAACTCTGCCAGCAGGAAAAATGGACGGTGAAGGTCGAAACGCAAGGTGCGTTGGGCGCGGAAAACGTTATCACGGCAGAAGATATCGCAAAAGCCAATGTATCGGTGCTTATCACGGATATTGATATCCAGGGTATGGACCGATTTTTGTCATGCCGTCGCGTTGAAACGACCACCAGTATGTTCCTACTGGAGCCCCAAAAAGTCATGTCGGTAATTGAACGGGCGTTTACGCTGCCAAATGGCACACATCTTAAAGTAAATTAAGGGGATGCGATGCTAGATTCATTTTCGCACCAGGGGTTAACCGAAAAAAACACCAGCCTCAATAAGCGTAGCCACACTAGCTCTTTTTTTCAGTATGCTGGCTTTGCCAATGGTTTCGGTATTCAGAGGGGGAACGGGCCGTGCTTTTACGGAACAGACGGCAGAAATAATTACTGTCAACAAACCCGCAGCGATTGGCTATTTCCTTCACCTTCAAATCATAACCTTTAAGCAATATTTTTGCCCGCTCCAACCGTACATGATTAAGATATTCATTGAAGCCTACGCTGCCCGTTTTTCTAAAAAGATGGGAAAGATAATTCGGCGTAATATGAAAACGTTTAGCGACGCTCTCGCGGCTCAGCAGCGAGGAGGCATTTTCATCAATATATTCTTGAATGACTTCAAATACGGCCTGACTGTGGGTCAACTTTTGCGCCTGGTGGGCTAATTGATCCGAACAATGGCTCAGTAAGCCGGCCAGGACGAAGCGAGCCGTTTGCCGATCCTGTGGGTTGGAAACAAGCTCATTCATTGCCTGCAGTAAAAATGAACCCACCCGGGGGCCCAGGCGTGCAACGTTTTGTTTATCAATATTGGCGAGCTTATTGCCATCCCAACGCTGCAGGCTGAACCCTAATTTATTTTTACTGAATAAGATGCTTAAGATGGTTGCGGGGGCATCGCAGGTAATCAGATTCCATTTGCCCGCGGGAATATAGAGTGCGTCGCCCGTTTTAAGGTTTTTGTCATCTGGCGATAAACTCTGATCCTGGACCGTGCCTTGGATAACGATTTCGAGACGCGGGAACCCGACCATAAAAGCCATCGGCGGTGCAGGCAGCAAATTATCCGGGAAGCTCACCGTCATTGACTGAGTCTTGGTCAGAAGTTGCGCAATAAGATCGATAATGTCCTGCTGCATAATGGGATAATCTCAGTTTTCGCTGGGCCAGGGTTCCCCCATCACCCTGATATTACTGCAGACTTACTCGGTTGTATAACGAAAGACAGCGAACGCGCAACCATAGGCCCGATGGGGATCATCGGGCCTAAGCGCGGCGGCCAGGGAAGGCATGTTTGGCGAGCGACCTTTGGCTAAAGGGGATTTTTGGCGCGGGTAACCCATCATAATGTATTTAACCGATGCATCAGACGTCCAGCAACCATTTTTGTGCCGGGGTCATACGGCTGGCGGTCTCAGGTTTCAACCACTTACGCTGGTCCTGCTGCTGCGCATCTTCGCGGTCGCAATATAATCCATGCAATACCCTGCGGCGGGTCCCGAGGCTATTTTGCGTGCCTCCATGCCAAGTATGGGCATTGTATATCATAACGCTGCCGGCGGGCGCCGCGAAAATCACCTCATCGGGATGCGCTAACGCCGGGTCGGCTAGCGCCGTCTCGGGCAGTTCCGGGCGCAGGTGGGTGCCGGGGATAATGCGCGGCGCGCCATTCGCCGCGCTCAGGTCGTCGATGGCCCAAATCGCGTTAACCAGATGGACTTTCGGAAAATCCGGACGTGTTTTTTTCCAGTCCGCATGCAGAGGCTGATGGCCGCCACCCCGCAGCGCTTCCCTGGCATTCAGGCTTGATACTTTAAACGCGCCTTGAAATATATGGTGACATACCGACAACACAAAAGGGTGGGCCCATACCTTCTCCCATACCACGCCTTTATTTATCAAGTTGGCAATTCGCGTTGCGCTCTCTTCCTGGTGATGTTCAATTGCTAGGTTATCGCCCTCCTTTTTAACCAGTGCGTCGAAAGCGTTGCGCATATTCGCCAACCAATCCGCATCGATAAGGTTGTGGACCACGATATAGCCTTTGGTATTGAGCTCGACGATCGACTCCTGCGGCAATTCAGCCATGGCACCCAGAGACTCAAGATGGCATTCGGACCGGTTTTTCATATTGACTCCTTTTATTCACGTTTTTGTAACCTATAAAAAAACTACAGGATCGTGGGGAATAAAGAAGCAGGCGTACGCTACGAAAATCTGGACAAATGTGATACGGAAACAAAAGTGTGGATTTGGCAAGATGTTACCGGGGCCAGCGGCGTGTAAGATCTGGCGAGGGCAGATCAAGATGCTATCCAGTAAATGCCTGCGCGGGCCGCATAGTGTTTTAATTCTTCGGCGTACAACCGTCCAAATAGTACACATTACTCGCGGGGGCAGGGTTGGCGTCGGGGAGCGGGGCAAAAAGCGCGTTATAGCGTTGTCGAAAAGCGTTAAGCTCATCGGCTTCCGGCTCCAGTTCACGTAAAAATGACAGCGCCAATCGCGTATGTTTAGGCGTCAGCGCGGTGGGCAGCCTTGCTTTACGCAATAACCCGTGCCAAAACTCGAGGTTTTGTTCAGCGTCATCAACGATAAAGGCGTGATAAATCAGCAGCACCACGGCCGCGTTGCCCAGATGCCCTTCGCTGTTATGCAGCAAATAATTGACGAACTCTTCGCCGGGAACTTTTCCCATCTGGCTTAACATGGATTCCACATACAGCGGTCCAATATTCAGCCGTTTATTGAGCGCCTGTGACGCCCGGCGAGAGCCGGAGTTCAAGATACGAAAGCCGATAATAAATACGACAACCAATGTCGCCAGTATGAGCCAGATCATGCGGCGTCCTTTAGCCAATGCCTATTACGGCAGTAAACCATGTCCCCGAGCAGCAAACAATACGTAGGTGAGCGGCCAGCCGAAAACGGTGCCTGCAGGTGGCCGGCCGGACCCATGGGCCGTAATCGCCAACGGAGCCTGAAAGGACGGCCTTGTGCGGCTAAGAAAACGCCGGGGCGGCGGCGCAATGGTGCTAATCTTATGTTATTGCTTGCCGCGTCGACCGTCTGCCGCCAACCGAATGAGGGTCAGTAGACGCAATCGGTGGTCTTTTGGACCTGAAAGGGGTCTCTTTACCATGAACAACATTGGGATGCCAACGTTAGAAGCGACACCCCCGAATCCTCTCAACCGATTCCAGCCCGCCACCCAGATCTGGTTCGCTTCTGCGTTTGCTGCCCCAACGGCGGCACAACTGGCCGCTTGGGCGGCGATTGGCGCCGGCGACTGCACGCTGGTGATAGCGCCCACCGGTTCGGGCAAGACGCTGGCCGCCTTTTTGCACGCCATCGATCGGCTGTTTCAGGAACGCGAGCATGAGTCCGACCCTGGGCGTCATACCGCGACCAGGGTAATTTACATCTCGCCAATCAAGGCGCTGGGCGCCGACGTGCGCCGCAATTTGCGTATTCCGCTCGAGGGTGTCAGCGCTATACGGCGCCAGCGTGGCGATCCACGGGTGGATCTGACGGTGGGGATGCGTACCGGAGACACCCCCGCCGCGGAACGGGCGAACCTGCTGCGACGGCCGCCGGATATTTTGATCACCACGCCCGAGTCGCTGTATCTGATGTTGACCTCCAAGGCGCGCGAGACTTTACGCGGCGTGACCACGGTGATCGTTGACGAAATCCATGCGGTGGCCGGCGCCAAGCGCGGTTCACATTTGGCGTTGAGCCTGGAACGGCTGGACGCCTTGCTGACCACGCCGGCGCAGCGTATCGGCTTGTCGGCGACGGTGCGCCCGGTCGCGCGCGTGGCGCGTTTTCTGGGTGGCGCGCTTGCGGTTACGGTGGTTAATCCGCCGTCGAGCCGACCGCTTTTGGTGAAAATAGTGGTGCCGGTGGCGGATATGACCGCCATCCCCGCGCTGGGGGATGCGCGCGCGGGGGCAGAGACGGCCGGACGCACGGGATCGATTTGGCCACATGTGGAGGCCAGCATTCTCGAACAGGTACTTGCCTGTCGTGCCACCATCGTGTTTACCAATTCCCGTGGGCTGGCGGAGAAACTGACGGCGAGGCTCAATGAACGCTATGCCGCGTCCTCCCCATCTGACGACTCCCCGGCGCATTACGCCTCTTCAGCGGGTGGTACCGGAAAACGTGCCGCCGGCGAAGCGCCGATCGTTGCCCGGTCCCATCATGGCTCGGTGTCGAAGGAGCTGCGGGCGGAAATCGAGATGGCGCTCAAATCCGGCGAGCTGCGCTGCGTTGTCGCCACGTCCAGCCTTGAGCTGGGTATTGACATGGGGCTGGTCGATCTGGTCATTCAGGTTGGCGCGCCGCCTTCGGTAGCCAGCGCGCTGCAGCGGGTAGGTCGGGCCGGACACCAGGTTGGCGGCATATCATCGGCGTTGATTTATCCACGCACCCGGCGGGATGTGATTGACGTCGCCGTTACCGTGGAACGGATGCTGGCAGGGCGGCTGGAAGCGGTGGCGCCGCCGAACAATCCCCTCGACGTGCTGGCGCAGCATACCGTCGCCACGGTTGCCATGGAGCCGATCAATATTGAGGACTGGTATCGGATGGTGCGCCGCGCCGATCCCTTCCGTACGCTGCCGCGCAGCGCTTTCGACGCCACATTGGATATGTTGGCCGGTCGTTATCCGTCGGAGGCATTTGGCGAATTCCGTCCGCGTGTGATTTGGGATCGCGCGAGCGGCATGCTGAGCGCCCGCCCGGGCGCTCAGCGGCTGGCGGTTACCAACGGCGGGACTATTGCGGATCGCGGCATGTTCAGCGTGGTATTGCCAGAAGGCGAAGAACAGCGGGGAGCCCGTCGCGTCGGCGAACTTGATGAAGAGATGGTGTATGAGTCGCGGGTCAATGACGTGATTACGTTGGGCACCACATCATGGCGTATCCAGCAGATCACTAACGATCAGGTGGTGGTGATCCCGGCGCCGGGGCGTTCCGCCCGCCTGCCGTTTTGGCATGGAGAAAACCCCGGACGTCCCGCCGAACTGGGGGAAGCCATCGGCGCCTTTTTGCGCGAGGTGGCGGCGGCGGGCAATCGGCCCGCGCTGGGCGCGGGCGAACCGCTGTCGGCGCGCCTGGCCGCCGCCGGCTTGGACGTGAACGCTATCAATAATCTGGTCGGCCTGGTGGCGGAGCAAACCGAGGCCACCGGGACGCTACCCACCGACCGGACCCTGGTGATTGAGCGTTGTCGCGATGAGAGCGGCGACTGGAGAGTCATTCTACTTTCTCCCTATGGGCAACGGGTGCACGCCCCCTGGGGGCTGTCAATTGCCGCGCGCATACGCCGGCGGTTGAACCTCAATCCTTCCGTTGTCGCCAGCGATGACGGCATCATTGTACGTTTGCCGGACAGCGCGGGCGGGATTCCCGGCGCGGAGCTGTTTGTTTTCGAGCCTCACACGTTGCCGCAGTTGGTCACGGATGCAGTGGGGCAGTCAGCGCTGTTTGTCGCCCGCTTTCGCGAGTGCGCGGCGCGTGCGTTATTACTGCCGCGCCGCCGTCCGGGCAAGCGTTCGCCGCTATGGCAGCAGCGCTTGCGCGCCGGCCAGCTGCTTGAAATTGCCCGCGAACATGAGGATTTTCCGCTCATTGTCGAGACCGCCAGAGAGTGTTTGCAGGATGTATACGACTTGGGCGCACTGCAGGCGTTGATGCAGCGGCTGCAGGACGGCGCGGTGCGGTTGCTGGAAGTGACCACCGAGATCCCGTCGCCGTTTGCGGCCCATTTACTGTTCGGTTACGTGGCGGAGTTCATGTACCAGGGCGATGCGCCGCTGGCGGAACGCCGGTCATCCATGCTGTCGCTGGACAGCGGTTTACTCGGTGAATTGCTGGGTCAGGTCGATTTGGGTGAATTGCTCGATCTCAAGGTGATGGCGCGGGTCGAACAAGAGTTGCAGCGCACCGCCGCCGATCGACGGGTACAGGGCGCGGAGGGGCTGGTGGATTTATTACGCGAGCTGGGCCCCTTGTCATCGGCGGAGATTGCGGCGCGTCTGGCCGACGGAAGATCTGACGATTATCTGGCGCAGCTTGAGGCGGCGGCGCGGATTATCCGCGTCCACATAGCGGGCGAATGGCGCTGGTCCAGCATAGAAGATGCCTCCCGCTTGCGCGACGCGCTGGGGCTAAGGCTGCCGCCCGGCATTCCGGCCGCCTTTTTGCAGTCATTCGAGCTCCCCCTGGACGATTTGCTTGGCCGCTATGCCCGCACTCATGCCTCTTTTACCTCGGCACAGATGGCTAACCGCTTTGGCTTGGGCGTGGCCATCGTCAATGAACCATTGCGGCGCCTACGCGAACACGGCAAAATTTTACCCTGTAGTGTGGCGGGCGCGTGGGAACACCCTACCGACGGGGGCGGATTAAACGAAGACGGCGTTAACCGGCGGTGGATATGGTATGAGGTATTTCATCGTTTGCGCGCGCGTTCGCTGCAGGCGGCGCGCGAGGCGACGCGTCCGGTGCCGCACGATGCATTGGTGCTGCTGGTGCTGGAGCGTCAGGGCCTGCTGATCGACGCCGCGCGGGCGACCGATCGCGTTCCGTCGGCGGCGTTTAACGGCGTCGAGGGCGTCGCACGGGTAATCGAGCAACTGGCGGGGGTCGCGTTGCCGGCTTCGCAGTGGGAACGCCAAATATTGCCCGCCAGAGTGCATGACTACCGACCGGCGATGCTGGATGAACTTATCGCTGCCGGCGAGGTGCTGTGGGCAGGCCATGAAAGGTTAGGGGATGATGATGGGCTGGTATCCCTGCATCTGCGCGAAAATGCGGGCGAAACGCTGCCAATGCGCGATCCCGAGGCCGGCGAGCCAATCCTCACCGCGGTGCAGCGGGCCATTCTCGCCGTGCTGGCCGACGGGGGCGCTTATTTTTTACATCAACTGGCGCAGTTGGTCCAGGCGCGCCTGCCGAATGATGGCGAACCGCGTACCACGGCGCAGGTTTCGCCCACCGAGGTGGGGACCGCGCTATGGTCGCTGGTCTGGCAAGGCCGGGTCTCCAGCGATACCTGGCTACCGCTGCGCGCGCTCACCGGCATGCGCTCGCCGAACCGCCCGCGCACGTCCCGTTTATCACGCCATCGGCATCAGAGGATCGGGTGGGTGCCTGCGTGGCCACCGGCCAAACCGGCGGCGGCCAACGCGACGCGCGCTGACGACGCGGCTCAGGCCGGGCGCTGGTCATTGCTGTCAGGCGAGCCGGTCAATCCGACCGTCAAAATGCTGTCCTGGGTCGAGCATCTCTTCGACCGCTATGGGGTGGTCAGCCGCAATGTGGTCGTAGCGGAGCAGGTGCCAGGGGGTTTTGCCGGGCTCAGGCCGGTGCTGCGGCAGATGGAATCGATTGGACGGGTGCTGCGGGGACGGTTTGTTACCGGACTGGGCGCCGCCCAGTTTGCGGAAAAGAGCGCTATCGAGCGGTTGCGTGCGTTGGCAACGGCGCCATCCGGAGAAACGGTGGCGGTAGCGCTGTCGGCGGGCGACCCGGCCAACCCTTTTGGCTGGCTATTGCCTTGGCCCTCCCATCGTTCAGGTATCCGGCCCGCCCGGCGCGGCGGCGCCATCGTGGTTATCTGCAACGGTAAACTGGCGTGTTATCTAGGGCGGAGCGGTCGCCAGCTCCTGATCTTTGTTGATAGCCACGATGCGGCAGACGCCGGGTTGCGTGCATTATCGGCCGCGCTCAAACGCGAGAACCGCCGGACGTTCACACTGGAAAATATCGATGGCCAGCCGGCATTTGCCAGCCAGGTAGCCGGCGGCCTGGCCGCGGTCGGCTTCTCGCGCGTTCCCAACGGCTATGCCTGGTATGGTTGAGCCGGATCATGGCCGGGCCAGGCGGCCTTCAACCGGATAATTCGGATCGGTGTAACCCGGCGTCGAGGTATGCCCCGGCACCACCAGATGATTAATCATCTGCTCATCTTCCGGCGTCATCTTATAACTCAGTGCGGCGATGTAGCTGTCCCATTGTTGTTCGGTTCTCGGGCCGGCGATGGTTGCAGTGATATAGCGATTATTCAGCACCCATGCCAGGGCAAAAGCAATGGATGTGGTTCCCCTGCTGGCGGCATGGGCGGCAATTTTCCGTGCGATCTCAATGGATTCCCTGCGCCACTCGGTCTGCTGGATCCGCTTATCGCCGCGCCCGGCGCGACTGTCCGCCGGCGGCGGCGCATCAACCGCATATTTGCCGCTTAGCACGCCGCGCGCCAGCGGACTGTAAGGTACGATGCCCAGGCCGTAATGGGCCGCCGCCGGCAGCTGTTCCACCTCGGCGCTCCGGTCGACGATATTGTACAGCGGCTCGCTGGCGACCGGCCGGTCGACGCCCAATTGGTCGGCAATTCGCGATATTTCGGCGATGCGCCAGCCGGTAAAATTGGATACCCCGTAATAGCGCACTTTTCCCTGGCGAATCAAATCACCGATGGCGCGTACGCTCTCTTCCAGCGGCAGACCGGGTATGGCCCGGTGGAAATAGAGAATGTCGAGGTAATCGGTGCCGAGGCGGTTAAGGCTACCTTCCACCGACTGATAAATCCATTTACGCGATAATCCCGACTCGTTCGGCCCCTGGCCGAGCATATAACCGAACTTGGTGGCAACGACCCATTTATCACGCTGAGCGGCAATAGCGCGGCCGACGATCTCCTCAGATTTACCGCCGCTGTACACGTCGGCCGTATCGATAAAATTGATACCCTGATCAAAAGCCTTATTAATAATACGCTGTGAAATGGCTTCAGCGGTCTCGCCGCCGAACATCATGGCACCCAGACATAGCGGGGAAACCCGCAACCCGCTGCGGCCCATAAAATTATATTCCATTGTCTTTCCTCATGGCGATTATCTCCGGATCGGACTTTAGCTACCGGTATCAGGGATTATTTAGCTTGGTCACGCCATGGTAGTCCCGCCGCTATCGATAATAAATAGCGAAAAGTGACATGGAGCTATGAACAGGATTCATGAACCGGGGAAACCGTGCTGTCAGGCGAATGCCATCCATTTACCGCATGGCGACCCATTGATTACCTGCCGGATGAATAACATTATTAGCTTATCGGAGAATTAATTAAAAAGTTATAAACCGAATAGTTTGCTACTATTGGCCAATCCTTGAATATAGTGTTCATTGGGTGAGAAAAGTAATTGATATTACCGATAATTATTTAAGCAGCTAATTATTTCTCTCATTTTATATTTATTCATTGATAGGGTAAATTGAGAATACACAATTGGCAATCATGACTAATTATTTAGAAAACGTACCCGTTAACGATGCTGGAATAGGCGTATTGCGTGAGAAGGTGAATAATCGCTTGATTGATTTGCTGCCACCCGGTGACGACGATGATCGGGTCTGCGCGGCGATGCGTGCCGGCACATTGGCGCCCGGCAAGCGTATTCGCCCGCTGCTGCTGCTGCTGGCCGCTCGGGATCTGGGCTGCCGCAAAAATCATCCGGGACTGATGGATTTAGCCTGTGCGGTAGAAATGGTCCATGCCGCTTCATTGATGCTTGATGATATGCCCTGTATGGATAATGCCCTTATGCGTCGCGGCAGACCGACTGTTCATCATCTGTACGGCGAAAACATCACCATACTTGCCGCCGTGGCCCTGCTCAGCAAGGCCTTTGGTCTGGTCGCCGCCGCCGACGGCTTATCCGGGCGCTGCCGGGCGCAGGCAGTGGCGGCGTTGTCCGGCGCGGTCGGATTACAGGGGCTGGTGCGCGGACAATCTCAGGATCTTTTTGCGGGTAACGCGCTGCGCAGTACCGACGCCATCATCAGTACCAACCATCTCAAAACCAGCATGCTGTTTGATGCCACGCTGCAGATCGCCGCCCTGGCCGCGGACGCGCCGCAGACCGTCCGCCAGCGGCTGGGGTGTTTTGCCAAGGATTTAGGGCAAGCTTTTCAATTGCTTGACGATCTAGCCGACGGCCACCGTGGTACCGGCAAGGATATCAACCAAGACCATGGCAAGTCCACGCTGGTGGCGATGCTTGGCCCGGAGGAAGTCCATCTGCGCCTGAGACAACATTTGCATAGCGCCGATAAACATTTTTCCGGTGTGGGTAGCCACGGGATTTCAACTCGGCGGTTTATGTGTACCTGGTTCAATCAACAATTGGCGGCTTTCGGTTGAGCGCCGCCTTTAACCGATCGGGTTCACTTACCGGAGGGCCAATGAAGGAGACCGACCTGATCGGGCGTAAGAACGATCATCTGGATATCGTGCTTAACCCGGCATGTGCAGTGCGCCACACCCGTACCGGATTTCAGCACTGGCGCTTCGAGCACTGTGCTTTGCCTGAACTTGATTTTGACCGCATCGACCTGGGCACTACGCTGTTTGGCCGGCCAATGAAGGCGCCGCTGGTGATCAGCTCCATGACCGGCGGTGCCCGGCGTGCCGGCGAGATCAACCAGAACCTGGCTTCGGCCGCGCAGGTTCTCGGCCTGGCGATGGGCGTGGGCTCACAGCGTATCGCACTGGAACGTGGAACCCATTATGGTCTCGACGGCACATTGCGCCATATTGCGCCGGATATTCCGCTAATGGCGAATCTCGGCGCGGCCCAGATCGTCGGCCGGCAAGGTCTGGACTATGCGCGCCGCGCGGTAGGGATGATTGGCGCCGACGCCTTGATCGTTCACCTCAATCCCCTGCAGGAAGCACTGCAGCACGAAGGGGATCGCCATTGGGTGGGCATACTGGCGGCGATCGGTCAGTTGGTCAAACAACTTGAGGTGCCGGTGGTGATCAAGGAGGTGGGCGCCGGAATTTCACCCGCCGTTGCGCGGCGGCTGGCGGAGGTGGGCGTGGCCATGCTGGACGTGGCCGGCGCCGGTGGCACCAGTTGGGCCGCGGTGGAAGGCGAACGCGCCCGCTGCCCGCGGCGGCGCGCTGTGGCCATGGCCTTTGCCGACTGGGGGATACCCACCAGTGAAGCGCTGCGCGGGATCCGCGCGGCGTTGCCCGCGTTGCCCCTTATCGCCTCGGGGGGGATTGTGGACGGTGTCGACGTGGCCAAAGCCGTTAGCCTGGGGGCCGATCTCGTCGGGCTGGGCGCCGCCGTGCTGCCCAGCGCCACCGCCTCGGGCGCGGCGGTGATAGACGCCTTTCAGATCATCATCGATCAGCTTCGTACCGCTTGCTTTTGTACCGGCAGCGCCAACCTTAACGGGTTGCGACACGCTCATATGCACTACTCGGGAAGCGATAGATGAGCCACTACGCGATGGTTGTGACGCCATGAACCGCTGGGACATTATTCTGGTGGGCGCAGGACTGGCGAACGGGCTGATCGCTTGGCGTCTGCGGCAGTGCCGCCCGGAATTGAGAGTACTGATGCTGGAAACGGGATCTCGTTTAGGGGGTAATCATACCTGGTCATTTCACCAAGACGATCTTACCCGTGAGCAGCATCAATGGATTGCCCCATTGGTGGCACATCGCTGGGACGGCTACGATATTATCTTCCCCCAGTTTACCCGCACGCTCCGGGGGCGCTATCTATCGGTGACCGCCGAACGCTTCGCCGCCGCCATCGGCCAGAGGCTGGGCAAGAACGTCCTCACCGATAGCCAGGTTATCCGGCTGGCGCCTCGCCGCGTGCAGCTCGCCGACGGACAAATCCTTTCCGCGCGCGCGGTCATTGATGGACGAGGCTACCAACCCAGCTCTTTTTTTACCGTCGCCAGCCAGGCCTTTGTTGGCCAACAATGGCAGCTCGCGCGGCCGCACGGGCTCACTCGGCCCATTCTGATGGACGCGACGGTGGATCAACCGGCGGGGTACCGTTTTGTTTATACCTTGCCGCTGTCGCCTACCGTCCTGTTGATCGAGGATACCCAGTATATCGACGGCGCCGACCTTGATGTCGATACCGCCAGACAGCGCATTGCCGACTATGCCGGGGACAAGGGGTGGCAGTTGATGACGTTGCGGCGTGAAGAACAGGGGCGCCTGCCCATTACGCTGACGGGCCGCATCGGCGCCTTCTGGCAGCATTTTGACGGACAACCCTGCAGCGGGATCCGCGCCGGCCTATTTCATCCTGCCACCGGCTATTCGCTACCCCTGGCCGCCAGGCTGGCCGACCATATCGCCAGTCAGCCGCGGCTGGACCACCCCGCATTGTTTAGCCTGATTCATACTTTTGCCGTCGGACAGTGGCAACAACAGCGGTTTTTTCGTCTGCTCAACCGGATGCTATTTCTGGCGGGCTCGCCGACGCAGCGCTGGCGGGTGATGCAACATTTTTACCGTCTTGATGACCGACTCATTGCCCGTTTTTACGCCGGTCATCCGACCTTGGCGGATAGGGCGCGCATTTTGTTAGGCAAGCCGCCGGTACCGGTGGGTGAAGCCCTGCGGGCCATGTTGAAGTGTACTCCACGGCTGCGGGCTTTTTATGAATAGAATCCTGGTGATCGGCGCCGGTTTCGGCGGACTGGCGCTGGCCATCCGACTGCAGGCCGCGGGTATCCCGACGATGCTGCTTGAAGGGCGCGATAAGCCCGGCGGTCGGGCTTACGTTTATCACGAGCAGGGATTTGCCTTTGACGCGGGACCGACGGTGATAACCGACCCTGGCGCCATTGAAGAGCTGTTCGCGCTGGCCGGCAAACGTTTGGCGGATTACGTCGAATTATTGCCGGTTACGCCGTTTTACCGGCTACGGTGGGAAAATGGCAAGATTTTTGACTATGATAATGATCCGCGACGGCTGGAGGCGCAAATTACCCACTTTAATCCGGGGGATGTTGCGGGCTACCGGCGTTTTCTTGACTATTCACGCGCCGTATTCAAAGAAGGTTATCTAAAACTCGGCTCGGTGCCCTTCCTGTCGTTTCGCGACATGCTGCGCGCTGGCCCTCGGCTCGCCCGGCTGCGGGCCTGGCGCAGCGTCTATGGCATGGTCTCTTCGTTTATCCAAGACGAGCATCTGCGCCAGGCGTTTTCCTTCCATTCTCTGCTTGTCGGCGGTAATCCGTTTACAACCTCGTCGATTTACACGTTGATTCACGCCCTGGAGCGCGAATGGGGCGTTTGGTTCCCGCGTGGAGGCACCGGCGCACTGGTTCAGGGCATGGCGCGGCTGTTTGAAGATCTGGGCGGTAAAATAGAGCTGAATGCCAGGGTCAGCCGGTTGGAAACCCACGGCGACAGAATCGTCGCGGCGCATCTGGCCGATGGCCGGCGCATGGTGACCCCGGCGGTGGCGTCCAATGCCGACGTGGTGCACACCTATGACAAACTGCTCGGCCATCATCCAACCGGCGCCAAGCGCGCCGCCACGCTCAAGCGCAAACGCATGAGCAATTCGTTGTTCGTCCTTTATTTTGGGCTAAGTCAGCATCACAGCCAACTGTCGCATCATACGGTGTGCTTTGGTCCGCGTTATAAAGGACTGATCCAGGACATCTTCAATCGCAACACCCTGGCCGGGGATTTTTCGCTTTATCTACATGCCCCCTGCGTCACCGATCCGTCGCTGGCCCCGCCGGGATGCGGCAGTTACTACGTACTGGCGCCGGTGCCGCACCTGGGCACGGCCGATCTGGACTGGCATGTTGAGGGACCTCGCCTGCGCGATCGTATTTTCGCATACCTTGAACGGCACTGCATGCCGGGCCTGAGGGAGCAACTGGTCACGCACCGCATGTTCACGCCCTTTGATTTTCGGGATGAGCTGGGCGCGCATTTAGGCTCAGCCTTCTCTATCGAGCCGATACTGACGCAGAGCGCCTGGTTCCGGCCCCATAACCGCGATAGCCATATAACCAATCTTTATCTGGTTGGGGCCGGCACTCACCCCGGTGCCGGCATTCCCGGCGTTATCGGCTCCGCAAAAGCCACAGCAGGTTTAATGCTAACGGATTTGACATGATGAATCAGTCATTGCTCGATCACGTAACCCAAACCATGGCGGCGGGATCGAAAAGCTTTGCCAGTGCCGCCAAGCTGTTCGATCCCGCCATCCGCCGCAGCGCGTTAATGCTGTATGCCTGGTGCCGGCACTGCGACGATACCATAGACGGCCAGGACATGGGCTTCAGCGCGCCGGTGGCTCAAGATACGCCACAACAGCGGCTGGTTCACCTGCAGACGTTGACCCGCCGCGCCCTCACGGGAGTGCCGATGGAAGAACCCGCATTTGCGGCCTTTCAGGAGGTCGCCTTCGCGCATGCTATCCCCGAACAGCTGGCGTTCGATCATTTGGTCGGTTATGCCATGGACGCGCGGGGCGAACGTTATCACACCTTTACGGATACGCTGGGGTACTGCTATCACGTCGCGGGCGTTGTCGGATTGATGATGGCGCACATCATGGGAGTGCGTGAACGGACGGTATTGGACCGCGCCTGTGATTTGGGGTTGGCATTTCAGTTAACCAATATTGCCCGTGATATTGTTGAAGACGCACAGGCCGGCCGCTGCTATCTCCCCACGCGTTGGCTGGCGGAGGAGGGGGTAAGTTTACATAATTACGCCAAACCGTCACAGCGCGCCGCGCTGGGAAGGCTGGCGCATCGCGTGGTTACCGCAGCCGAGCCTTATTACCAATCGGCGCGGGAAGCACTTGCCGGCCTGCCGCTGCGATCCGCCTGGGCGATCGCCACCGCGCTGGGGGTTTATCGGCAGATTGGCCTCAATGTCCGCCATGCCGGGGAACACGCCTGGAGCCAGCGTCAGGGGACCACCAAGCTGGAAAAACGCATTCACGTTTTGACCGGGGCGGGTATGGCCTTGAGTTCCCGATTTTCGACGCTCAAACCGCGTCCTGATCATTTATGGCGGCGTCCTGGTTGACCGGCCGGTCCTGTCGTTGACGCAGCGCTTGCTGTAGCTGGGATAACGGCGGGGCATAGAGAAAACCAAACGACACGCAGCCCTGTCGTCCCCTGACCGCATGATGCAGACGGTGGGCCATGTAAAGGCGTTTGAGATAGCCCCGTCTTGGAATAGAGCGAAACGGCCAGCGCTGATGTACCAGGCCATCATGCACCATAAAATAAAGCGCGCCATAGGCGGTCATGCCGGCGCCAATCCACTGCAGCGGCCAATACCCCAGACTGCCAAGGTAAATGAGCGCTATGGCAAGTAGCGCAAAAACCACCGCGTACAGATCGTTTAACTCAAGGCCACCGCCATGGGGCAGATGATGCGAGTGATGCCAGCCCCATCCCCAGGTGTGCATGATGTATTTATGGACCAGCGTCGCAACGACCTCCATTAAAATAATGGTTACAACAACAATTGCAGCGGCGTAAAACGAGGGCATGGCTTCTCCACAATCAAATGACAGACCATCTCATGATTCTATACGTCGCTTTCCACCCGCAGTGCTTCTACCGGTAGTGCGACGTAATAGGCTAAGTGTAGCGTCGGAAAGAAGAAGCCAACATCACTGGATGGTTAAAAATAATAACGCACGGCGAGGCGGAAACGAAATTGCTCGCGGTGATATTGTTCTGACCTATCCAGCCAGGAAGCCTCGGGTATTAATCTCCAATGTTTGTCTATAGTATAGGTGAGTTTGTTGTTAAGCTCCCAGCTATGGTCTCTGCCATTAGCCGAGTGGAAATCATTTTGTCGAACATAATAATCTGGCTCAAAGGTATAGGACCATACCTCATCTATCTTGTAATTCCAGTACATAACATATTGCAATGTATCGTCAGGGTTCATCTCTCCATTGATATCTTGACTGTCGTAATTCTTATGATTGTAGCGAACCCGCGCCGTCACGTTGAAATCAGGGGTAAATTTATAATTAAAATCCACATAAGGCGACACGCCCGAGCCTGAATTTGACGAGGTAACGATAAATGCCGGCAGAATGGTAAATTGGGGAGTGACATGGAAAAAAGGATACCACCCTTCCAGTTCATTGTAGCTGTGCTTCAATTGATCGAGAGTTCCCGTATTATAGGCATTGGTCAACATGACACCGGCACCGTTGGTGAAATTATACCCTCCCCGGAAAGCCAATTCGTGTTTGTCGGATGCCGTATTATAAGCTTCGCGAGATTCTATCCATCCTCCCGCGGCGGAACATGTTAATGAAGTCAATAATAAACCCGTTGCGGCAATAGCTAAAACCTTTTTCATTTTTCTACCCTTATTATTAAATGTCATTCAAATGTCAGTGCACTAAAACGTCTTTGCGGGCCGTCACTAGCCCTAACGTATTTTTAAAAATACGAATATCCAATAAAGCTGTCTCGATAACGTTAAAATCAGTGGGTCTTTAACAAAACGGCTACCGACGTTTTTCTCCACGGGAATGCCAACCGCGGCGGATGATGTTAGCGACGGTATTCAATTAATGTTATTTGTTTGCAGACGGACAGATGCCTGAGACACTTTCTATTTATGTCAAGTGCTTTTCATTATCGGTACGCGACTGTTTTTTATCAGATGACCACTGCCATGATTATTGTTTGGACGCCTGTGGGTTACCGGCTTCACCGTTATTTACGATGTTATCGGCGGGCGGATGCCTATTGCTGCGGCACGCCGAAAGTGTAAATGTCGATATCAGTGTGAACGTCAGCGCAATAACGCCCATAATAATATAGGTATGCTCAAAGCCGATGCGGTCATACAAATAACCTGCTGGTGATGAAATGACGATGGAACCCACATAAATCATCGCTTGGTAGCCAAGCAGGTACATGGTCGAGTTGACCTTTTTATTAAAATGCTCAGCAATATATTTAAATACCGAAACCAAAAGCAGAGATTGCTCCAGGCCATATAATGGCTTGATCAGGGAGATTAGTAGATGACTATCGCACAGTCCCGAGGCAATCAGGCGCAGACCGACCAGCAGGCCGACAAACAGCAATCCTTTTTTTGCGCCGATGGTATTGACGATAAAAGGAATTATCATATACATCAGGAACTCGAGCCCGGATTGTACCGTACTGAGATAACCATAGACGGCGTTTCCCTGCTGCTTAGTACTGAAAAAGGTAACGAAAAAACGTGAAAATTGCTGTTCGGCAATAAACATCATCCAGGCAACGCCGGCCACGTAGAGACAGAAGGCCCAGAATTTGGCGTTTTTCAGCAAATCGATGACATCGGCAAACACGATTTTGTCTTTAGCGATGACTTGGCTGGCCTTGGCGGTAGACGTATCCACCTTTAGGCTGAGCAGAACGGCCAACATAATGACCGACGCGCCGCTGCCCAGGATAAAATTATAGGCGGGTGAAAGATTAAACAGCACGCCGGAGAATGAGGCGGCCACCGCCCAACCCAATGAGCCCCACATGCGCACTTGGCCAAATTCCAATCCATTGATGCGGCTGAAACGATCGGCGTAGGATTCGCATGCTGCTACGCCGGCATACCAGGCAAAACTTAAATAAATGGCACCCACAATAATACCCAGGGTGAGGTGGCTGAGTAATAGCGGCTGGTAGATATAAATAAAAAAAGGCGCCATAAGGGACGACATTAAGACAATAAAATACAGCAATGCTTTATTCATGCCGATCTTGTCCATGATGTAGCCATACACCGGTTTCATCATGACGGCAAAAATACCGTTTACGGCAAATACGGTGCCGATAATCGATCCATTCAGCCCCGATTTTTCCCCAAGCCATAAGGCCAGCAGTCCGACGCTGGCCGACCAGGTAAAAAAATAGAGAAAAATGATTAAGCTCATTTTGTAATAGCTAACTTTATTTTCAGCAGTGATCGTTTTCATTTACGCCTCAACGTCATGGTTCATTATTATCCGCAGGGTGCCGTTAACGGATGGATAGTGTTATTTCCCGCTGATGCTGCAACAGCCGCAGACCGTCACCCGACAAGGTGAATTCAGGCAGCGGGGCTTCGTGGGTTTCTGGATGAATAAGCGCGGTTACCGCGCAGCACAGCCAATGGGTGCCCGGTTCCAGCCGACCGGCCAGTACCGGAATAGCGGCGCATTCGGCAAACATAATGCTGCTGTTCGGCGGGGTAATGACCTTATCCGCAGTGCGTTGTACCTCAAGGCCTATATCCACGATCACGCTGGTGCCATTCGCCGCCGCTAGACGGCAGCGGCGCCGCTGTATCTGCTCGATGGTCTGCGGTCCCTGAATAACGGCGAAGCCACCTTCGACGGTTTCCAGCGGCCGGCCGGTCTCAATGCGATGAACCCGGATATGCCATCCATCACAAGGAATCAGCCAAGTAGCGATGTTGACGTTCGCCCAAGGGGCCCAGCGGGAAAAGATAGCGTCCTCTGCGGTAATAACCTCCGTGCACTCTCTGCGTCCGCGATAATAGTTGTCGCCTTCGCTAAGCAGCAGCATGGAATCACATGCGGCATGCTTAAGACCGAAGCGGCCGCGTTCCAGGGTAAAACCTAAATGGCTGGAATAGGCAAATTTGGTATATTTTGCTTCCGTATTAACATAGTTATTCAGTTCAAGCTGACCGGAAGTCAGCATATAGGCGTGGGCCGAATCCTCCTCGTGGCACAGAATCTGGCTGGCCTGCGTTACCCTGCGCCGGGGGAGCAAAGGTGGCAGGGCCGCTTCCGGCGCCTGCCAAAATGGGTGAGTCTCCGGTAACGCCAGTATAAGAAAAAGCTTGAAGGCCCAATAGGGTGAACCCGGGGAGTTATAGTCCTCCGCCATAATAAGATTTGGGTAAGCGTAGCCGATAGTCAGGATACCGTCGCGATCGAAGATAGGCTGTTTAAGCCACCAACGCAGATGGCGCATCACTATGCCTTTCATTTCTCCCGGTGATAATACGTCCAACCCGGCAAATGCCGCCGCGCTCCAAAATGCCGATTCGGCAAAGCGGTAGGTCAGGCTGCGGCCGAAAGGAATGGCCGGCCCCTCGCTGGAAAACATATACACAAAATCTCTAGCAAAGCGGCTGGCTCTGTCGCGCAGGGTTAAGGCGCGTTGCGGATCCTCCTGTGCCATCAGCGTCGCATATATCAGGCCATAGTAATGGAAGGCCATCGAGATATAATAATCTTTCGGCCGTCCCAAACCGTCTGAGTACCAGCCGTCACCCAGGTAATAGGCTTCCATTTTGTTAAACCGCGCATTTATTATTTCCGGGTCATAAGGTAGCCCGGCTTGCTTAAATCCCACTTGCACTAAAATGGCAAAATAATTCCAGTTGCTATCCGGCATTTCCGCCGCGCTGATTTGATCCAGCCATTGATGGAGATTATGTTTTTCCTTTTCGGTGAGTTGATCCGTTAATTGATTCCTCATTAACGCAAGTCCCAGACCATAAACGGCCATTTCGACCAGACGCTGGTCATAGGGACCGGTTTCACCCCAATAGCCGGAATGAGAGGCATCCGTCCCATGGCGAATGGCGGTGAGGTATTTCGGCCAATACGGGCAATTTTCACCGGATGCCATCAGCGGGAATAATCCCCAGAGAATACGGGAAAGACCTTCCATTTCGGCGATATGCCGGCTGTAGTGCGCGCAGGTTTGTCCAAAGGAAATCCCGCTGTCGCCGTCGTTGAAACAGGTATCCACCGATGCCAGCATGGCATTCAAGCAATTAACAACCTGTTGTCGTTGGGGAATGGCGCTGTCTGGCGCGAGAGAGTCTGAATACATAAAACGCCTCTGATGTATGCTGGTGTTAAGGTGTTAGAAAATATAAATCCTTAATTTTGAGCATGTTGTTAAGTAAATAATCACGCTTTATTGCGTAGCGATGGGCTTAGATAAAACTAAAAGAATGATTGATTTTGTTAACAGGCTCTCATTTTCACTTAACGGAAGATGACAGGGGTAAAAACAAGTAGGGTTAGGACAATGGTTCATAATAAAAAAGGATAAAACCATAAAATATTGTCCTGCGCGTTTTGACGACCAAAGAAGGGAACGTAAGGAGAACTACCGCGCTAGATGCACATTATTTGTACCCTTTGCGATATTGCAATGGGGTTTTGCCAATCCTCCTTTTAAATGAGCTGATAAAATAGGCCGTATCTGAAAAGCCTGATTCAGATGATATGTCTTGTACGCTGAACCGACTGTCCCTTAATAATTCACAGGCCAGGCGGATGCGCCTGGTTAAGAGATATTCATTGATAAGCTCGCCGGTTTCCTTATGAAAACGGCGGGAGACATAGCTCTTGGATAGACCTAAATGCTGCGATAGAGTATCAAGATTAAATTTCTCACGATAATTGACTTCAATCCACTGCATTACTTTTGCCGAGAGGGTGCTTTCGAGCACCTCGCTATTGGCGTTTTGAGTCGGTAAAAAGGTCAAAAGTTGGATCAGCAGACACGAAATATTTTCCGGGCTGCAGCTATCGAAATTAAGGATCTCATTGTATTTAGTGAAAATAGCGTCGATGACGTGATGCAGATCGGCGATATCGTACACCGCCGCCTGACTTTGTCGATGGCTTAGCTGGATTAGCTGGGCCTGATGACGGGGAAAATCCTTGAGATAATGGGCGATGACCACATTATCCACATGAATAATGGTGCGCTGATAGCGATCGTTTTGACCATCGGCGACCATAATTTTGTGTAATTTAAACGGTGGAAAAATAAACAACCTTCCGGGGCGCATGGTGTATTGCTGGTTGTTCACCGCAATAATACCGTAGCCTTCTTCGATGTATAAAATTTCCAGGCACTGATGCCAGTGGTGATAACGCAACGAATTGGCTCGCAAGCGGCTAAAGGACGCCGCGCGTTCATTAAGCGAAACCAATTCCAGAAAGTCGTTGGGGATTGAACTGTTCATAGGACAATATTTTAAAATATTTTGGGAGTATTTTTATAAGTTAAACCACCATTTCATATAACTTCAAACAAAGTTTTCAATATCATAAATTAGTGTGACCAGGTTAACATTTTCCATAATTCCGATACGGGTACTCTCCCGGCATGCGTCTCGCTTCGATCACGTATTTTTGTCTTTTTCCCATAGGCCAATGCCAGGAAAAGTTGTTCAAAATTAATGAACTGATGTTTATCCAAAGGAAAGAAGCATGTTGAATACCGCGAAAAAAGAGTTATTGCAGGGCAGAAATACAACGCCCATAGAATATGAAAAAATACATCGCCTACTAGGGCTTGCCCGCGCCCGTGTTATTACCGTTATTGATCGTAATTTGGCTGAATTTGGTGATGCTTTTCCGGGGGAAACCTGTGTTAACGGATTTTATCCTCTCACCGATAATGTGGAATGGACCTCCAGCTTCTGGACGGGCCAGCTTTGGTTAGCATGGGAAATGACCGGGGAGGACAAATATCGCCTGGCCGCGCAAAAGCAGGTGCGTTCTTTCGGTTTGCGCATCGCCGGCCGGCAAGATACGCAAACCCATGATCTCGGTTTTCTGTATACGCTTTCTTGTGTTGCCGACTGGCGCTTGACCGGAAACCATGAGGCCCGCGGGTTTGCCCTGCTGGCCGCCGACGCGCTGATGGAGCGCTTTCATGGAAAAGCGCACATCATCCAGGCCTGGGGCGACCTGAACGAGCCGGAACAGGCTGGCAGGATGATTATCGACTGCAATATGAATTTGCCGCTGC